>NZ_LGIW01000015.1:1521162-1842325 GCF_001275385.1 Exiguobacterium sp. BMC-KP
TCTCTTGAGCATGAAAATACTTGTCTGTGATGTATTCCATGAGCGAAGGTGTTCGTTCGAATTCAGCACCCGTCAGACAGCGCATCTGTTCAACCCAATTCCCATGTCGTAACACATGCATCAGCTCTGTTCCGGGCGCAACCGGGCACTGCGTCATGTTACTCGTCTGAACCGTAGACGACTTTTGTTTTCGAACGCTCATCTGCTGTTTGATCTCGTCTAATCGAAGCGCCAATCCATACGGTAAGTAGGGTGATGCCGAGCGCAGTGCGAGTTTCATCGGATAGCGTTCTCCCAGCTCATAAAGAAAGAGTGCGAGCACTTGCTCAACACCCTCAACGTTAAGAAATCGTTCTGCTACAGTTTCAAATCGTTCACGATCGTTCAGTAAGAGTGGTTGAATGATATAGAGTCGGTATAAGACATCTTCTCCTGTCAGTTGATCCGTCTCTAATTCCACAATCAATTGTTCTTGCTCAGAAGCGGTCAAGCGAAGAATCCGCGCTTGTGCTGCTTCGAGTTCATGTTCCATCCAGCGCGATGTCCCCATATTCCGTCACTCCTTTATACTAAAACTGCTTATTTCGTAAACGGATCGAGTAAAGATGTCCAGTTCGTGATTGCTTCTTGCAGTTTCCCTGCTTGTTCAATGCCAAGACGATTTAACGTATCAAGAGAGACGTCTGTCTCAAGAAGTCGTGTGATATCTTCCGACTGATTCACGTACTGTTCCAGTTTTGCACTTAAATTCTGCAACTCTTGCGGTGGATTTTCAAGCCCCGCTAAGCGTTGATCGATTTGATCTAGTTCTTGATTGAATTGATCAATTGTTCCGTTTTCCTTCAACTTCTCGATTTGTTGATCCAGTGCTTGTTCTGGATTCGCCGATTCACGTGCTGTTGTAGCGGCCTCATTCAAAGAAGCGGATAAATCTGACGTAACTTGTGCCGTGTCTTTCGCAATCCCTTGGAGTTCTCCTGCATAATCAACACTATTCTTCACATCATTCACTTGTTGCTTTGCATCGTCGACTGTATTTGAAATCTCACTACATCCAGCAAGAAACGTGCTTAGTACTAGGACTGCTCCAACTTTCTTCCACATCGCATTCATCCCTTTCGAGTTCATGATACCTTAATTATAATCGAAAATCGGAATAAAAAAAAGAGACCACCCTCGTAAGGGCAGTCTCTATTTTAATTATAGCGTCCCAAGAGGGATTCGAACCCCCGACCGACGGCTTAGAAGGCCGTTGCTCTATCCTGCTGAGCTATTGGGACGTGTCAACACGAATAAACTATACTAGAACAATTCTTTCGTGTCAATCACATTACAAATATTGCATTTATTTTATTACAAAAATGTTCCGTCCAGATGGAGCGCATTTACCGGGTCACCATTTACATCAAGAAAATCGACAGAATAACGGTTTTGATCCACTTCTAGAATCGCATATGTCTTATCTGGTCGATGGCGTGGCATCCGAATCGATCCTGGATTGATGAATAAGACACCATCTCGATATTCTGCCTTTGCGACGTGAGAATGACCATACAACACGATGTCAGCTTTCTTTTCGTTCGCATGGTGCTGCAGAACATCTAGACTATATTTGACGTCTTGCCGATGCCCATGAACACAAAGTACCGCACGCCCGTCCATCTCTGACGTGACTTCTTCCGGAAAGTCGTGTCCATAATCACAATTTCCTCGCACAACACGATATGGATATAATGATTCGATGTCACGCGTCAATTGGGAGTCTCCACAATGAAATGCTACATCCACGTCTTGATGACGTTCGAAAATCGTAAGCAATTCTTGTTCTAGTCCATGGCTATCACTAACGATCAACGCTCTCATCTTCATCACACTCCTAAGAAAGTAGTTAAATCCTGTTCGAGCTTACGCAATGCATTGCCACGATGGCTAATCATTGCTTTCTCTTCTTTCGTCAACTCAGCAGCAGTTTTTCCGCTCTCCGTGACGAATAACGGATCATAACCGAAACCGTTCGAACCCTTCGCCTCAAAACCGATGTGCCCTTCCATCGTGCCGCGAACCGTCAATGTCTCACCTGTGGGTTTTGCGAGAGCAAGTACACAAACGAAACGTGCTGTCCGTTTTTCTTCCGGTAGATC
The DNA here is from genome assembly GCF_001275385.1 of Exiguobacterium sp. BMC-KP. Taxonomy (NCBI): domain Bacteria; kingdom Bacillati; phylum Bacillota; class Bacilli; order Caryophanales; genus Exiguobacterium; species Exiguobacterium sp. BMC-KP. Next base: position 1,523,304 of record NZ_LGIW01000015.1, read on the forward strand.
GTGTAATTTCTCAAGTAACAAGGCATTGTTTGCCGTATCCGACTTTGCAAGCCCAGCAAATCGTGCCGAGTAAACTCCTGGGGCCCCGTTTAAGGCATCGACTTCAAGACCTGAATCATCAGCAAGTACCGCATGACCGAAGTACGCTGCAGCTTCTGTTGCCTTCAAGAGTGCATTTTCCTCGAATGTTTCACCCGTCTCATCCGTTTCTGGTGCATCCGCGTGATCAAGTAACGACTCGACCGTGTAACCGAGACGCCCGAGCATACTTTCGAGTTCCTTCACTTTTCCCGCGTTATGTGTTGCAACGATGATTTTCATCTATGTTCCCCCACTTCTTCTCCTACATACCACCATGACACACCGAGTGCATCACGACCGGCTTCAATCAGTTCCTTAATACCTTTTTCCCCAAGTTCGAGCATATCGAGCATCTCTTGACGAGAAAATGTTGATTCTTCTCCCGTCGCTTGCATCTCGACGATTTTACCAGATGACGTCATGACGAGGTTGAAGTCGACTTCAGCCGCAGCATCCTCTTCGTAACAAAGATCGAGCAAGACATTCGACTCAACGATTCCAACCGAAATCGCTGCGATACCTTCCTTGATGGGTGTATCCGTCAGTTTCCCGGCTTGAATCAATTGATCGACCGCTCGGACGAGTGCTAAAAAACCACCCGTGATTGATGCGGTCCGTGTGCCACCATCTGCTTGAATGACATCACAGTCGATCCAGATCGTTCGTTCGCCAAGTTTTTCTAAATCGACGACCGCCCGAAGCGAGCGGCTAATCAGACGTTGGATTTCCATCGTCCGTCCCGTCTGCTTACCACGAACGGCTTCTCGTGCTGTCCGCTGAGCGGTTGCCCGCGGTAACATCGAATACTCCGCGTTGATCCAGCCTTGGCGTTTACCGCGCAAGAACGGTGGCACTCTTTCTTCGACGGTTGCCGTACAGAGAACTTTTGTATCGCCCAGTTCAATCATAACCGAACCTTCTGCGTGTTTATTGATATCAATCGATAACTGAACAGGTCGGATACGATCCGCCGTTCGTTGGTCTATTCGCATTTAATCTTCCTCCGTTCCAAGCACGATGCGTTCTGCGTGTATCGGCTGATCGAGCCAGTCCGTCGCAATCTGATCAAATGAACGAATATCGCCTGTTGCATAATAACGATGTTCCGGTATTTGTGTCACATCTGCTGAAATCGTATTGTAATCAAGTAGTGCTGCTACCTCAAGTGCCGTCTCGTCTCCCGAAGAAATCAGCTGGACGCCTGGTCCGATGACCCGTCCAATCACATCTGCTAGAAGCGGATAATGCGTACACCCGAGAATCAATGTATCCATATCATAATTTATCAATGGTCGTAACGTATTGGCGACGACACGCTCAACGTAAGCACCATCCGTTTGCATCGACTCAACGAGCGGAACGAACGGTGGGCAAGCTAACGATTCAACGACGACTTGCCCTTCGACGTGGCGTAACGCCTTCTCGTAGGAATTGCTTGTAATCGTCATCTTCGTTCCGATGACACCAATTCGTTTCGTACGCGTCACCTTGACGGCTGCTCGCGCACCCGGATCAATGACACCGATAACAGGTATATTTAAACGTTCTCGCGCTTCTTTTAAAACAACAGCCGTTGCTGTGTTACAGGCGATTACGATCAATTTCACATCTTGTTGTACGAGATAATCAATCATCTCCCACGTAAACTCACGAATCTCTTCTTCAGGGCGTGGTCCATACGGACACCGTAAAGTATCCCCGACATAAATGATTCGCTCATGGGGCAACTGTCGCATCAATTCACGTGCGACCGTCAAACCACCGACTCCGGAATCTAGTACTCCAATCGCTCGATTCACTCTTCTCCACCTCTTTCTCACTACTCTTATGGTAACAAAAAAGGACGACGGTGCAAGACCGGCGTCCGAGAATGTACGATTACAGGATTACTGAGCAAGACCTTCGCTTGTCAGCATATCTGAAAGAGTCGTGATTGCTTCAGAAGCATCGTCACCGTTTGCAACGATTTTGATATCTGAATCTTTCGCGATTCCGAGTGAAAGAACACCCATGATTGACTTCAAGTTGACAGTCTTCCCGTTGTATTCCAAGTTGATGTCTGATTGGAATTTAGAAGCTGTGTTGACGAGCTGAGTAGCCGGACGAGCGTGAATGCCTGAATCCGCGATGACTTTGAATGTTTTTTCCATGATTAAGAAATCTCCCTTCACTAATAACGTACTAGTGAGTCGTTTTCGAATATGTGAACTCATTATCAAATGATAACGGATTCGAATCGATTCTGCAAGGAATTTTTATACGCTTCACTCCATGGGAATGCTTTCCCGGAACGGTCGATTTGGACCATTGATGTCCGTCCTGTGAACATCAGTTCCTCCTGCTCATCAAACGCTGCGTAATGTACGTCACACGATGCACTGCCGACGTGTACCGGGTATGCATAGACAGAGAGACGCGCCCGTGGATAGACTTGGCGAATGTAGTTACACTGGGCATCCGCAACGACGATGATCCCATCGTCTGCAAGCGAATATCCGGTTTCTTCTAACATCAATGTCCGAACGTCCTCGAAATAGACGAATGGTACTCGGTTATTCATATGACCGTAGGCATCAGTCTCCGCGAACCGGACGGCGACGTCAAGCCGCGTTCCGTGTTTCATCTGTTCAAGCCATGACTCGAGTTCTGGAATATAAGCTGGTACGCGCACAATGAGTTCCTCCTGTCTGAATGAAAAAAGAAGGAGCAAGCTCCTTCTTTGATAAATCATGAACTAACTGCTTCACCTGTCCGTCCTTCGTCACTACCGAAGAACTTCTTGAATGAGTGAAGTGTCGTCTGACGGTTCATTGCTGCAATCGAAGTCGTCAGCGGAATTCCCTTCGGACAAACTTCAACACAGTTTTGAGCATTACCACACTGCATGATCCCGCCGTCTTCCATCAACGCCTCAAGACGTTCTTCCTTGTGGAAAGCTCCTGTCGGATGCGAGTTGAATAGACGGACTTGCGAGATCGATGCCGGTCCGATGAATGTCGAACGATCGTTAACGTTCGGACATGCTTCGAGACATACACCGCATGTCATACATTTTGATAACTCATATGCCCATTGACGTTTGTTTTCTGGCATCCGTGGTCCTGGACCTAAATCATATGTTCCATCAATCGGAACCCACGCTTTGACTTTTTTCAACGCATCAAACATGCGCTGACGGTCAACTTGGAGGTCACGAACGATTGGGAACGTCTGCATTGGTTGAAGGCGGATCGGCTGTTCCAATTTATCAACGAGCGCCGTACACGACTGACGTGGCGTACCGTTGATGACCATGGAACAAGCACCACAAACTTCTTCTAAACAACCCATATCCCAGTTGATTGGTGTTGTTTTTTCACCCGCAGCATTCACAGGATTTCGACGAATCTCCATTAAAGCGGAAATGACGTTCATGTTTGGACGGTAAGGAATTTCAAACGCCTCATCATACGGTTTACCATCTGGTCCATCTTGACGTTGGACGATGAATTGAACCGATTTTTGCGTAGTAGATGATTCGAGTGGTGTCGCCATTATGCTTTCACCTCTTTCTTCGACTTCTTGCTGTAGTCGCGTTTCCGTGGTGGAATCAACGACGTGTCGACGTCTTCGTAGAAGATTTCCGGATGACCATTCGTATAACGCGCCATCGTCGTCTTCAAGAACTGTTCATCATTACGTTCCGGGAAGTCCGGTTTGTAGTGTGCTCCACGGCTCTCGTCGCGTTTCAACGCACCGAGTGTGATTGCCTCTGCTAAGTCAAGCATATGATCGAGCTGACGGATGAACGATGCCCCTTGGTTACTCCAACGTGCTGTATCCGTTGCCGAAATGCGTGTGAAACGATCGCGGAGTTCCTTAATTTTTGTAAGGGTTTCTTCAAGCTTATCGTTATAACGAACGACCGTGACGTTATCTGTCATGATCTCGCCAAGCTCACGGTGGATTTGATACGCATTTTCCGTACCTTCCATCGATAAGATGTCGTTGAAACGATTGATCTCTTCAATTTTATGCGCTTCGATAACTTCCTCGTTCATCTCATGAACCGATGTCTCAAGTTCGTTCATATATGCGATTGCTGATGGTCCAGCGACCATTCCGCCGTATACGGCTGAAAGAAGTGAGTTCGCTCCAAGACGGTTACCACCGTGCATCGAGTAATCGCATTCACCTGCTGCGAACAATCCAGGGATGTTCGTCATTTGATCGTAATCGACCCATAATCCGCCCATCGAATAGTGAACGGCAGGGAAGATCTTCATCGGTACTTTTCGTGGGTCGTCGCCGACGAACTTCTCGTAGATTTCAAGAATCCCACCAAGTTTAACGTCGAGTTCCTTCGCATCTTTATGCGACAAATCGAGATAGACCATGTTCTCTCCGTTGACGCCGAGTTTTTGGTTAACGCAGACGTCGAAGATTTCGCGCGTTGCGATATCTCGTGGAACAAGGTTTCCGTATGCCGGATATTTTTCTTCGAGGAAGTACCACGGTTTACCGTCTTTATACGTCCAGACACGACCGCCCTCGCCTCGTGCTGATTCACTCATGAGACGCAACTTATCGTCTCCAGGAATCGCTGTCGGGTGAATCTGAATGAACTCACCGTTCGCATAGATCGCACCTTGACGATAGACAGCAGCTGCTGCTTGTCCTGTATTGATGACCGAGTTCGTCGATTTTCCGAAGATGACCCCAGGACCACCTGTCGCGAGGATGACGGAGTCAGCCGCAAATGCTTCGATTTCCATCGTCCGGAGATTTTGACAGACCGCTCCGCGACAAATGCCGTTGTCATCGATGATTGCACGAAGGAATTCCCATCCTTCATATTTTTCTACCAAACCTTGCGCTTCGAACTTACGAACCTGCTCGTCCAGTGCGTACAACAGTTGTTGTCCTGTCGTCGCACCAGCATATGCCGTCCGGTGATGCAATGTTCCACCGAAACGTCGGAAGTCGAGCAACCCTTCCGGTGTCCGGTTGAACATGACACCCATTCGGTCGAACATATGAATGATTTTCGGTGCCGCTTCCGCCATTTTTTGAACAGGTGGTTGATTTGCGAGGAAGTCTCCCCCATATACCGTGTCATCGAAATGTTGGTATGGTGAGTCGCCTTCCCCTTTCGTATTGACTGCTCCGTTAATGCCACCTTGTGCACAAACAGAGTGTGAGCGTTTGACGGGTACGAGTGAGAATAACTTAACTGGTACGCCTTGCTCTGCTGCTTTTATCGTAGCCATCAATCCGGCAAGCCCTCCACCGATGATGACAAGATTCTTGTTCGCCATGTTGTCAGTTCCCCTTTCCTTACAACACGCCTGCAAACGTTAAGATCGAGCGTACGCCTACAAACGATAAACCGATGAATACGAGTGCTGCCACGTAAGACATCGCTCGTTGAGATGCTGGTGACTGCGTGATTCCCCACGTGATGCAGAACGTCCAAAGTCCGTTTGCTAGGTGGAAAGTCGTCGCCAAGATCCCGACGATATAAAACGCGAGCATGAATCCATTATCGACGATGTTCTGCATCATACTTGCATCGACTGCTGTTCCCATCGCAGCGGCAATCCGTGTTTCCCAAACGTGCCATGTGATGAACACGACGAGGAACACTCCGCTGAAGCGTTGCAGTACATACATCCAGTTCCGGAAGTATGTATAACGTCCTGTGTTCGCAGAACCTGTGAATGCGATGTATACACCGTAGACACCATGCAAGATGATCGGAATGAAGATGACAAAGATCTCTAAGAACAATCGATACGGAACGCTCCCCACGAATTCCGCGGCCTTATTGAAGTCCTCTTCACCACGTACGATGAAGTAGTTCGTCGTTAAGTGCGAAAGTAAAAATAACCCGATTGGAATGACGCCGAGCAGTGAGTGTATTTTACGACTCACGAAATCACGATGATTCGCCATCCAAATCCCCCCTTTTGTTTGCCAATCAACCGTTGGCGCATTTTGGTAGAAAAGCGCTTTCATAAGGAAATTCGTCTTTTCATCACTTATTCTACTCCTGTCCTTTTTAGAAGACAACCCGAGCCGTTGCATTTAACTGCAAATTTTTTTAGGAAAACAATGACCGACAAGAATCATCTCGGTATAATGGTTCTCAGATAGGAGTGAATCATGATGGACGCTACACCAAATCAAACACCACTTTTCGGTATCGAATTGATCCGAGATTATGTGCTGACCGATCTTTTAGGATCGGATTATCGGCAAGTCATTTACTGGGCAGGCAAGCGTTTGGCTCGTCAATTCCCTGTCGTCGACGAATCCGAGTTATCTTCGTTCTTCGAACAAGCAGGTTGGGGAATGCTTGAGGTCAAGAAACAGAAAGGTACTGTCATTTCGTATATTCTTTCTCCGCCTGAAACGACGAGAGACGAACGTCCACAAGGTTATTTCCAACTCGAAGCTGGTTTTCTCGCTGAACAACATTCGCGTTTTAATGCGTGTGTTGCGGAAGGATACGCTGAGGTGAATAAGGAACTCATCCAGATTACGGTCCAGATCGATCCAAAAGATCCACTTGAACCACTCGGTTGATTTATTACATAGTTCCAGACAGGAATCCTTGTTTCTCACATCGAAAAAGAACTTGAAACCTTTTGCAGTAAGTGATCGTAAAATCATTCGTACACAAATCGCGAGGAGGAACTTCACATGTTCAAAAAATTAGCAGCCGATTTAACAGGATTCAGTGATATCGGACAAGTCATTCACCCTGATGATTTCGACAAGGCAGCCGCTGACGATTATGTTTTACATGAAGACGGCGAAAAAATCTATTTCCTGATTAAATCTAAATCTGATGAGTATTGCTTTACGAACTTGGCTTTAATTCATCTAGATGGTGAAAGTGCCGTCAGTTCGAAACGCGTTTTGTATCGTTATCCATATGCCCATTATCCGATCCGTCATGTCATGTTCGAAACGGCTGGAACGGTCGACCTTGATGTCGAAATCAAATTCGAAATCGGTGGAAAACATTATTCAATCGATGTCGATAAGAAACAACTCGAACATGTGAAAGATCTTTATAAAACACTTCTTGCTATCGCTGAAAAACAGTATGAAGGACAAAAAATGCTTGAGTTCGCTAACAGTTCACTGAATCATTCGGTCACGATTCTCGGTGGTCTTCGCCAAGGTGACATGAACGTACCGCAAACGTTCAAGGAACTGTCTGAACAATCCTTCGAGTGGCTTCAAGGTCACTACCATCAGTGGAACCAGCGCGACTTCGGTTCATACTACGAGAAGTACATCAATAACTAATCTTTTGAAAATGCCGCCCTCTTCAAGAGGACGGCATTTTTTTATTCTTCATTCGCTTGACTTAAATATTCGGCAACGGTTTCCGCTAATTTCACGGGCAATCCCGCCTCTGCCAACTGCTCAATCGTCGCACGACGCAGACTACGCATCGATCCGAAATGGCGGATCAACTGTTGCCGTCGTTTCGGTCCGACTCCTGGTATCTCATCAAGCAAGGAACGGGTCATTCCTTTTGAACGGAGTGAGCGATGGAACGTGATAGCAAACCGATGCACTTCATCTTGCATGCGCTGCAGTAGATAAAACGCACTTGAACGAGGACTTAGTTCGATGAGACGAGCATCTTCTCCAAATAACAACTGACTCGTTCGGTGTTTGTCATCTTTTTTTAATGAACCGACCGGAAGGGATAAGCCAAGTTCATCTTGAATGACTTCTAAAGCAGCATTCAACTGTCCAACTCCTCCGTCAATTAAGACGAGGTCCGGAAGGCGCGCTCCTTCAAGTAACAATCGCCGATAACGGCGACGAACGATCTCACGCATCGATTCATAGTCGTCCGGTCCTTGGACTGTCCGAATCTTGAATTTCCGGTATTCCTTTTTGAGTGGTTTACCGTCTTCAAAGACGACGAGCGCCGAAACAGCGTCTGCTCCTTGGATGTTCGCATTATCGATGATCTCGATTCGTGATAATGGATGGACATCAATTGCATTCGCGAGCTCCTCGACTGCCTGCACGGTGCGTTTCTCATCTTTTGCTAACAATTCAAAGCGTTCAGATATCGCATTTTCAGCATTTTTCGTCGCTAAATCAAGTAATTTCCGCTTCGATCCTCGGACCGGAACGTGAATTTTGATTGAAAGCGCCTCTTTGAGGAGAAGCTGATTGACGAGTGGTGGTACATAGACTTCACTCGGCTTGATGTTCTTTTCATAGAATTGAACGATGAAACTCTCCAGTTCCTCGGCTGGCGTACCATAAATCGGGAAAAGCGAGACATCGCGCTCGATCATTTTCCCCCCGCGAAGGAAAAATACTTGGACACACATCCAGCCTTTATCAACGTGAATCCCGAATACATCACGTGATGTCAAATCCGCCGTGATCATATTTTGTTTGTTCATGATCGACTCAATGGCTCGCACTTGATCACGCAATTCTCCTGCACGTTCGAATTCCATCGTCTCGGCCGCTTCTGCCATCTTGTGCTTCAAGCTTTCAACGAGTTCTTTCGTGTCGCCCGATAAGAAGCGTCGGATTTCCGATACGAGTGCCTTTTGTTCCGACTCAAGATTCGGGATTTCACACGGACCGAGACATTGACCGATATGATAATACAGACAGAGTTTCTTCGGCATCGGCTGACATTTGCGTAACGGATATAAACGATCTAACAGACGTTTTGTTTCGTTCGCTGCATACGCATTCGGATACGGACCGAAGTAATGTCCGCCGTCTTTTTTTAACTTACGTGTAGTAATCAATCGTGGATAGGTCTCATTCGTAATTTTCAAGTACGGGTAAGATTTATCGTCCTTCAACATGATATTGTATTTCGGATCATGCTTTTTAATCAATGTCATCTCAAGCAATAACGCTTCTAGTTCACTCGCTGTGATGATGTATTCGAAGTCACGGACTTCCGCGACGAGACGTTCCGTCTTAATATCATGTGCTCCCGTGAAATAGGAGCGGACACGATTCTTTAGATTTTTTGCTTTTCCGACATAGATGACTTCGCCAAATTCGTTTTTGTGCAGATAACATCCCGGCTCATCAGGTAAAAGGGATAGTTTCGCTTTAATATGTTCTTGATGTCCCAAATAAATGTCTCCTTTCACCGTTTTTAGTTTTATTCGTTCGGGTAAATACCATACATTGATTATGACATATGGAGGATGAAAAATGCGTACATATGATTGCATTGTGATTGGAACGGGTTCCGCTGGAAATCAAGCGGCTTATAAATTCATTGAAAAAGGACTACGTGTTGCCATCGTTGAAAACTTCACTCCGGGTGGTACTTGCGCACAACGCGGATGTGACGCAAAAAAAATCTTACTAACAGGTAGTGAAACGAAAGATGCTGTCGAGCGCTTGCTCGGATATGGTGTTAAAGGATTGATTTCGATTGATTGGCGCCAATTGATGGAGCGAAAGAATGAATACACACGTGCTATTCCTGAGCAAACACGAAAACGGTACGCCGAAACAGACATCGACTATTTCCACGGCGAACCTCATTTCGTGTCTTCGCATCGTCTCCGAATTGGTGAAGAAGAAATCGAAGGGAAGCAGTTTTTAATCGCAACTGGATTGCGTCCTCGCGAATTATCTGTACCCGGTAGCGAACGTTTCATAACTAGTAATGAGTTTCTTGAACTGAAAGAACTTCCCCGACGACTCGTCTGTGTCGGTGGCGGTTATATCTCGTTTGAGTTCGCACATCTTGCTCGGATTGCTGGAGCAGACGTCACGATCGTCTTACGTTCTCACCCTTTAAAACAATTCGAAAGTGAATTGGTCGATGTTTTACTCGATGCCACGCGAGCACTTGGCATCTCGATCATCAAAGAGGCGGAAGTCGTCGCCTATGAAGAGGACTCACTTCGGTTGTCTAACGGTGACGTGTTGAAGACCGACGTCGTCTTGAACGCAACTGGACGTGTTGCGAGTATCGACCAGCTTGGTCTCGAAGCAATTGGCGTTGAGCATAACGAAAAAGGAATACACGTCAATGAATATCTCCAATCTTCTGTGGAACATATCTATGCTGCAGGAGACGTCGCTGTCAGCGGGAATCCTGCCTTAACACCGTTCGCTGGAACGGAAGGACGGCTCGCCGCTGATAACATGCTTGAAGGGAACAATCGGAAACTGGAGCTACTTCCGGTACCGAGTGTCGTGTTCACCGCTCCGAACCTAGCCCTCGTCGGCGAAACGGAAGCCTCTTTGAAAAAGGCCGGTATCCCTTACCGTGGTCGATTGATTGATACATCTTCCTGGCAAACGAACGCACGGATCAAAGATAGTTTTGCTCGAGCGAAAGTCCTTGTCGGTGAAGATGATCAAGTGCTCGGCGCACACTTCATCGGTGTACATGCAGCGGAACTAGCAAACTACTTCTCGTTTGCCATGCAGCACCGAATTCCAAGTACTTCGATGCAGCAGACTGGATTCGCTTACCCAACGCCCGCTTCAGACATCGCTTCGTTATTTGAAGATTGATAGGAGGTCTTTTAATGATTCAATATGGCTACACGATTCTTTATAGCGAAGATTCTTCACGGACCTTAACATTTTACCGAGACGTTCTTGGTTTATCCGTTAAAGCGGAGCATGGTAGTTACATCGAGTTCGAAACCGGTCAGACGACACTCGCTTTTAATACACGCGAAGATGTGCAACAGTTGATACCGGGTTACGCGATACCAAGTGGAAATGTACAACAGACGTTAGAGATCGGATTTGTCACGGATGACGTCCCTGCTCTTTATATAAATGTCGCAGAGGCGGGATACGAGACCGTACTCGCTCCTGTTGAAAAACCATGGGGGCAAGTCGTTGCGTACGTTCTTGATCCTGATGGTCACCTCATCGAACTTTGTTCACCAATGTAATTAAAAAATGGACCGCTCTGCCTATGCAGAGCGGTCCATTTTGATATGCAGAAAAGAATTAGTTAGATGTTTCAACGAATTCTTTAAGTGCGTCTTTTGGCATGAAGCCCATTGTTTTGTTGACAGGTTGTCCATCTTTGAAGAGAACGAGTGTCGGGATACTTTGTACTTGGAATGCTCCAGCGACTTCTGGGTTTGCATCCACGTCAACTTTGACGATTTTTACATCTTGCATGTCAGCATCGAGTTCTTCAAGAACTGGTGCGAGCATACGACATGGTCCACACCATGTTGCCCAAAAATCAACAAGGACGAGTCCTTCTTGTGTTTCTTCTTTAAATGATTGGCTAGTTGCGTGTACGATTGCCATTGATCATAACCTCCTAATGAGTAGATCAACCCGGTAAAAAAATGGGTGATCTCTTTATTGATTCGAGTATATCATAGCAGTCTCTTCCAACAAACGAAACTGCTCACGCGAAAAATCCGCAAAAACAACCGGCGCCATGACGATGGCACCGGTGTTCAAACTCATCCGTGAACGAGCATTTTTTTGAATTCAGCTGTCAATAGCGGAACGACGTCGAACAAATCGCCAACGATGCCGTAGTCAGCAACCGAGAAGATGTTCGCTTCCGGGTCTTTATTGATGGCTACAATCACTTTTGCATTCGACATTCCTGCTAAGTGTTGAATCGCACCTGAGATCCCACAAGCGATGTACAGATCCGGCGTAACGACTTTACCCGTCTGACCGATTTGCAGCGCGTAGTCACAGTAATCCGCATCACAGGCACCACGCGAAGCACCGACTGCTCCTCCGAGGACATCTGCTAGTTCTTGTAACGGGGCGAATCCATCTGAGCTCTTGACACCACGCCCACCTGCGACGATGACTTTTGCTTCTGATAAATCAACGCCACCCGTGGCTTTGCGTACGATGTCTGAGACAATCGTACGTAAATCTTTTAGTTCGACCGTAACGGATTCAACCGTCCCTTGTGAACTACCTGCTTCAAGTGGATCGATGTTGTTCGGACGGACCGTAAAGAGTGTCTTGCCTTCTGCGACTTTGACTTTTTCAAACGCTTTCCCCGAGTAGATCGGGCGAATGAATGACGCATCCGCGCCTTCCCCTTCAATCGCCGTCACATCACTGATCAAACCGGCTTGCAATTTGGCCGCGATCTTCGGTGATAGATCCTTGCCGAGCGACGTATGTCCGAAGACGAGCACGTCGGGTGATGTCCGGTTCATCAACTCGAGGAAGACTTGTCCGTAACCGTCTGGCGTGTAGTGTAGAAGACGCTCATCCTCGACGACGAGCACCTGGTCCGCTCCGCGTGATGCTAGTGCATCCGCATCCTTTGCGACATCGTGTCCAATCAGGACTGCGATGACTTCGTCAGCGACACGTCGTGCTGCTGCGATCGCCTCAAACGACACATTCCGTAAACTGCCATCCCGTGATTCTGCGAGTACTAATGCTTTTGTCATTCGTTTCTCCCCCTTAGACCACTTTTGCTTCGTTGCGTAATAATGATGCGAGCTGTGCGACTTGCTCGTTCAGTTCACCTTCAAGAATCTTACCCGCTGCTTTGTTCGGTGGTAAGAAACGCTCGATCGTCTCTAGACGTGGTGTGAGTTCGTCTTCATCAAGTTCGAGATCATCGAGTTCGAGTTCTTCTAGCGGCTTTTTCTTCGCTTTCATGATCCCCGGAAGACTTGGATAACGTGGCTCGTTCAATCCTTGTTGCGCCGTCACGAGTAACGGAAGTGTTGTTTCAATCGTTTCCGTGTCCCCTTCAGCGTCACGTGTCACGACAGCTTTCGTTCCGTCGAGCTCTAGCTTCGTAATTGTCGTCACGTAAGGAATATCAAGCAATTCTGCGACACGAGGTGCCACTTGACCGCTTCCTCCATCGACTGCGACGTTTCCGGCGATGACGAGATCAACCGTTTGTTCCTTCAAATAACCAGCGAGCACTTCAGAAATCGTAAAATGATCTGCTTCTTCAATGTCATCTTCAATGGAGATACGAACGGCTTGATCCGCTCCCATCGCGAGTGCTGTTCGTAATTCCTTGTCCGCATCTTCCGGTCCGACCGTCACGACCGTCACCGTTCCCCCTTGTGCATCACGGACACGGATTGCTTCTTCTACAGCATATTCATCATATGGATTAATGATGAACTCTGCGCCATCCTCATCGATTTGACCATTCTCGAGTTGGATTGCTTCTTCCGTATCGAATGTGCGTTTCAACAGTACATAGATTTCCATCTCATGCTCCCCCTTGTCGTCTATTCACCATCACCCTTTGTATCCGCTTACATGATTGTTTTCATGAAAAGGGCTTAACTCAGCCCTTTGATCAACATCCGATGAATCCCGTCGCGTGTCTCAAGCAACTCATATTTGAATCCACTTGCCATCCAGCTCGTCACGACCTCATCGATCGTTCCGAAAATCATCTGACGTGCCAATCGATAATCGAGTTCGTTTGAAAACTCACCTGTCGTCATTCCGTGCTTGACGACCCGATCAATCAGATGCAAGTAAGGTTTCAAGACAGCAGCGATATTTTGGCGCATGTCTTGGTTCGATTGACGTAACTCGATCTGCGTGACGACCGCCAAATCATAGTCGACGGATAATTGCTCGAGGTGCGCTTCAATCAATGCTGCCAACTGTTCCGTCGCTGACGTATAATTCGCGATTTGTCCTTCGGAATATTCGATGAAACTCCCCATTTTCGCTTGGAAGAGCGAAATCAAGAGGTGCTCCTTATTCTTGAAGTACAGATAAATCGTTCCATCCGCAACACCGGCTTCTTTTGCGATGGCAGTCACCTTCGCTCCATGGTAGCCGTTTTTGGCGATGACTTTTACAGCGGCATCAATGATGCGGTCACTCTTTGACATTGTTCGTTTCATTCCACTATCTCCTAACGCATAAAATGAATGATGGTTCATTCATATTTATTCTATCATGCCATTTTATCCTGTCAACTGCTTTCTTCGAGTTGTTTGGCACGCTCTTCTTCAACAAGAACACGACGGAGAATCTTCCCGACGAACGTTTTCGGTAACTCTTGGCGGAATTCATACTGCTTCGGTACTTTGAATGAAGCCAACTGTTTTCGACAGAATTGGTCGAGTTCTTCTTCCGTGACCGTCATCTCATCCTTGACGACGATGAACGCCTTGACGGTCTCTCCACGGTAAACATCGGGAACACCGATGACGACCGCTTCTTTGACTGCCGGATGCTCATATAAGATTTCTTCGACTTCTCGTGGATAGATGTTGAACCCGGAAGCAATGATTAAATCTTTTTTTCGATCGACGATTCGGAAGTAGTGATCCTCGCCGATATAGCCAAGGTCTCCCGTATGCAACCAACCGTTTCGTAAAACAGCTTGGGTATCTTCTGGTCGCTTCCAGTACCCTTTCATGACTTGCGGTCCTGTAACGATGATTTCGCCGATTTCACCTGGTGCAGCCGGCGTCTCACCATCCGCTTGGACGATCTTCGCTTGCGTATCAGGTACCGGAATGCCGACCGTTCCAGGAATTCGGCGGTCCCAAATACAGTTCGTATGCGTGACCGGGCTTGTTTCAGACAAACCGTATCCTTCAACGATTCGCCCCCCCGTCAACGCTTCAAATTTTTCCTGCACTTCGACTGGAAGTGGGGCTGAACCAGAAATACAAGCTTCAATCGAAGAGAGATCATATTTCTTCAGCTTCGGATGATTCAATAAACCAACATACATCGTCGGAGCACCTGGGAACAGATTCGGTTTTTCTTTATGAATCGTCTTCAGTACTTGTTCGATATCAAATTTTGGAACGATGATCTGTTCATACGCATTAAAAATACCAAAGTTGAGGTTACACGTCATCCCGTAGACATGGAAATAAGGAACGACGGCTAACAGCTTTCGTCCATCTCCTCGATTGTATTTATAGAACCATTTGTCGATTTGTTCGACGTTCGCACTCAAATTGAAGTGCGTCAACATGACACCTTTTGGAGCCCCTGTCGTTCCACCCGTATATTGAAGAACAGCGACATCTTCTTTCGGTTGAATCGTGACTGGTGCGATCGGTTCATACCCACGTAGTGATAAAAATGGAATCGAACCTGTCGTATCGATGATGATGTTGTTATCTTTCCGTGCTTTAATGGGATACAGTTTATTTTTAGGGAAGGGAAGGTAATCCGCGATACTTGTCGTCACGACCGTATTCAGTGCAGTCGCTGTCTTGACGCGAGATGCTTTTGGATAAAGTAGATCGAGTGTCACGAGCATATGCGCCCCTGAATCAACGAGAATCTGTTCGAGTTCGCGGTCCGTATAGAGCGGGTTCACTTGGACGACGATTCCCCCTGCGTAGAGGACAGCATAATAACTAATCATATACTGGGGACAGTTCGGTAACATCAGTCCGACGCGATCTCCCTTTTTAAGTCCCTGTTCCTGTAGCAGACTTCCAAAGGCACGCGCTTCATCACGTACTTCACGAAATGTCATACGTTTTCCTAAGAAACTCAAGGCACGTTGTTCCGGAAAATCAGTCGCTGCCTCATCAAGCGCCTGATAAAGCGGTACTTCTCGATAATCAATCGATGCGGGTACTTGCTCTGGATAATCAGATAACCAAACGGATTCCATACGTTTCCCTCCCTGATAATGAATTACTATTCATTTTTATTATACGTTGATTTCAATTCGACATGCCAGTAAAATCCAAAAAAAGAAATTGAATTTGCTGGTTTTTTGATTCTTTCAACCAGAATTCACGATACAAAAAAAACAGTATTCGCCCTTCTCCTTTTCGAAAGAGGACGAACACTGATTTTGCATGATTTAACGAGATGGATACGTAAATCCTTCCCCAATGACTTCCCGTACTTTATGAATGACGACGAAGGCGCGCGGGTCTGCTGCTTCGACGATTTGCTTCAAAGGCGCAAGTTGTCGTTTATCGACGATCATATATAACATATCATTCTTTTGTTTCGTGAAATGACCATGACTATGAATGACTGTTGCGCTACGACCAAGTGTCTCTGTTAGAATCGTCGCAATCTCTTCTTGGCGATGGCTGATGATCGTGACCGCTTCACGGACGTTCAATCCTTCACTGACGAGATCAATCAAGTACGAGCCAATGATGATCGCAATCAACGTATACAGCATCGTCTCTTCTCCAAATAGAAAACCCGATGCACCGACGACTGCGACATCGATGATGAACATCGAGACTGCGATACTAAGATTCAAATATTTATTCATGAGTCGAGCGATGATGACGCCCCCACCCGTCGTTCCTCCTGCTCGAATGACGAGACCAATTCCAACACCAATCAGAATTCCCGCATAGACCGTACCAATCAAGCGGCTATCTGACGAAGTCGCAAGACTTGCTGTTGAGGAGAGGACAAACGATGTGACTGCGACTGAGATGACGGAATAGAGCATCGTCTTCCGGCTGAGGAATCGATAACCGACGACGAATAGCAAAGCGTTCGCAATCAGTGACACAAGTCCTGTATCCCATCCGTACAGATAGTAGAAAATGACCGTGATCCCGATCAATCCACCTTCTGATAAGTCGTTTGGAATCGTAAAGTAGTTGATCCCAAAAGCGAGAATCGCCGATCCAACGACAACCCAAAAAATATCCTTCCAAGAGATCAGTTGCATCGCTTCAAAAGCACGGCGTCTTGTTTCTGCCGTTGTTGTTTTTCGTACGTTCATATGCGTTCCTCCTTTTTTGATTAGGCGTGGCTTCCAATAAAAATTCCGTACTGAAACGATGTCAGTACGGAATGATCACACGGTAAGACCGGTTCTTTTAATTAAATACAATCCAGAGGATACCGACGACCAAAAAGGCGATCGAAACCCCGAACATGATTTTCGCTAAACGTTCTAACACGGATTCACCCCACTAACGCTGATCCGATGACGTAGGACATGCCGATTGATAAGGCACATGAAATGATTCCGACGGCAATATTGCCATTCTCGATTTCACGGTCTACCGGCAAATTCGGTGTCAGGAATTCAAAGATCCAGTATGTCGATATCAATAATAAGAAGCCAAAGGCACTTTCAAGAAATATCGACCCGACTCGTTCTTCCCCCTGAACAGCGAAATGAACGATATTGGCGAGTCCGATGATTTTTCCACCTGTTGCTAACGCAACAGCGATATTGCCACTCTTGATATGTTCCCAGTTTTTATATCGGGTTGTCAACTCAAAAAGTGCAAGTCCTAAAATGATCAGTAATCCCGCGACCGAATAGAGCGCTGTCGTATAGACATAGACGTTCTCAAAAATGTTCATCTTACTTTCCTCATTTCAGTTCGATGATCGTCACACCGTGTCCGCCTTCACCTTGTCCACCTAGGCGATGACCTTTGACGTGACGATGACCTTTCAAGAATTCTTGGACACCTTGACGCATCGCTCCCGTACCAAGACCATGAATGACACGAATGTGGTCGTAGTTCGATAACAAGGCTTGGTCCATGAAGCGCTCAAGCTTCGACAGCCCTTCTTCGACACGTACGCCACGCAAATCGAGTTCAGCTGAAGGTGCCGATTGTTTCGTGATACTTGTTCCACCAGAACGCCCTTTTGTTTGCGGACGTTTTGGTGTACTGCCGATCTTCGCGAGATCTTCCGGCTTGACGTTCACCTTCATGATCCCGACTTGAACCGTATACTCTCCGTTTGCCTGTTGGTTAATGATATAGCCTTTTTGATTGAAGGTCGTAACTTTGACTTCTTCCCCTTTATCAAAACGTGGCGTTTGGTCGTATTTCGCTTTCACTTTCGCAATTCGCTTCTCTTGCAAGCTCGGTTTCGCATCTTCAAGTTTTTTACGTGCTTCGATCAGTTCATGCTCTTTGACGGCACCAGCATCACGTAATTCCTTCAAGCGCTTAATGACGCCTTCCGCTTCTTTTTGCGCACGTTCGACAGCACGCGTTGCTTTTTCTTCTGCTTTTGCCAAAATCTCATTCTTTTCTACCTGGATTTCGGCTTGTTCTTGCTCGAATTGCTCACGCTCTGCAACGAGTCGTTTCTTCTCTTCTAGCAACTGAGACTCTAACGTTTCAGCACGTTGTTTCGCTTCTTCCAATCGTTCGATCATCGTCTCGACGGACTGAGCGTCGCTACCGATTTGACCACGTGCTGCGTCGATAATCCGGTCTTCGAGTCCGAGGCGTTTTGAAATCTCAAACGCATTCGATCGTCCAGGTACACCGATGAGTAGTCGATACGTCGGACTAAGTGATTCGACATCGAATTCCATCGATGCATTGACGACTCCTTCTCGGTTATATCCGTATGCTTTTAACTCCGAATAGTGCGTCGTCGCTGCAACGCGCGCTCCGCGGCGTTTGACTTCATCTAGAATCGCGATTGCTAGGGCAGCACCCTCTGTCGGGTCCGTTCCGGCACCTAACTCATCAAACAGGACCAAACTCATGAAATCGATTTTCTCCATCATCGAGACGATGTTCGTCATATGCGAACTGAACGTCGATAAGTTTTGTTCAATCGACTGTTCATCCCCGATATCGGCATAAATCGCATCGAAGACACTGAGCTCTGTCTCATCTGCTGCCGGCACGTATAGTCCTGATTGCACCATCAATTGTAGAAGACCGATTGTTTTGAGGGTGACTGTCTTACCACCGGTGTTTGGACCGGTGATGACGAGTGACGTAAAATCACCACCAAGCGATACAGTAATCGGTACGACTTCCTCCTTCGGAATGAACGGATGGCGTGCTTCCTTCAGAATGATATGGCGATTTTCATTCAAACGCGGTTCGACAGCTCCGATTTGATGACCGTATAATGCTTTCGCCATGATGAAATCGAGTTCAGCTAGGACATCGAGATTGATGCGAAGCGAATCACCGACACTACCGACAAGTGCTGATAGTTGGGCGAGGATTCGTTCGATTTCAGCTCGTTCTTTCAAACGCGCTTCTTGAATCTCGTTATTTGCAGAAACGACAGCTTGTGGTTCGATGAATAACGTTGCACCGGACGCCGACTGGTCATGGACGATTCCCCCGAATGCTTGACGGTACTCTTGTTTGACCGGTACACAATACCGATCATTTCGCATCGTCACGATTGCGTCAGACAACATTTTCGCTTTACTGCGTAAGACGTTATCGATTTTTGAGCGAACCTGTCCTTCGAGCGAGCGCAACTGACTGCGTAACGCTCGTAATTTATCACTTGCTGAATCTTGGACAGTTCCCTGATCATCGATCGCATGACGAATGCCTTGTTCGATTTCAACGAGCTTCGTGATTTGCTCGATTCGACTATCAAGGCGTGGTAATCGTAGATCTGCATGATCCTCGTGTAGTCGTTCTTGGAACGCCTTCACTTGTCGTCCGGAATAGACGACGTCTGCGACAGATAATAATTCACTTGTCGAGAGGACAGAGCCAATCTCTGCCCGCTTGACCTCACTCCGGACATCTGTCAATCCACCGAACGGATAACGGTCACGCAAGCGATAGACCGTTGTTGCTTCTGTCGTGACAGCTAACAATTCCTTG
Source organism: Exiguobacterium sp. BMC-KP (assembly GCF_001275385.1). Lineage (NCBI taxonomy): Bacteria > Bacillati > Bacillota > Bacilli > Caryophanales > Exiguobacterium > Exiguobacterium sp. BMC-KP. The sequence continues at coordinate 1,542,920 of NZ_LGIW01000015.1, forward strand.
ACCTGCTCGAACTCTTCCGCAGGACGCATCGCTCGAACGAACTGTGCACCAAGTGAGCTTGCCGTGAAGGCGAGCATATTTTCTTTTAGCTTTTCATATTCTAATACGCGTAATGCGTTGGCATTCATTTAATCCACTCCTAAACGTTTTCGACCGAAGAATGCAAGTGCCTCTTCGGCACTCCACGTATTGATGACATCAGACGCCTCCAAATAGGCTTTACGTGCATGAAGGACACCAAGTTTCATATCTTCTAACATTTCTGGTCGGTGTGTATCCGTATTGATCAAAATCTTTACTCCGGCAGCCTTGGCTTTCGCAAGGGAACTTGCCGTCAAATCGAATCGCGCTGGGTTTGCGTTCATCTCAAGTGCTGTTCCTGTCTCTGCTGCTAATTCGATCAATCGATCGACGTTGACGGCATACCCTTCACGTCTACCGATGATTCGTCCCGTCGGATGGGCAATGAGAGAGACGTATGGATTACGACAAGCATTTTCGAGTCGTTGCATGATTTCTTCTTCTGTCTGATCAAACTTCGAGTGGATGGATGCAATGACATAATCCATCTCTTGTAAGAAGTCATCTTCATAGTCAAGTGATCCATCGGGCAAAATATCCATCTCGACACCACATAAAATCGTCATCTCGGGATGCTTTGCTCGCGCTGCTTCAATCTCGACGCGTTGTGCACGCAAGCGATCTTCCGTCAATCCATTGACGAACTTCATGTACTTGCTGTGATCGGTGATCGCTATCCACGTATAGCCTCGTGCTGCACATGCATCGACTAATTCTTCGACAGACAAGGTACCATCTGACCACGTCGTATGCATATGAACATCCGCCTGAATGTCTTGTTCAATCAAGAGTTTTGATAAATCCTGTTCGAACTCTTGCCGTTCCGCCCGTAATTCCGGTGCGATGAACGGTAAGTCATACCGTGCAAATAATTCTTCTTCCGTCTTTGGCTGCACTAAACCGTTCTCCGTCTCGACACCATATTCAGAAATACTCTCTCCCCGTTCTTTGGCGAGTTGACGCATCCGAACATTATGATCTTTTGAACCCGTGAAATGGTGTAACGTTGACGCGTACGCCGCGTCATCCACGATTCGGAAATCAACCGCGATATAATAGACATCTCGTTTTAAGACGAGTGACACTTTCGTACTACCAGCAGCGATGACTTCATCAATCAGCGATAGTTCAAGAAGTTGCTCCTTGATCCGTTCCGGTTCGTTCGTCGAAAGGATGAAATCAAGATCCTTACATGTCTCTTCTGCCCGTCGGAAACTTCCACCGACTTCGAAGCGGATGACTTCATCAAACGTTGCAAGTGTCTGATTTAATTCAGCAACGACCTTTCGCATAACACCGTATGGCAGACGCTCTGGTCGTGTTTCAAACGTTTCGAGCGCTTTGACGTATTTCTCGACCGTCTTCTTACCAAATCCAGGCATCGCCTCGACTGTACCATCCGCTAATTTCTCTGCAAAGGAATCCGCATCAATGACACCGACTTCATGCAGTTTAGCAAGTTTCTTACCACCAAGACCCGGAATTTTTAGTAAGGCGATCAACCCTTCCGGTACTTCTTGTTCGAGTTCCGTCAAAGCAGTACTCGTTCCGGTTTGTCGATATTCTTCCAGTACGGCAGCCGTTCCCTTACCAATCCCTTTCATCGCCGTGAAATCTTCGATCTCCATGAAGTCTGCATCAGACGCTTCGAGGATACTTGCTGCTTTTCGAAAAGCATTGATTTTAAATGGATTTTCCCCTTTGACCTCTAGGTAGACGGATATCCGTTCCAAGTGACGCATCGCATCTTGAATCGTACGCATCTGCAATTCTCCCCTCAAAAAAAGCTCCCATTTAACGGGAGCATGTTTATTTTATCAATCCAACTTTGTCCATCAGCCAGTTCGCAAGAAGCGGTGTATGCTGGATGATGAAGCTTGCTAAACTCGAATCTGCGATCGCATCTTGTATCGACTGGATCGGTACGAATGCTGCTAGGAACAAGAGTAAGAAGACAAAAATGTACATTTCGATAAAGCCGAAGACGCCACCTAATAATCCCTTAACTTGTTTTAAGATCGGTACGTTCGTCAACGAATCAAACATCGACAACAAGATTGCTAAGATGATTTTTGTACCGAAGAACAAAACGATGAACCAAAAGGCTTTGTAGAACACCTCATCGAGTCGTGCTGAACTCGGAATCGAAAACATCGTTAAGTCGATTCCCGCATCATCTAGCGTCGACGGATACGGTACCCACAAACGGAATTTCGTCGCTAGCTCTTCATAAAACGACAAGGCGACGATAAAAGAAATGATCAGGCTGAGCAAATGCCCGGCCTGCAATACGACTCCCCGTCGGACTCCCGTCATGACGCCTAAGGCGAGAAGTAATAAGATAACGAAAGAAATCATAGTTTATAGTTCACCCAAATTCTTTTTTATTTTTACATAATCACTACCAATATTAAGCGCCGCTAGGACGGCGATTTGACGAACGTCGAGTTGTGGTGCTTGTTCTCGGATTTCTCGAATTTTCGTATCCACGAGGAGACCCACTTCGCGTACGTGTTCTGGCGACTCCGTTCCGACAATCGTATAATCATTGCCTGCGATATGAATCGTCGTCCGGTTCAACCCTTCTGAATCAGCCATTTTTCTGTCCTCCTCATACTTTGCTTCTTTCATATAGTACCATCATTTTCGTTTTAGGAAAAGAAGTCCCCCATCGGTCTTAAGGATGGTATGCTTAATCCCGGAAAGGGAGGTTATCTCGTGGGAACTACCGTTTTACGCTTATCTAAAGAAAAGCAAGACCTCATCATACAAGAGTTTAAACAAGGACAGACGAAGAGTCCACCCTATGCACGATTCGCCGTCAAAGTACCGGGTTGCGTCATCACGATTTACAATTCTGGAAAAGTGATGTTTCAAGGAACGGAGGCAGAAGCCATCGCATCACGATATGGTACGGCTACACCAACGAAATCAAAGGAACCCGTTGTATCAACGTTACCAGATGGTTTTGCTGAATGGTCCGTCGCAGGTAGCGATGAAGTCGGCAAAGGTGACTTCTTTGGTCCGCTCGTCGTCGTTGCTTCTTTCGTTGATCGCAAGCACATCGCACTACTGCGGGAACTCGGTGTTCGTGATTCAAAACACCTGAATGATACCGAGATTCGTCGGATTGCTCGTGATCTTCACGCGGTCATTCCATATACGTATCGCGTCTTACACAATCCAGAATACAATCAGATGCAACAGACGATGACACAAGGAAAGATGACTGCTCTGATGCATAATGATGTACTTGAGCGACTTCTTGACCAACTGGAGACAAAACCAGAAGCGATTTTGATTGATCAGTTCGCTGAGAAAAATGTCTACTATAAACACTTATCTGGTGTTATGAATCCCGTTCGAGAAAATGTCTACTTCTCGACCAAGGCGGAACAACTCCATGTCGCCGTCGCTGCCTCATCGATCATTGCTCGTGCGATTTTTCTGAAGGAAATGGACAAGTTGAGTGAAACAACAGGTGTCATCATTCCTAAAGGTGCTGGCGCGAAGGTCGATCAGGTCGCTGCTTCACTGATCTTACGTCATGGAGCTGACAAACTACGTGACTGGACGAAAGCCCATTTTGCCAATACGAAAAAGGCACAACAACTAGCTACGAAGCGAAACCGACCATGACCCTTGCGGAATGGTCGGTTTTTTTAAATGACAGATTCACCTTCAGACAACCGTTCTAATTCTGCAAGCAAGATAGTTTTTTCATTAAAAGGAATCGTTTTTGTACCGATTCGCTCTACTTCGTCGTGACCTTTCCCAACGATGACGATCCGTTGTCCTTCATGAGCGAGATGTGCAGCTTGTACAAGGGCTTCATGACGGGACGGATGACAACCAATGACACGTTCTTGCTGAATATCAGCAATCAACTCTTCGATGATTTGTTCCGGTTCTTCCGATCTCGCATCATGAACGGTCACGATAATTTTCGAGCAATATTTACTTGCGATTCGCCCCATCTCCGCTCGTTTTGTACGGTCACGTTCTCCGGCCGCACTTAAGACGACCGCTAGTGACTCTCCTGAAGAAGTAAGTGCCTCTAAACATTTTTCTAGACCATCCGGTGTATGCGCATAATCGAGATAGATTTCACAAGGATCCCAGGCGAGCCGTTCGAGTCGTCCTTTCGGTAACTCTAACCCGGGAATATGACGAATCAGCGCGTACAGATTGGCGTCGCCCGCCCGCAATAATCCCATTGCCGCCGCTAAATTCGCTGCATTGAATTCACCAAGTAGAGCTGTCGGCACACGCGTCGTCGTCTCATCGATGCGCACGTTAACAGTATCCGTCAGCCATTCGACTGCGATTTGTGACGTGCGGTACGGTTGAGTCGTATACCAAATGACCGGTTGCAAGGGTGCGGCTTCTCGCATGACGCGACTCCAACCATCTTCTCGATTCAAGACGATGGCCCGTCCACTCGACGCAGCAACTTGCTGAAATAACAAGGCTTTCGTCTTTGCGTAATCTTCCATTGAATGATGATAATCAAGGTGGTCATGTGTCAGATTCGTAAATGCTGCTGAGTGGAAGGACACCCCTTCTACTCGACCTTCAGCTAGTGCGTGAGAAGACACTTCGATGATGCAATCTGTCACACCTTTTTCGACCATTTCAAACAATAAACGATGTAGGATGATGGCTTCAGGCGTCGTATTGGGCGTCTCAATGAGTTCTTCATCGATTCGTGCGCCGACCGTGCTGATCATGCCGGCTTTCACACCTGTTGCTCGAAAGAGATCGTAAGCCAATTTTGTCGTCGTCGTTTTCCCATTCGTGCCGGTCACACCGTAGACGCGCATTTTTCGACTCGGTTGATCGTAAAAGGAATCTGCTACTTTCCCGGCAGCCCTCTTGGTATTTTCGATTAGAATAACAGGAATCGTCATATCCTTTAATGCTTCTTCCGCTAAAATGGCAGCTGCTCCATTGCGTTCAGCTTCTCTTGCATATCGATGACCATCTACCGTGTAGCCGCGAACACAAATAAACAGACTTCCTGGTATCACTTTTCGTGAATCTGTTTCAATACTCGTAATCATCGGATTTGAATCTGTTTGCAAGTTGAAAAGTGATATTAATGATGATAAAGATTTCGGACGAGGCTTCATGATGTTTGCTTCCCTTCCTTGTCTCAAGATTCGCTTTATTTGGTTTAATATAAATGACTTGATGCATCATTTGTATATCTTCACCTAAACTTCAGATGAGTATGTTACAACTAACGATGAGGTGAACGATATGACGCATATTTTAATCGCAGAAGATGAATACGATATCAGGGAACTACTAACAGAATTATTGAACTCCAATGGATACGTAGTAACTAGCGCAGCAAACGGCATGGAAGCCTTACAACTTTACCGATCAAGCTCGTTTGATTTAATCATATTAGATATCATGATGCCTTTCTTCGATGGTTTTGAGGTCGCACGCAACATTCGTAAAGAATCACAAACGCCGATTATTTTTTTAACCGCTCTGCAAGATGAAGAGAACCAAGTGAAAGGGTTTGATCTCGGAATCGATGATTACATTGCAAAACCTTTTTCCCTTCGTATTTTACTCAGACGGATTGAAGCCGTTATCAGACGCATACAATCAAATGAAGTAGAATCACTCTCATTTCGAGAGATTACCCTTTTTCCATCAAGCTATAACGTATTCATTTCCGGAAATCCGACGACATTAACACTTAAGGAATTTCAAATTCTTCATTTACTACTCGAATATCCCGGTCGTGTACTCGAACGAGAACAGCTGATTCAGCAACTTTGGGGGTTTGATGCCCTCGGAGATACGCGATTCTTGGATACACATATTAAAAACCTAAGAAAAAAAATAAACGTACCTTACATTCAAACGGTGAAAGGAGTCGGCTATAAGCTTGAAGCACCTAACTAAACGTCAAGGAATCACTGCTAAATTATTTCTTTTGACGATGAGCTTACTCATCGTCGCTGTCCTCTCGACGGTCGGTTTTCTATATGCCTCGCTACCTTCGTATTATCAGTCCTATCGAGAAGAACAATTTCATTCGACGATGGCATCTATTAAACAAAAAAGTAAAGAACGTTCAATCGAAGAACTCATTCCATTGCTTGATCAACTGACAGACAAAGGAATTCGTTTTTCACTTTGGACGGAGGACGACCAACTTTTATATGCACCAGGTTTTGGTCGCGGACCGATTCGCCGCACTACAGATAACTCTCCCGCCGGAACGATCCAAGATTCGGTTCCACTGCAACTGAACAATCAAACCGTTACCCTCGATGCCGATCAAATGATTCAACCGATTGATGAGGTTAAAGCTGTCTTGTTAAAACTAGCACCCTATATCGTTTTCCCGCTTCTATTGTTAGCAGGTCTCGCTGCCTATCTTTACTCACGTACCATCTCTCGACCGCTACTCTCCATCAATCAAGCGACGAAGGAATTAGCGAATTTAAACTTTGCTATCCGTACCCATCACCACTCGACGGATGAACTGGGTGATTTATCAAGAAACATCAATCAGCTCGCCACAACACTGGAGGTGACGATGGATTCTTTACATGCCTCCAATGAACGCCTTCGTCTAGAAGCGGAAAAAGATCGATTACGTGACGCGGAACGAAGACAGCTATTCCTCGCTATCTCCCATGAGTTAAAAACACCCGTTACGATCATCAAAGGTCAAGTTGAAGGGATGCTCTTGAATCTAGGGGTCTACCGCGACCGTGATTATTATTTGGAACGCGCTAGTCAGGTGATTGAAAACATGGAGCGCCTGATTGCTGCGTTGCTCGAAGTCGCCCGTGTCGAACAAATGGCACTCCACTTCGAGGAAACGAACCTTCGTCTCCTACTCGAACAACAACTTGATCAATTCGGACAACTCATTCATGATCGACAGTTACTCGTGATTTCACCCAAGGAAGACTGGAACGTCAACACGGATCGTCACTTATTGGAGCGTGCTTTTCATAACGTGTTGATGAATGCCATCTCGTATACGGCTCCCGGCGGAACGATTCTAATCGAGATGACTAGTGAACGAAGCGGTGTGACGCTAACGATCACGAACTCGCCGACCATTCAAGATTCCAGTGATACTGCGGCATGGTTCCATCCCCTTACTCGCGCTGAACAATCACGAAATCGAATTCATGGTGGCAGTGGTCTCGGACTTTATTTAGTACATCAGATCATGGATCGATTAGACTTAAAGACAACTTTGGCTGGAACACCTGATCAAGTACGATTCACAACGTTTTTTAAGACTACTCCCTGATTTCTACTTGCCAAAGAAGTAAGGAATCCGCTATACTCCTTTAAGTTAACTAGTTAACTTAAAGGAGGTTTTTTTATGTCATCCCAACAAGAAGATATTCTCGGACAACTGTCAAAAGTTGCTCGCCTCGTCAAACGAGACATCGATGCCACGTTGACACAATATTCGTTACACACCGGACAATGGGCACTCTTAAAGGCAGTATCCTTACTTGAACCGGTCTCACAGGTCACTCTGTCGAAATACTTAGTCATCGAAAAACCAGCTGTCACAAAAACAGTCGCCCGATTAGAAGAACTAGGATTCATCTTTCGACAGAACTCGGGACGTCATCGTCTGGTCGAGTTGACCTCGCAGGCGCGCGACTTGTTTCATACGATTGATGCATCCGTACAACAAGCACATCGTACATTTTTAGACGAACTATCTCCAGAAGACCAGTCTACCTTAGAGCGTCTGATGACTCAGCTACTGCATACTCATCGTCAGGTCGAACAGGAGGAATCATCGTGAACCGTTTATTCCACCGGCATTATTTGACGACATTACTCGTCAATCTCTTATTGTTCATAACGTTTTACTTATTGAATGCGTCCCTGCCTCTACTTGCCGCTCAAAAATTCGAGGTATCACAAGGCTCACTCGGATGGGTTGTGACAGCATTCGTACTCGCGACGGTCTGCTCACGTCCATTGATTGGTCATTGGCTCGATCGATACGAACTGAAACGAATGTTACTGTTATCAGCTAGTCTGTTTACCCTCTTTAGCTGTCTCTACTTGATCATCCTCCCGATCGAGTCATTCGGTCTATTACTCATCATTCGTGTGTTACATGGATTCAGTTTCGGTATGATTTCTTCTTCACTGAGTTTAAGCGTCACGACTTTGATTCCTAAGCAACGTCAGGGTGAAGGAATGGGCTACTTCGTTCTTTCGATGAATCTCGCTTCCGTCCTCGGTCCTGTCATCGGATTGACATTGATTGCTCATGATGTCATGGTCTGGTATTTCATGACAGTCGCTTTGCTCGCCATCTGTTCATTTCTTTTCGTGATCCGTTTACCGTTGACGAGCAGTCATATTCCGCACACATCACCATTTCGGCTCCGCCAATCGCTCTTCTTAGCCAGTCCCGTCTTATTGCTGGCTACGAGCTTTGCGGGAATTGCGATTTCTAGTACTTCTGCATTCATCTCCTTGTATGCCGATTCCATTCACCATGTGGCGTATGCCTCTTACTTTTATGGACTGGCTGCACTCGGTATGGTAGCCATTCGTCCACTAGCCGGTAAACGGTTCGACCGGAAAGGACCAGCTTCCGTGCTTGTTCCGTCCTATGGTTTGTATGCGGTTGGATTCCTAGTGCTCGGATTCTTTCCAACACTCTACGGTTTATTGTCCGCCGCCCTCATCATCGGCATCGGTTCCGCCTCCATCTTCCCAGGATTGCAGACGGTCATGTTGACGCATGCAGCTCCTGCACAAAAAGGCAAAGCCATCTCTACATTTTTCCTCGCCTATGACAGCGGCTTTGGCATAGGTGCCTTTCTTCTATCGGGCATCGCGGCAAAAACTGGGTACTCAAATATGTTTTTGATTTGCAGTCTCGTCGTCGTCAGCAGCGGACTCTTATACGGGTATTCGAGACGTTCCTCCGCTACAGCAAACAATCAGGACATTGCCTCATAAGCAAAGAAGGGTCTCTCATCAATCGATGAGAGACCCTTCTTTTAATACATCCATCCGTCACTTCAACGAGCTGGTATGACCTGCCCTTCAATGCTAGGTTTTTTTTCGACGAATCGTTGTTTCTTCAGTTCAATGATTTGATCAGCAGCACGTGCGACTTCTGCCGAGTGGGTCACTGCGATGATGCAACGATTGGAATCATGCGCTAGTTGTTGGAACAAACGAATGATTTCCGTAGCTGTTTTTTCATCGAGTGCACCCGTCGGTTCGTCTGCCAGTATGATTGGCGCTTCTGTCGCCAAAGCCCGCGCAATGGCCACTCGTTGCTGCTGACCACCACTCAACTGTAAAACATTTTTTTTCGCATGTGTTTCATCGATACCCACCTGTTCCAACAATTCAAGGGCTCGTTTCTTTTTTTCCTTGATCTGTCGTCCACTCAATTCAAGTGCGACGATGACATTGTCAAGAGCATGCATATAGGTTAATAAATTAAAGGATTGAAAGACAGTCGCTGCATGACGCGATCGATACGTCGTCAGTCCGATTTTTCTCAAGTCACGTCCTTCATATTGTATTTGTCCTTCCGTTGGTGCGTCCAATCCACTGAGTAAACTCAGCGCGGTCGTCTTACCGGAACCCGATTCTCCAAGAATCGCATAAAATCTTCCCGCCTTAAACTGCATGGATACCTCATTCAAAATTCGTTGCTGCTTTCCTGCTGATGTATACGCATACGATACCTTCGTCATTTCTAAAATCGTCATCTGATTAATCCTCCCGTAATAAGATTTCTTTTGGATTCATTCGTAATAATATAAGTGATGGTAATAAAACGGATAAAAAGACGATCAGACTTCCGATTTGAACGACTTGCGTTAATGTCGCCCAGTCAATTTTTGTCGTCATCTCCGTAATTTGAGGAATGCTAGCGAGGAGTTGTTGACCTCGACCACCCGGACCTCCGAATCCATCTGTCGCAACAGAACTTGCCGCTTCTGTCACTTCACGATTTAATAATTGGTCCGTCATGAATTGTGATGTCATTCCTCCCGTCGCATATGTGATGAGAAACGCAATTGCCGCAATCGCAAATGTTTCAACTAATAATTGCCCCATCAGCTTCGAGCGTTTTTCGCCCATTGCCATCAAGATGCCCATCTCTTTCCGACGTTCACGGACAGACAGCAAAATCAAAAGTGCCAGAATCAAACCGCCTGCGACACTAACGAGATATACAACTGATTTTGAGAAGGAAGCAACTTGTTCAATCGGTCCGACCATTTTCTGATAAGCCGCGTCATTCGCATCCAACGTGTATGTGTCCCAATCCACTGATGAAATCGCTTTTGCCTTTTGTTTGAACGCCTCAATTTCAGACGGATCCTTTAAGGAGTAAACGACACTTGACGCACTTACTGTCCCATCCTCGGTCGCAAAGTCAGCAAGCGTCTCATTTGATACATACATTTGATTCATTGGATCCATGAATCCTGCAGCACGGAAACTCGCATCAGAACTCGCGTCTGTCGATGCAGAAAGCCCGATGATCGTCAATTTTTGTGTTTCATTCGTCGTCGTCGATTTCAGTTTGAAGGTATCTCCTACTTTAAGATCGTTTTCAGTTGCTAGATTTTCATCGATGACCACACTATTTTCTTTCGCCTCAGGCGTCACTGCTACACCATCAACGATTTTTAATGTTCCGTTCGAAAATGAATCAAGTAACTCCATGTTCGTCACACCGTTCAACGAAAAGTCGGGTGTCGTCATTCCTTCTGGCATTCCACCACCTGGTCCACCACCTGTATTCGTTGATTCACTTTCAATCGGTTCAATATCGCTTGCCGTTGCCGTCGCTTGCGAAAGATAATTGGTTGACTTCACTGCATCTAGTTGTTCGATCGCTTCAACTTCTTTCATCGAAATCTTAACTTCCTCTGGTCTTCCACGTTCTCCAGAAGCTTGTCGCTCCTGCATTTGTTTTTGTCGATCGACTTGTAACGTCACGGTAGCTCCAAGCTCTTTTCTTGCCTCTTCTCCAGCTGATTTTGCTGCATTCTGAATCGCGAATCCTGACAGAACCAGCGATCCGATCACCGTCAAAATAATCAACATGATCATTGTCTTGCCCTTTCGCGCAATAATACTCTTTCCAGCCCGTTTCAAAAAATTCATGTGTCCTGTTCCTCCTTTTATCGTCTGCATTCATCTTATGAAACGAATCTGTAGCTTGACTGTAGTTCGACTGTATCTTGAACGAAGAAACGATATTAAACAAAAAAATGCAATTCTTTTCAGTTAAGAAAAGAATTGCATTTTACCTTTAATCCGAAAAAACAGGTAGCCGTGGAATCTTCATCATGATTCACGTCCCATCCAATCATCTAATTACGCGCGAAGTTCCGCATTGAACGTTTCTTTCACTGCGTCGACGACACGTTGTTGTGCTGTCGTAATTTCTTCATCTACTAATGTTCGTTCCTTGTTTTGGTAACGAAGAGAGAACGCGAACGACTTTTCATGTTCGCCAACGTTTTCTCCTGTGTAGACATCGAATAATTCAATTGCTTGCAGGAGCGGACCCGCTGCTTCTGTCATGACATCGACGATGGATTGTGCCGTCACTGATCGTTCGACGACGATCGCTAAGTCACGTGTCATCGATGGGAAACGTGAAATTTCCGAGTAGACCTGTTCTTCTTTCGAACGTAGTGCCATCGCTTCTAATTCAAAGACGTACACTTCTTTCAATCCATACTGTTCTTTTGACAGGCCTGGATGTACTTGACCGACAAATCCGATTGCTTCTCCGTCCAGTAGAATCCGCGCTGTACGTCCGGGGTGCATCGATGGAATGTTTGCCGCCTCGAACGTCAATGTGATGCCAGATGCAGATGCTAGTGTCTCGACGATCCCTTTCATGACGAAGAAATCTGTTTTAACAAGTGTTCCGTGAGCACGATGTTGTTCTGACACACCGACTGCGACGCCACCAATCATTTCTTGTTCGATTGGAAGTGTCTCAAGTGATGCATCTCGTTGTAGATACACACTACCAAGTTCATAGAATGCGACGTCAGCATGCTGTCGAGCGACGTTATGTTGTGCGACTTCAAGCAATCCTGGAATGAGGGATGTCCGCAGTGTCGAACGTGCTTCACTGATTGGCATCGCGAGTTTGACCGGATGCAGGTCTTCCCGTTCATTGAATTGCATCGCCCGTTGTTCGCTCGTCAACGAATACGTGATCGCTTGCGAAAGACCTGCCCCTTGTAATGTCCGGCGTAATTGACGACGATGGACGTTGCGTTTCGGTAAGAAACCACGGCTTGCTTCAGACGGTAGACTTGAAGTCAGTGCATCATAACCATAAAGCCGTGCGACTTCTTCTGACAAATCAGCTGGAATTTTCAAGTCTTGGCGGCGAGTCGGTACGCTGACCGTTAAGGCATCCCCCGACAACTCAACACCGAGACCGAGACGTTCAAGCAACGTTTGCATGACCGTTCCTTCAATCTCCATCCCTAGACGGTGATTGATGTATGAAACACTCGCTTCAATCAAATGATCGTCTAACTCAAGCGTTCCAGCTTGAGCGATACCCGCTTGAACCGTTCCACCTGAGAGTTCAGCGATCAACGCTGCTGCACGATCAAGCGCTAACAAGACACGACGTGGGTCAACGCCTTTTTCGAATCGCGCGCTTGAATCCGAACGGAGTCCAAGAACACGGCTCGTCTTCCGGACAGAAATCGGTGCGAAATAAGCAGACTCTAAAATGATCGATGTCGTACTTCCGTCCACTTCTGTATTTGCTCCACCCATGACACCAGCAAGTGCTACTGGGCGTTCTCCGTCTGTGATGACGAGCATCGAAGAATCAAGTGTCCGCTCGACTTCGTCTAACGTCGTGAATGCTTCACCTGCATGTGCTTGACGCACGACGATTTGTTTCCCGAGTTTTTCCGCATCGAATGAATGAAGCGGCTGACCTGTTTCAAGTAAAACGAAGTTCGTGACGTCGACGACGTTATTGATTGGACGAATGCCATTTGCGATCAAGCGGTTTTTTAACCAAGTCGGTGATTCTTGAATCGTCACCCCTTGGATTTCTCGTGCCGCGTAGAACGGGCAGTCTTCTGAATCAAGCGTCACGTTGACTGTCGTCGCAGATTCTGCTTCTTTGACATCAACGACCGGGAACGTTGGTGTTGTATCATAAAGCGCAGCCACTTCGTGTGCGACACCATACATGCTGAGGCAATCCGAGCGGTTCGGTGTCAAGCCAAGTTCTAGGATTTCGTCACGTAGACCGAGTAATTCTAAAACATCTTGTCCCGGTGTGACTGGTTCACGGAACGTATGAATCCCATCTTGCTCATCTTCTCGGATATATTTCTTTTCGAATCCGAGTTCTTCAAGTGAACAGATCATCCCTTCCGAGACGACACCGCGCAATTTTGCACGTTTGATTTTAATCCCTGGTAACCGAGCTCCGACACGCGCGACAATGACATCTTGTCCTGCTTCGACGTTCGGTGCACCACAAACGATTTGGACGGGTTCTTCTTGTCCGATGTCAACTGTCGTGACGTTTAACTTATCCGCTTCTGGATGTTTTTCTTTCGTTAACACACGTCCGACGACGATGTTGTTCAACGACTCATCTCGGACATCGACGCCTTCGACTTCAATTCCACTCTTCGTAATTAAATCAGCCAAGTCCTGTCCTGAAATATGACTGACATCCACATATTCGTTCAACCATTGTTTTGAGACTAACATCTGCGTTCCTCCTTAAAACTGTTCGCTGAAGCGAACGTCATTCGTATAGAAGTGGCGAATATCATCGACACCATATTTCAACATGGCAATCCGTTCGATTCCCATACCGAAAGCGAATCCTGACATTTTCGTACTATCGTACTCTGCCATTTCAAGAACGTGCGGATGAACCATTCCGGCTCCCAAAATTTCAATCCAGCCTGTTTGCTTACAGATGTTACATCCCTTACCGCCACACTTGAAACAAGAGACGTCGACTTCGACTGAAGGCTCCGTGAACGGGAAGAAACTTGGACGCAAGCGGACTTCACGTGCTTCACCGAACATCTGCTTCGCAAATGCTTCAAGCGTTCCTTTTAAATCTGCCATCGAAATCGATTCTCCAACGACAAGTCCTTCGACCTGCATGAATTGGTGAGAGTGCGTCGCATCATCTTCATCTCGGCGATACACTTTACCTGGGCAAAGAATGCGGATCGGTTCTCCTTTGGAAGCAAGCATCGTCCGGGCTTGAACTGGCGACGTATGTGTCCGCATCAAAATTTCTTCCGTAATGTAGAATGAGTCCTGCATATCACGTGCCGGGTGATCCTTCGGTAAATTCAACATCTCGAAATTGAAAAGGTCTTGCTCGACTTCTGGTCCTTCAGCAATCGTATAACCGAGTCCGACGAAAATGTCTTCGATTTCATCTGTCACTTGTTGTAGCAAATGTGCATGACCGACTTTTTTCGGACGTCCTGGTAACGTGACGTCAATCGCTTCTGTTGCGAGTTTCGCATCCATTTCCTGTTGCTTAACAGCTGTCAAACGTTGTTCGAGTTGCTCTTGGATTGCTTGACGGACTGTATTTGCGATTTCACCGACGACTGGTCGTTCTTCCGCTGATAACTTCCCCATTCCTCGTAGTACTTCTGTGATGGGTCCCTTTTTTCCAAGGTATTTGACTCGAACATCGTTGAGTTCTTTTTGTGTTGTTGCTTGATTGACTAATGCCACTGCTTCATCGCGTAACGCTTCTAATTGCTCGCGCATCTTTCCCACTCCTTTAATTGATGACATAAAAAAACGTCCCTCCGGCAAATGCCGAAGGGACGATGTAAACACCGTGGTACCACCCTTGTTTGACTTTCCAAACGAAAAGTCCTCCAATTGCGCGATAACGGGCGCATCCCGTCACGATCTCTCGTGCGACTCCGGAGTGAATTCGGTTAGCAGATTCACGAAGCAGTTTTCAGTCTACGACCGCTTCTCCCTGATTGAATCGTTCCCTAACGTACTCTGTTCCATCAACGTCCATGATGTATTCCTGATGTTCACTTTAGCACGAACGCCTGTCGGTTTCAATCCACGCTTGCAAAATGATAAAGCAAGATTCCTGCTGCTACTGCCGCATTCAATGACTCTGCTTTACCACGGATCGGGATGTAGGCACGTTCATCACAGTAAGAAAGTAACTCTGGTGAAACACCTTGTCCTTCATTTCCAATGATTAAACCAAGTGCATCCATTGGTGCGATCGTTTGATAAGACGTCGCTCCTTCTAATGCTGTTCCGATCACTGCAATACCTTGTTCATGCAAGGCATTGACCGCTTCTTCGAGTGGCATCGTGATGACAGGCAGATGGAACAACGACCCTTGTGTCGCACGGATGACTTTTCCGTTATACACGTCAACTGTTCCCGGTCCAACGATGACACCATCGAATCCAGCAGCGTCAGCTGTCCGAATCATCGTTCCAACGTTTCCTGGATCTTGAAGACGATCAAGTAACAAATAACGCCCACGTTCCAGTTGTGCCGAAGCTTGTTTCATTTCACAGACGGCAAAGATACCTTGCGACGTCTCTGTCTCAGCCAGTACTTTGATGACAGCTTCATCGATTGTAAAGACATCGGCATTTCGTTTCCATGAACCTGGTACTTGATATGATTCTCGAACGATTACTTCTTTGATGATTCCAGCGCGAACCGCCTCTTCAACTAGGTGTTCCCCTTCAATCAAAAAGCGGTTCGTCTGCAAACGTCCTTTTTTCGTTAAGAGTTTTTTCCATTGTTTAACGATTTCGTTCTTTGCTGATGCGATGTGCTTCATTGTTATAATTACCCCTCGTAGATCGCTTGGACTGTCTCAGCATCAAGGCGTTTCGTGACAGCGACGACTAAATCGACCGCTGCTTCGAAATCGGCTTTATGCATGATCGAGACGTTCGTATGCAAGTAGCGAATCGGCACTGTCAATGCAAGTGATGGAACACCTGTATTAGACAAGTGGAACTTCGCTGCATCCGTTCCGCCACCTGGCGTTAAGTCCAGTTGATACTTGATATTTTCTTCTGTTGCGACTTTCGTCACGAAATCGATCAATCCACGATGCGCGATCATTGTTGCGTCGAACATGATGACTTGAACACCTTCACCGAGTTTCGACAATGCCTCGCGATCCGTCATTCCTGGTGTATCGCCAGGAATACCTGTATCGACTGCAAACGCAATCGATGGTTTGAGCATATGTGCGACGGTTTGAGCACCGCGCAATCCGACTTCTTCTTGGACTGTCGCTCCTGCGAAAATCGTGTTTGGATGCCCGTCTGCTTTTAAGCGTTTAATTGCCTCAATGGCGATGGCGCAACCAATCCGGTTGTCCCATGCTTTTGCCATCAAGAAATTCTCATTTTTCATCACAGTAAATTCGCAATGTGGAACGACCGTATCACCCGGACGAATTCCCCAACCGTCGACTTCTTCTTTAGAGGAAGCACCGATATCGATGAACATGTCCTTGATGTCGACCGGCTTATTGCGCGCTTCCGGTGGTAAAACATGAGGTGGTTTTGCGCCGATTACACCTGGAATGACTTCACCAGATGACGTCACAATATTCATACGCTGTGCCAAGAGGACCTGCCCCCACCAACCACCGAGTGGCTGGAAACGAAGAAATCCTTTTTCATCGATCTTCGTAACCATGAATCCGACTTCATCCATGTGAGCAGCAATCAAAACGCGTGGTGCATCTTCGCCTGCGCCTTTATGTTCCGCAAACAGACTTCCGAGACCATCTTGATGAAACGCTTCTGCATGGGGTTCCAAATATTCACGCATGAGGCTCCGGACTTCCTTTTCGTTTCCCGGTACACCTGTTGCGTCCGTAAGACGTTTTAGCATATGTAATTGTTCATTCATCTGATTTCCTCCTTAGTAACCGTTGTCTTGTCGCACATGGTTTGCTTCATTTTTAGAAATGTAAGCCTTGAAAATCATATCCTGTGTAAAGCCTAGTGTAGCACCTAAGGCGAGGTATGCACCAATCAGAACATCATAACTTTGTTCCGTTCGCGAAATCGCGAAGACGTTCGTTTTGTTATAGACATCTAAAAAGGCATCTGTTGCCGTCAAATAAAAATCACCTTCTGCAAAATGATTCTTCTTGTACTCAAGTGCTAGACCTAGTGAGAGTAGAAAATGGACGCCATCGACATATTCCTCAAGAATTGTGACTTGAGCGGATGGTCCCTTCTTCGACCAGAACTTGAAGCAACGTGTCTCATTCGCAAGTTCACCGAGTTCGACCAATAAGGCGAGCAACCGCTCGTCGAATTGATTGCCTGTCAATTGATGTTCTGACTGAATCCGTTTATCCAACTGTTCTTGCATCTCAAAAAGTGTCAACCAATCCATCTTTAATTCTCCTTCTATCTAAAAAAATCATATGACCGTCTATCGACGTGCCCTCTTATTTTATCATTAAATCGAAAAAAACGTCGGAGAATTAAATTCCCCGACGAATTGTAGAACTTAAGCGTTCAATTTTGCTTTTGCTGTGTCAGCAAGTGAAGCAAATGCAGTTGCATCTGTAACTGCGAGGTCAGCGAGCATCTTACGGTTAACGTCGATACCTGCTAATTTAAGACCATGCATCATGCGGCTGTAAGAAAGACCGTTGATACGTGCTGCCGCATTGATCCGAGTGATCCAGAGGCGACGGAAGTCACGTTTCTTTTGACGACGGTCACGGTAAGCGTACATGAGAGATTTCATGACTTGCTGTTTCGCAACCTTGAAGAGTGTATGTTTCGAGCCGTAGTAGCCCTTAGCTAATTTGAGTTGTTTTTTACGACGTTGACGAGTCGTATATCCGCCTTTTACGCGTGGCATATAAATTCCCTCCTAAATCTGTATACGATTGGATAAATTACTTCGCGATCATGTGACGGATGCGTTTGAAGTCACCCGTAGATACCATGCTAGCTTTACGTAATTTACGTTTCGCTTTTGTTGATTTGTTACCGAACAAGTGGCTTGTGTAAGCACGACCACGTTTCAATTTGCCAGAAGCAGTACGTTTGAAACGTTTAGAAGCACCGCGGTGCGATTTCATTTTAGGCATGAGAGATTCCCTCCTACTTCGATTCGATTAGTCTTCTTTCTTAGGAGCAAGCACGAGGAACATGCTGCGTCCTTCCATCTTCGGTCTCTGTTCCACAACACCGAACTCACTTAAATCCGTTGCGAGGCGTTCGAGAACGCGTCTACCGATTTCCGAGTGAGTGATGGCACGACCGCGGAAACGAATACTCGCTTTCACTTTGTTACCATTCTCCAAGAATTTCTTCGCATTACGGAATTTCGTTTGGAAGTCGTTCTCCTCGATTGTCGGGCTAAGACGAACTTCTTTCATCTGAATCACTTTCTGATTCTTCCGAGTTTCTTTGTCCTTCTTTTGCATCTCGAAACGGTATTTACCGTAGTCCATGATCTTACAAACTGGCGGCGTCGCTTGTGGAGCGACCATGACGAGGTCAAGTTCCGCTTCCTCAGCGAGACGTAACGCTTCGTTGCGTGATTGGACACCTAGTTGAGCACCATCCGCTCCGATAAGACGAACTTCTCGGGCACGGATGCTTTCATTGATTAACAGATCTTTGCTAATGGTTAGCACCTCCATCGTGCATTGCACGAAAAATGAATGATAGAAAACGCTATAAAAAAAGCGTCGGCAGTTTTTCCCGCCCACACTCATAAGGAACGCCAAGGCACAGCATTCGCTATACATTGCGTATCTTCATGATGAACCAGTACGAGTTATCGTACATGGTGAGAAGCGGGATGCTTCTGCTTTGTTGTCATTTCACTTTGCTATCATAGCACTTGTTTTCCCGTGATGTCAAGCCGCTTTCTATGTTCTTACTGAACGTTGCTCACATACTTGATTATAATAGCAATCCTTTGGCGGATAAGCAAGAAGTTTCTAACCTGTTTTTCACGGGTACATTCATAATGTGCAAAAAAAGATTCAGAACATTCGCAAGCAAAACTGTTTATTTAGAATGATTATTGTTTTATAATTAATTTAATCTTACATAAAGGGGAGAATAACAGATGAATGAAAAACGATTAACGACCAATCAAGGTGTACCAATCGGTGACAATCAGAATTCACGTACGGCTGGACGTCGTGGACCGACATTGTTAGAAGACTATCAATTAATTGAAAAGATGGCCCATTTCGACCGGGAACGTGTACCTGAGCGTGTCGTACATGCTCGTGGATTCGGTGCTCACGGTGTCTTCACTGTCAAAAATTCGATGAAAAAGTACACGAAAGCAGCGTTTTTACAAGAAGAAGGTACGGAAGTTCCTGTCTTTGCCCGCTTCTCGACTGTTATTCACGGCACACACTCTCCAGAGACGTTACGTGACCCACGCGGTTTCTCTGTTAAGTTCTATACAGAAGAAGGAAACTGGGATTTCGTCGGGAACAACCTTCCTGTCTTCTTTATTCGTGACGCAATGAAGTTTCCGGATATGGTCCATTCACTCAAACCAGATCCACGCACGAATATTCAAGATCCTGACCGTTATTGGGATTTCATGACGCTTCGTCCAGAATCGACGAATATGCTCATGCATCTCTTTACAGATGAAGGGATTCCTGCAAGCTACCGTAAAATGCGTGGTTCTTCCGTCCACTCGTTTAAATGGGTGAATGCACACGGTAACACGGTTTATGTGAAACTACGCTGGGTACCAAAAGCTGGTGTTCACAATCTCTCAGCTGAAGAAGCAACAGAGATTCAAGGAAAAGACTTCAACCATGCTTCAAACGATACATTCCAAGCAATTGAAGACGGTGATTACCCGGAATGGGATCTGTTCGTACAGGTACTCGATCCGGCTGACGTCGATCAGTTCGATTTCGATCCGCTCGATGCGACAAAAGATTGGTTCGAAGATGTCATCCCATTCCAACACGTCGGTACAATGACATTGAACAAAAATGTCGATAACTACTTTGCTGAAACGGAATCAGTTGGTTTTAACCCAGGTGTCTTGATTCCAGGTATGTTGCCATCTGAAGATAAGTTATTACAAGGTCGCTTGTTCTCTTACTCAGATACACAACGCTATCGTATTGGTACGAACTACCAACAACTTCCGATCAACTGTCCGTTTGCACAAGTGAACAACTACCAACGTGACGGTGCAATGCCGGTTGGTCAGCAAACGAGTCCGGTCAACTATGAACCGAACCGTTATCAAGAAGAACCAAAAGAGACACCAGAGTACACGGAAGAAAATCAACCGTTGCTTGATGATAAACATGGTCGTCTCGAAATCGAGAAGACGAACAACTTCGGTCAAGCCGGCGAAGTCTACCGCCGGATGACGGAAGAAGAGCAAGCGGCTCTCTTGAAAAACCTCGTTAATGATCTCGAGCAAGTGCGCCATGAGAACACGGTTTTACTTGCGATTTGTAACTTCTATCGCGCCGATGCTTCACTCGGTCAGAAGCTATCAGAAGCGCTTCAAGTCGATATCGAACCATTCTTGCAACAAATGCGTTCATAATTACAAAACAAGCACCCTTGACTTCTGTCTTGGGTGCTTGTTTTTAGTTTAATATGAAACGAAGTCGTACCGCTCGGCTGTTGCATACGTATATTCATTCAACTTCGTGAACAAAACAATTTTTCCTAACCCAACATCTTTGACACTATTTTGTTGCATGTATTGTTTCTCTGTTTCCGTAAAGGTATTGTAAATCGGTGCATATCCGTCACTTTGGAATGGTTGCATCTGAATGGCACGATCGGCGTTTTCGAATGTATTATAGCGAATCGTCCCGCCAATGATACCTCGACCTAAAATCGTCATCGCCTTTCCATCAGCCCGGTGTACATCTCGAATCGTATTGTTGATGACAGTTGGATTTTTCCAGTTCATCATCGAAATGGCATAATCCTTCGTTTTTTCGATTAAGTTGTTTTCGATCCGGATATTCGTGTGTAAACGATTCTCTGTATATTGATGTGTTCCGATGGCGACATTGATATTGGAAAAGATATTATTACGAATTGTAATATCCGTATTCGGAGTACCATCTTGGACAGACCACTTCCACGGAAAACCCTTCGTGATTGGATCCGGTGTATCTAAGTTGATCGATTCGTTTGGTCCCGTATTCGCTATCATCGTCGCATCCACGAACTTCATATTTTCAATCGTCGCGTTTTTCGTCGCATCTAACTCCATCGCATGTGATCCTTTTTGATTACGGACCGTGATGCCACCGATGTATAAGTTTTGGTTATGCGCGATCGCAAAGGCAGATCCTCGTGAAAAACCGTTTAGGTCAATCTGGGCATTTCCCTTTCCGATGATCCGTGCATTCTTTGTACCATTATATTTCGACATTTTTGTATTTAGACGTAACACAGATGGTGCCACTAGATCAAAAACACTCGTCGTCGCGCTGATTTTCGACGTCCCCGTTTCAGATGTCTTTTTGATGATGACCCCATCTTCTAAAATGACTGTCGTATTCGATGGAATCCCGACACGTAGAGGGGAAAGATATGTTCCTTTTGATAAAATAAGCGTACCTCCCCCTTCTTTTTCAAGTCTTTCTAAATAAGAACGCATCGTATAGTGATTCCGGGTTTTCGCATTGTATGTCGTGTACTTTCGAATTAAAGGATCAATCGCTTCCGTTTTAGGTGTAATGCGATATGTCTTTTTAGTTGTAGCTGCTTTTGGCTGTTCAACGGAACATCCCATGAACAAGATTGAAGCAGCAAGCGTAAGCGGTAGTGTTCGTTTCAATGTCATACTTCCTTTCCACGTCGTAAAACAAATTTATCCATTTCCCATTACATTCTAATCGTTTTCCAAATAAAAATAAATATTTCCATCTTCTTTTTTTAAAACTAACTCTCTCTTCTTTATCGGATAAACTGCATTTGATTTAAAGGACATACAAAAAACCGATCATCCCATAAAGTGGACAACCGGTTATATTTCATTATTTTGAACGGTTTGCGATTTCTTGCTCTAAATCTGCAACGAATTGTTCGAGTGATGCATTACTCGAATCTTTTGAACCGTAGCGACGAATGTTGACTTCGCGTGCTTCTACTTCTTTGTCACCTAAAACGAGCATGACCGGTACTTTATTGACTTGTGCTTCACGGATACGATAACCGAGTTTCTCGTCACGGAAATCTGTTTCGACGCGGATTCCCTTTTTCAACAGGATCGCTTTGATTTCACGGGCATAGTCTTCATGAACACCAGAAACCGGAATCAATTTCACCTGAACGGGTGCGAGCCATGTTGGGAACGCTCCTTTGTATTCTTCAATCAAGTAAGCAACGAATCGTTCCATTGTTGATACTACACCTCGGTGTAAGACGACTGGACGGTGATCTTGTCCGTCGTTACCTTTGTATGTCAATTCGAATCGCTCTGGTAAGAGGAAGTCGAGTTGAACTGTTGAGAGCGTCTCATCTTTGCCAAGTGCTGTTCGAACTTGAACGTCAAGCTTCGGTCCGTAGAATGCGGCTTCGCCTTCTGCTTCGAAGTATTCGAGTTCGAGCTCATCCATTGTTTCTTTCAGCTCACGCTGCGCCATTTCCCAAATTGCATCGTTATCGAAGTACTTCTCTTTATCCGCTGGGTCACGATACGAAAGACGGAACTTGTAATCTGTAATCCCGAAGTCGGCATAGACTTCTTGAATGAGATGAACGATTGCTTTGAACTCGTCTTTCATTTGGTCAGGACGGACGAACGTGTGCCCATCGTTGAGAACCATGTAACGAACACGTTGGAGTCCAGTTAAGGCACCAGACATCTCATACCGGTGCATGCCACCAAGCTCAGCGACACGAAGCGGTAAATCACGGTACGAACGTGGTTCATTCTTGTAGACCATCATATGGTGCGGACAGTTCATTGGACGAAGAACGAGTTCTTCGTTATCCATCTCCATTTTCGGGAACATGTCATCTTGATAATGATCCCAATGACCCGATGTTTTGTACAAATCAACTGAACCAAGAACTGGTGTGTAGACATGCTCATAGCCAAGTTCGAGTTCTTTATCAACGATATAACGCTCGACTGTCCGACGGATGGCTGCCCCTTTTGGTAACCACATTGGGAGTCCTTGACCAACTTCTTGAGAAGTGAAGAATAAGCCAAGTTCTTTACCGAGCTTACGGTGATCGCGCTCTTTCGCTTCAGCGAGGAAGTGGAGATGTTGTTTCAACTGATCTTTTGTTGCCCATGCTGTACCGTAAATCCGTTGAAGCATCTTGTTTTTTGAATCACCACGCCAGTAAGCACCAGCAATGCTCATCAATTTGAAGACTTGTAACTTCGCTGTTGCTGGCACATGTGGTCCACGGCAGAGATCGAAGAATTCGCCTTGACGGTAAATTGTCAAATCCTGATCAGCAGGAATCGATTCGATCAATTCAACTTTCAACGGATCGTTGAGTTCTTTATAAATCGCGAGTGCTTCGTCACGTGAGACGACTTCGCGTTCGATCGACAAGTTCTCACCCGCGATTTTGTTCATCATCTTCTCGATTTCCGGAAGATCTTCTTCAGTTAGACGACGTTCCATATCGATATCGTAGTAGAAACCATTCTCGATTGTCGGTCCGATCCCGAGATGAATCGTTTCATCTGGGTACAGGCGTTTGATTGCTTGTGCCATCAAGTGAGCCGATGAGTGACGAATCAAGTCGAGACCTTCTTCTGAATCCGGCATGATCAATTCGATTGTGCCATCCTCTTCGATTGGACGACGGTAATCGATTACGTGTCCATTTAGTTTTGCAGCAAATGCTTTTTTACGAAGTCCTGGGCTGATTGAAGCCGCAACCTCTTCCGCTGTCGTGCCGGCTGCGAATTCCTTTAAAGCGCCATCTGGAAATGTAAGTGCGATGTTTGACATGACTGTTTCCCCCTTATACAAAATAAAAAAGACTCATCCCTAAAAAAGGGACGAGTCTTAATCTCGTGGTACCACCCTCGTTCCCGCACCAGATGCTGGTTCGGCTCGAACACGCGTTAACGGGCGTGAGGCGCAAACGGATTAGCCCCGTTCGTGCTATGAGGGAGTAAAGACATGAATGATTCCATGAGAAGCTTCCACCATTCTTCTCTCGCTAGTTTGGTTCATTTCATTCTTCGTATCCTCAATCGTTGCATCGTCTATTGACGTGTCATTAGTATAACGAATTCGCTACTTCCTTGACAAGGAAAATTAGTAGCGCCGTCGATTTTCACCGAGGAACTCGATCGGTTGTGTTGTCGTCCGAATTCGTTCCATCAGTCGTGCAGCCTTTAACTTATCCCCTTGATCATTCGTAATTCCAAAATGAAGTTCCAATTCATCATAAGACAAGTTTGAGCTGAATAACGTCGGCAGACGATGCATCATCCGGTACTGTAAGATGATCCCGAATAATTCATCTCGTACCCACGGACTGATCGACTCCGCACCGATATCATCAATTAATAAGACCGGAATCGTTTGGAATCCTTCAAGGAACGTATCAAACGAGTCGGAGCGAATCCGTCGTTTCGCCTCGGCAACAAACCCTGGGGCATGAACGAGAATCGTCGCAATTCGTTCTTTTTTCAAAGCATTTCCGATCGCAGCTAAGAGATACGTTTTCCCAACACCAAAGCTCCCGTGTAGATAGAGTCCCTTCACTTGCTCTTTTGAGCGCAGATGATTCAGGAACTGAGAAGCTGCACGTAAGGCAAGCTTCCGATCCGTCGTCGATAAGTCAAAATCACTAAAGTTCGCATCGCGTACTTCGTCCGGAAGGAACAGGCTCTTGAATTTTTTCTCAAGTGCGCGTTCATCCTCTCGGTCTTTGAGCGCTTGCGATTTCTCATACGAAACGACGATCTGTCCTTTTTCGACATGTAGGATCGGCTGATAGCCTTCGATAACGGCTTTATTTTCAATCAGTCGATTGCCATCCATCTGCTCTGCGTATTCATTCAGTTTGAGCATACCACGCTCGATCATCCGTTGATCGATTTCCGGATGAGTCCTTAAAAACATGACGACACCTGGATGCGATAACACTCGTTGTTGAATCGCTCGAACCGATTCTGCGACGTCTGGTCGGCTTAATATTTTTTCGATAGATGATTGGATATGTTCCATGTCCCGACTCCTTTAGTTCCCCTTCAGTTCCCGTAAGATCCGTTCCATCTCTTCATCGTCCGGAACATCTGCTTCGAAACTCGCTTTTTTAGATGCTTCATATTGCTGTTGTTTCGCTTTTTCTTCTTGTAGCCACTTTGGATTTGGACCACCGTTTGTATTACTCGTTCGTCCTCGACGTCCACCAACGGTCTGACGCGAACGTTCTTGTTTTTGCTCCTGCTTCTTCGCAATCAAGTCATCCTGCTCCTGTGTCTTCGCTAGTGCTTCGGACGCTGTTACGTATCCTTTTTGTTTCCAATCATCGACGATTGATAAAAGGAAATTTTTACTGAAGCGATTATCCTTTTTGACGACAAGGGCATAGTAGTACGCGGCGTTGACGATCCCAGACGACATCTCATAATCAATGATCAATTGCTGGATCAACTCTTCATCTCGCTCAGATAATGCTTTGACCTTTCGCAACTTCGCGACATAGTGCTTCGGGTGAGTGCTTTCCATCGTCTCCGTCGCTTCGATGTCTCCAACTTCGACCGAATCTTGTGAAGCGACTTTCGCCTTCTTCTCTCGACTGAGCTTTTGTTTCGCTGATAACATCATCTGTTTACAGCGTTCTTGTTTCTCAGCATCGGTCATCGGCAGATACGCTTCGTGCCGGAAACGGGCATTCAACAGTTCCGCCATCAGTGCTTCATTCGACTGGGTGACATAGGCAAGCTTAACAAGCAGATGATCGATTGCCTTTGAATAAAATGTTCGCGGTAGGAAACGATCCGTTTGTCGCTTCATCTCTTCTAGGTCAAACGAATAATCAAATTCATACACTGCGCGCTCTTGTTTCGCATAGGCTTTTGGCTGATGCGCGGAAGCAAGACCTGCTTTCACATCGAATACTTGATCAAACCGGATCGTCCGGTCGACGATATTCTTCGGAAGCGGCTCCGTCCGGAAACGATGCTGCAAGGACCGGAAACGAATTTCACCAACGCGATAAAAGAGCAGACTCGATAACACTCCGTCATTTAAAAAAGTATTCGGCGCGAGTGGTACCCGGATTTGATAGATATAGCGATACGCTGCTTGGCGTGCTTCAAACGTCCGAATCAACCCGATGCCTTCTAGCTTGAATAGCTCTTCCTTGAACTCATCGACAGAAAAACCAAGTAACGTTCCAAGTTCCGCATGAGAGATATATTGGGATTTCGTTTTCCCCGGAATCATCTCGCTCCAAAACGTTTGATACAGTCCAAGCGCTTTGACACCAATGATCGGTTGGTACAAATAATATAAAGATTGATAGGCTTCACGGTCGACGACTCCATTGCTCATCACTAAGCAAAGATCGGTACCGGAAAGTTCACGTTCTACCATCTGACTCGTCCTTTCCTTAGGGAGAAAAAGAGAGGTACGCTGACCGGACAGGCGACCTCTCTTCTATCACGTTAAATTCTCACGGTCATTTTCCTGATGACGCTCCATTAGTTCAGAGAGCTCTTGGAAAAAGACATTGATGTCCTTGAATTGTTTATAAACACTCGCAAAGCGGACGTATGCCACTTCGTCGACCGATGCTAGCTCATTTAATACAAGGCGCCCGACTTGTTCACTTGGAATCTCGTGCTGAGCTGTCGCCCGTAATGCCTTTTCGACTCGACTGACGACTGTTTCCAGCTGTTCAATTGAAATCGGGCGTTTTTCACAGGCACGCACGAGTCCCCGTAAAATTTTCTCACGATTGAACTCATCGCGTGTTCCGTCTTTCTTTACGATGATTAAAGGGGTCTGCTCGACCATTTCGAATGTCGTAAAGCGATAGCCGCAAGACTCACATTCTCGTCTTCTACGAATCGAACCAAAATCCTGGACCGGTCTTGAATCCAGTACTTTTGTTCCGTTAAAATTACAGGCTGGACAGCGCATGCCGTACCTCCGTTCACGTGATTTCTTTTGTTCCAATCATTTTCAATCGATAGCCTGCATCAAGTGACGCATAGATGCGCTCGATGTGTTTCTCGAGATCAGGCCCGAGGAGGCTTTCCCGGTGTAAGAATAGATCGACCGCTGTTCTGCCGCCTGCTACCATGATAACAGTCGCGAGTCCATCGACTTCTTTTAACGTAAAGGCTAATTCTCCACGTCCCGCGTCAACACGACGAACCGTTCCGCCATCTTGTTTTAAGATATTTTCTAAACCAGCAAACAACATCTCGACTGTTGCTGCGTAATAATGCGTGCGTAAGTTTTCATTTTTATGTGTATCGGATGTCTCTAGCTGTTTTTGCAACCGTTCTTTCAGTCCCATGGTCATCCTCTTTTCTTTGTTTCTTCTACTATTAAGAATAACAGACGTCAGACATATTAAAAAGCCCTCGTCTGAACGACGAGGGCTTGACGAATTCGTGTGTATTGTCAGTTGACGTGCTGGACAGTAGCCGCTGGAACTTGAACAGGTCCCATACCACGTGGAATTTCGACATTTTCACGGATTTTCGCATCAAGCTTTTCAGCAATGTAGTTCGCTGCGATGGCTGGATCGATCCGATCCCCACAAGTAAAGACATCAACCGATGCATACCCGTGCTCTGGGAAACTGTGAATCGTCAAGTGCGATTCAGAGATAATGACGACGCCACTGACGCCGTGTGGTGCAAACTTGTGGAATGCTACTTCTCGTACTTCTGCACCTGCTTGAAGTGCTGCGTCAACGAAAAGTCGTTCAACGAATTCCATGTCGTTCAATTTTTCAGGATTACAATCCCAAAGTTCTGCAATAATGTGTCTTCCCATAGTATCCATTTGTGGATCCCCCCTACATTCAATGGTCTTCAAAGTAGTTGATCACTTACTTTGCGCCTGAGTCGTTCGCACCCACGGGGGAAAGTTAGTCCAGAGAGGTCCTAACCCTTTAAGCTGCGATTGCCAGACCGATTGAAGTTCACGATTTGAATTATAGCGAGTATCAAAAAGATACACAAGGATAAATTTCAAAAATTAATACATTTCTAGAAAAAAAACGGGACAGACCCCGTCGTTACTGGAATCTGCCCGCTTCAATTAATTCAGTTCAAGTTCTTTTTCAACCGTTCCCATTGCTTCAAGATGCGCAGAAACGAGGTGAACAAGATCGACGACACGGCAAGAATAACCCCACTCATTATCGTACCAAGCAAGGACCTTCACCTGACGACCGCCCATGACCATCGTTGAAAGTCCATCAACGACCGTTGAACGTTCTTCTCCGTTAAAGTCGATTGAGACGAGCGGTTCCATCGTCATCCCAAGGATTCCTTCGAGCGCACCGTCTGCTGCTTTCGTAAAGGCTTCGTTCACTTCAGCTACCGTCGTATCACGACTGACTTCGACGACAAGGTCAACGAGTGAAACGTTCGGTGTCGGAACACGAAGCGCGAGTCCATTCAATTTTCCCTCTAAATGCGGCAAGACGAGCGAAATCGCTTTTGCTGCACCCGTCGATGTTGGAATGATGGATGATCCACACGCACGAGCGCGACGTAAATCCTTATGTGGATTATCAATATTATTTTGATCGTTCGTAAACGCGTGAACCGTCGTTACGAGACCTGATTCAATCCCAAAAGCTCGGTCGATGACTTGAACGACGGGTGCGAGACAATTCGTCGTACAAGACGCGTTTGAGACGATAGCATCTGTTTCATGATCATACATGTCATCATTGACACCCATGACGATCGTCCGGACATCTCCTTTAGCAGGTGCCGTAATAACGACCTTTTTCGCCCCTGCTACTAAATGTTTTGCAGCACCCGTATCCGAATTGAACTTTCCTGTCGCTTCAACGACGATATCGATGCCGAGTTCCCCCCACGGCAACAGTTCAGGATTACGTTCACTGACGATTTGAATCTCTTTTCCGTCAACCATCAACGCCCCATCGATGATGTCGACCGGATAATTGAATTTCCCGTGTACCGTGTCGTACTTGATTAAATGTGCGAGCGTTTCGACTGGATAACTCGCATTGATTGCTACGACTTCGCTTTTCCCCTCAGCGATCAGACGTCGAAAGACCATTCGACCAATTCGACCAAAACCATTGACTGCCACCTTGACTCCCATGTGCGGATCCCCCTTCAATGTGACGGATGTAGCTCCGTTTACAGATAGAACTATATCACGAAATGTAAGCGATTTCATTATGTTCTCTAAAAAAAGTGAGAGAAGATGGAAACTTCTCTCACTTCACGGTTTTTCTATTCCGTTATCACGTGTCTTGTTCATCATATCGTACTAACCACTCATCGATTTGGTGGTATAACGAATCGAGACTACCGTCATTGAAGAGCACATCATCTGCAAGCTCTTTTTTCTGTTCGATACTTAGTTGTGCATGAATACGTGCATACGCTTCTGTTTCTGATAAATCATTACGTTGCATCAGTCGTCTTAACTGCATGTCTTCTGGACAATAGACGACGACGACTCGTTCGAACAAGTTTCGCCAATCCCCTTCGAGCAATAACGGAATATCAAATACGATGAGTGCATGTCCTGAACGTTCATAGGCATCTGCTTCATCGAGCATCTGTTGTCGGATGCTAGGATGCATCAACTGATTCAGCTGTTGTCGTTTTTCACTATCCTGAAAAATGATTTGTCCGAGCTTTGGACGGACAAGAAGTCCTTCTTCGAACGCTTCCGGGAATGCCTGCTTGACCGCATCATAGGCTCGACCTCCTGGTTCCACGACTTCTCGCGCAACGAGATCCGCATCGATGACCGCTATTCCTTTTTGTTTCAGATAGCTAGAAACCGTACTTTTGCCGGTTGCGATACTCCCTGTCAGACCGACTCTCATAAGGCGACCTGTTGACACGTCGGACAGAAATGTGTTCCCCGTCCACCAACTTTGATTTTTTCGATGGCTGTACCGCAACGAGGACATGGTTCTCCTTTTTGACCATATACCGCAAGTTGAAGCTGGAATTCACCTTTTCCTGACGGTGAAACATAACTTCGAATCGTGCTTCCGCCCGCTTCCACTGCTTGTCGTAAGACGTCAACACCCGCTTGATGAATGCGCGAGATATCGTCAAGTGTCAAAGCACCGGCTTTCGTCAACGGATGAACGCGTGCTGCGTGAAGTGTCTCATCGACATAAATGTTACCGAGACCAAGGAAGATCGATTGGTCGAGCAATGCCGTTTTGATTGGACTTCTTTTTTTACGAATTAAATTCTCCGCCAACACCTCTGCCGTGAACTCCGGATCAAACGGTTCACGCTCTAGTTGCGCTAATGGAGCAGTCTGCATCGCTGTTTCCTTATCACGCAACTCCATCGTTCCGAACTTCCGGACGTCATTATAGTGCAGTTCTGAACCATCCGTGAAACGGAAGACGACATGGGTATGTTTATCCCGCTCGACTGGTTGCGGATACGGGAAGTACTTCCCTTCCATTCGCAAATGACTGACGAGATAAAAACGATCGAAATCAAAGAGTAGGAACTTTCCGCGCCGTTCGACGCGTTCGATCCGTTCTTGATGTAAGGCATCTGCAAATGGCGCCACTTCCATCCCCCGAATCATCTTCGGATGATAGACTTTGACGGAAGAGACTGTTTTTCCAGAGACCGCACGTTCTAAACTGCGGCGAACGGTCTCGACTTCAGGTAATTCAGGCACGTCTATTCCTCCTTGCTTACTTCGTTTCGTACCACGTATGGCCTGCGCCACCATCAACGCGAAGCGGTACGGATAATTCGACGGTCTGCTCCATCGCTTGTTTGACAAGCGCTTGTAAAGCGTCGAGCTCTTCGTCTGGTGCTTCAAAAATCAATTCATCGTGTACTTGCAACAACAGGCGTGCTTTTAGATCCGATGCTTGTAAGGCAGCATGAACATCAAGCATCGCTTTTTTAATGATATCTGCAGCCGAACCTTGAATCGGCGTATTGATCGCCGTACGTTCGGCAAAACCGCGTAAGTTAAAGTTTTTCGAATTGATATCCGGAATATTACGGCGACGGTTCATCAACGTTTCGACGAATCCATTCGCTCGTGCCGTCTCGATCGCTGTATCCATGAACTGTTTGATTTGCGGGAACAGCTCGAAATAACGATCGATGAACGATTGTGCTTCCTTACGCGTGATGTTCAAGTTTTGTGACAGTCCATAATCGCTGATTCCATAAATGATTCCGAAGTTGACAGCTTTCGCCTGACGCCGCATGTTTCCTGTGACATCTTCCGGTTCAACACCAAAGACGCTACTTGCCGTCTGGGTATGGATGTCCTCATCATGTAAGAACGCATCGACAAGCGTCTGATCCTGCGACATATCCGCCATGACACGTAATTCGATTTGTGAATAATCGGCAGCGTACAGTGACCAGCCTGTCTCACTTGGAACGAAGGCTTTTCGAATCTTTCGTCCTTCTTCGATCCGAATCGGGATATTCTGAAGGTTCGGATTGACCGAACTTAAACGGCCGGTCTGGGCAATCGTCTGAGCAAAACGGGTATGAATCTTTCCATCTTCCTTGATGACTTTTTGTAATCCTTCGACATACGTCGACTGTAATTTTTGGAGCTCCCGGTATAACATGATATGATCGATGACCGGATGCAGTGGACGCAATTTTTCAAGGACGTCTGCGGCAGTCGAGTAACCGGTCTTTGTTTTCTTGAAAGCAGGCAGTTCGAGCTTTTCAAACAAAATCACACCGAGTTGTTTCGGTGAATTGATATTGAACGACTCACCGGCCGCCTCAAAGACCAATGTCTCAAGTTCCGTTAAACGCCCGGCCAGATCCGCTTGCATCTCTTGAAGCGTCGCGACGTCGACACGAATCCCTGTCCACTCCATCTCAGCGAGAACACCGGATAGTGGACGCTCTAACGTTTCATACAACTCATACTGCTGATTCGCCTTCAACTCTTCCCGGACTTTCGGGAACAATAATTCGATCATCCGTGCTTTTTCTGCAAGATAGGGGTGTAGCGTTTCATCATCTGGTGCCAGACGTTTCGCCCCCTTACCAAGTACCGCTTCCTCGTTCGGCGCCATTAAAGCATAGTGACCAGCAATTGAAGCGAGCGTCGTCCCGCCACTTAAGTTCAATAAGTAACCAGCTAATAACAGATCCTCGTACCCATTCAACGTCAAGCCATGTTTACGCAATGCGAATGCAACTTGTTTGGCATCGAGACAAATTTTCCGGTGTTCCGATTCGATCCACTGGCGGAATGCCGCATCCTCGACGAGTGTTGGCGCAGCAACATAGATTGTCTCTGGCGTCGCGATCGCAAACCCGATGATGTCTTCTTCCATATAATCTTCTCGAAGCTGTTCCGCAACCAATACGGCATCGGTGACACCTTCAGGAAGTGACGTGATCGTCACGACGTTCAACTGCTCTTTATCTTCTTCTTTGACGACCGGCGCAAACCGATTCGTCAACGACTTGAAGCCAAGCGACTGGAACAATGAATAAGGCACTTGTGTATCGATATCACGAATTTGCAAATCATCTAGCGTCGTCTCAAGCGGGACATCGATCTTGATCGTCGCGAGTTCTTTCGAGAGTCGCGCTAACTCCTCGTTCGCGATGACTTTTTCCTTCTGCTTCCCTTTTAAGTCCTCGACGTGCTCATACAGCCCCTCAACAGAACCGTATGCCGAAATTAATTTAACCGCCGTCTTTTCACCAATCCCAGGAATCCCCGGAATATTATCTGACTTATCCCCCATTAACCCCTTCAGATCAATCATTTGAATCGGTTTAAGACCACCGTATGTCTCAGCGAACAGTTCCTCAGTCATGCACTGGACGTCTGTGATGCCACGCTTCGTGATCAAGACTTCGACTTTATCCGTGACGAGTTGAAGTAAATCCTTATCACCCGTGACGATCCGCGTCCGATCCGTCGGCATCGTCCGTGCGAGCGTTCCGATTAAATCATCTGCCTCATAGCGATGGAGTTCCATCATTTGAATGCCGAGCGCTTCGCAGATGTCCCGAACGATTGGAAATTGCTCACGTAGTTCGGACGGTGTCTTTTCCCGACTTCCTTTATACTCCTGATAGACATCATGACGGAACGTTTCACTCGAAGCATCGAAGGCAACGAGCATATGGGTTGGTTGTTCTTCCTCGAGCAACTTCAATAACATCATCGTAAAGCCGTAAGCTGCATTCGTATTTCGTCCTTGCGCATCCGTCATTGGTGGTAATGCGAAAAACGCCCGATAGGTCAACGAGTTCCCATCAATCAATAGCAATTTATTTTCCATCATCTACGCCCCTTTAATCGATTTTCTGTTCCTATTGTATCACTCTGCACACATTTGTTCGCTAAAAACGACCAAAAAAAGACGATTGACTCACGAAGAGTCAATCGCCAAGGGCATGACGACATGGGAGCTGATCCAGTCGCCATACAGATGATGAAGAAGGTACTTTCATCATAAGATACGTCTATTAAGGAAATGTGAATCTACTGTGAAATTCAGCCATGTTTTGGTAAACGAATCGTAAACGTCGTTCCTTGCTGTTCCGCCGATTCGATTTCGATCTCACCGTGGTGAAGGTCGACGATGTGCTTCACGATGGCAAGTCCAAGACCGGTACCTCCGGAATTACGGCTGCGCGCCTTATCGACGCGATAGAAACGTTCGAAAATGCGTTGTGTTTCCTTCGGATGGATACCGATTCCGTCATCTTTAATGATGAGTTGAACAGACTCTTCTCCATCTTCAAGTTGAATCCACACGTTTCCACCGTTCGGTGTGTAATTCAATGCATTTGCGACCAAGTTGACGACAACTTGTTTTAAACGATTCAAATCCGCTCGAATGAAGACTTCATCTTCTGTTTCGATATGAATCGTCATCTCTTTTTCTGTCGCTCGTCGATGCAAAAGTGCTGCCGTTTCACGAACAAGACTCGTCACATCAACAATGGCCGTCTCAAGCTGATAATTATCTTGTTCCAGACGCGAGAGTTCGAGTAAATCTTCCACCAAGGACTGCATCCGTTCGGATTCATCGTGAATGATTCGTAAAAACTGTTCTCGGATTTCCGGAACATCTTGCGCACCATCAAGTAATGTCTCGGCAAATCCTTTGATGGAAGTGAGCGGTGTCTTCAATTCATGACTGACATTCGCAACGAAATCTTTGCGCATCTGCTCCAGCTTTTTAATTTCCGTGATATCGTTGAAAACAACGGTCGTTCCTTGCACGCGGCCATTTTTATCAAAAATCGGAGCGGCACTAACCATAAACGTTCGACTATTAATACCGAATCGGACACTCGATTGTTTCCGGTTCGGTTTTTCGGTCAAATAAACGTCTTCAATTACTTGGCTCATCTTCTCATTTGGAAGCACGCGGTAATACAATTTCCCACTAGATGGTTCATGAATGTTGAACATCTCCCGGTAGGTGCGATTGACGAGGAGAACGTAGCCTTTCTCATCAATCAGCATGAGACCTGCTCCCATATATTCAATCAACGATTCAAGACGCGCCCTTTGCATCGCTTCACCAGACGATGCATTCTCAAGATTACGTGCTAATAAATTGATCGAACGTCCTAAATCACGTGATTCATCCGGTGCCGCTAACTCATAGACACGTGATTTGTAGTTTCCATGGGACAGTTCATGCAAAACATCTGTCGCTTCAGCAATTGGACGTAAAAATCGTTTCGTCGACCGATAGATCGTTAAGAATATAATTACTAACGAGGCGAGCAGGGACAATATAATGACTGTCCAAATCCGAGAATAGATGACATTCAAGTCTTTGGCGTAACGAATGAAGCTGACGTATACTTCTCCTCCATTCGAAGTTGGCACAGGTTTTGTAAATTGGACCACACTATCATCTGTCTTCGATTCAAATGTCCCCTCATCAGGAATAGCTGAGAAATTAACTGTCGCTACCTTTACTTTCGTGACGTCGACCGGTGTACCGGCAATGATTTCCCCGCGTCCATTAAATAAAATCATGTCGAAATTCGATTCGGCGTACAATTGATTCACATACTCGGCCATCTCAGAAACATCACGCCCCTGTAAGATCGTCTCGACAAGAGACGTTTCATCCATCAGCTTCTCTTTTTCATTTTGAACATAAAACTCTTTAAAGGATTGTCCCAGTAGAAAACCGAGCGCAATCAGTACGAGACTGATGAATGAGAACATTTTGAAGATGAAACGCTTTCGATACTTACTCATTCTGGTTTCGGCTCTTCCATCTTGTAACCTAAACCACGAATCGTTTTAATATAAATCGGTTTTTTCGTATTCGGTTCGATTTTTTCCCGGACGTGACTAATATGGACATCTACAATACGCGTATCGCCAACAAAGTCATAGTTCCAGATCGCAGATAGTAACTGATCGCGAGTCAAAACGCGTCCTTTATTCTTTGCAAGATAAACAAGTAACTCAAATTCTTTTGGTGTGAGCTCAAGCCGCTCTTCCGCCTTAAAAGCTTCATAATTATCCGGAACGATTTTGACGTCGCCAATTAAAATTGTACCGTCCGTCACTTCTTCTGGAGAGGATACTTGATGACTCATCCGTCGTAAAATCGCCTTTACGCGAGCAACAACTTCACGCGGGCTGAACGGTTTTGTCAAATAGTCGTCAGCACCGAGTTCAAGACCGAGGACTTTATCGAACTCATCATCTTTTGCCGTCAACATCAAGATGGGTGTATTGATTTTTTGCTGGCGAAGACGTTTACATACTTCAAGACCATCGAGCTCCGGTAGCATCAAATCTAGGACGATCAATGCAGCATCTTGTTTTTCCGCTAATTTTAAACCAGACATCCCATCATGTGCTGTTTCTACAATGAAACCGGCTTGTTCTAAGTTAAACTTCAACAACGTTGCAATCGACAATTCATCATCTACCACGATAATTTTATCTTTCAAACCTTGCATCCCCCTCAAGTTTGCTTCTTTTCGAATGAGGAATTCCGTGGAATCCGCTTCGTCTGTCTTCATCTTAACGACTTTTAATGGAAAACCACAAATCTTTCTGCGATTTCTTTACATAATCTTTAAAGGAGTACACGGATTCCTCCTGTTGATTCGTGTAAAACGTTCGAAAATGGGGAATCATTAGATATCGTTAACTTGTAGGAGGTCAAGTGTATGGAATGGAATCATCCCCTTTTTGCAGCCATCACAGCATGGTTCATCGCTCAAGCAGCGAAGCTCGTCACAAGTCTAGTACGGACACGGAAATTTGATTTAGAAATCATGTTCGCTTCCGGTGGTATGCCTAGTTCACATAGCTCGACTGTCGTCGCGTTAGCTGTCGTCATCGGTTTTCAGGAAGGATTCTCTTCCTCTATTTTTGCGCTTGCCGCCGTCTTTGCAACAATCATTATGTATGATGCGACTGGTGTCCGACAAGCAGTTGGTGTTCAAGCAAAATTGCTTAATGACTACTTCAAAGGGATTCGTCACGAGACTCCTCTTTTGAATGAACTCGTTGGTCATACTGAGTTTCAAGTATTCGTTGGTCTCCTACTCGGACTAGCTGTCGGTTTCCTATGGCCCATCTTCTTCTTTTAATTCCACGATATACAACAGCCCATCCAAAAATCGGATGGGCTGTTTGCGTATGAGATAGACTATGGTTTTAAGACGACCTTGATACATCCATCTGTCCGATCATTAAATGTTTGATAGGCAGAAGCAGCATCATCAAGTGCGACTCGATGCGTCACGATATCTGTTGGATCAAATTCTTTGTTGATGATTTTTTGAAACAGTTCCGGCATCAAATGGACGACGGGTGCTTGTCCCATTTTCAGCGTAATATTTCGAGTAAAGAAATCACCAAGCGGGAATTGATTATATTTTTTAGCGTAGACGCCCGTCAACTGTACGGTACCAAATTTCCGGACAGCATCCTTTGCAATATCGATGGCACTTAACGTTCCACCTTGCAGACCAATCTTTTGTTCAATTTTTTCTACAGGGGACATTTTTCCGTCAAAACCGACGCAATCAATGACGACATCTGCCCCACCTTGCGTCAACTCTTTGATATACGCACCACTTTCTGCGTGATCTGAGAAGTTTACCGTCTCGACTTTATTCGTGACTTTAGCATGATTTAATCGATACACTTGATCATCTACCGCAATGACTCGTTTTGCCCCTTGCATCCATGCAAATTTTTGTGTCATCAGTCCAACCGGTCCTGATCCGAGTACAACGACCGTATCTCCTTTTTTCACACCTGCATGTAAGACACTCCAATACGCCGTAGGTAAAACGTCAGATAAGAACAATAACGCCTCATCTTCTAGTTCACATGATTCAGGAATCACGAGTGGCATGAAATTCCCGAACGGAACTTTTAAATATTCCGCCTGACCACCAGGATGTCCACCAAACTCTTCTGTGAAACCGAAATACCCACCTGTATCGACATGGGGATTTCCGTTCGAGTTATCGCATTGACTTTCCATATCATGTTCACAAAAGAAACAGTGACCACAAGCAACGTTAAATGGTAACACAACGCGGTCTCCTCGCTTGACCTTCGTCACACCTGGTCCCACTTCTTCAACGATGCCCATCGGTTCATGACCAATGACATAGTCTTTGTGAGCCGGCATATTCCCTTGATAGATGTGTAAGTCTGAACCACAAATGGCAGTCGATGTGATTTTGACGATAATGTCATCGTTTTTTTCAATCGATGGATCCTTTACTTGCTTGACTTGGACATTTTTTGTTCCTTGGTATGTTACGGCGCGCATGTAAAATCCCCCTTAGTGGAATAGAATGACGTACCTTTATCCTTACCCTAATACTAGCATTTTCTCTACATGTTTATTAAAATTGGAACTTTTCTCCTACGTGTATCGTATGCTATAAAATAAGTCATTATACGTTATTAACCCATGAATGAAAGGAGATACTCGCGTGGCACGCTGTACCGTTTGTCGTCAATCCTGGTCTGCTCGAACAATCTATCGTTTGATGTGGTCTGCTCACGGATTACCTTGCCCATACTGTCAGAATCCGCAACACCTACATATGGAACATCAAGGTTATTTTGTAAGGATCGGTTATTTGATTCCTTGGCTGACGTTCCTTCTCATACTGGTCTGTCCTTGGTATGCCAAATTGTCACACCATGCTTCCCCCTATCGGTTATGAGAAGACGAAAAAGACGAACCTGTCGCAAAGGACAGGTTCGTCTTTTTAAATTCAGGATTTTAATAAGTCGAGTACCGAACGGACGGTAGATGCAGATCGGTTCAGTGCTTCTTGTTCATCAGTAGTTAGCTCGAGTTCATACACATGCTCGACACCGTTCCCGCCAAGAATGACGGGTACACCGAAGTACATATCGTTGTATCCATATTCGCCTTCGAGATAAGCGATTGCTGGAAGAATACGTCGCTGGTCTTTTAAAATCGCTTCAACCATTTCAGCGATTGCCGCTGCCGGTGCATAATATGCAGAACCGTTTCCGAGTAACTGAACGATTTCACCGCCCCCTTTACGGGTCCGATTGACGATCGCATCCAGTCGCTCCTTCGATACGAGCTTCTCGATTGGGATTCCCCCCGCCTGAGAATAGCGCAG
The DNA here is from genome assembly GCF_001275385.1 of Exiguobacterium sp. BMC-KP. NCBI lineage: Bacteria > Bacillati > Bacillota > Bacilli > Caryophanales > Exiguobacterium > Exiguobacterium sp. BMC-KP. Next base: position 1,581,870 of record NZ_LGIW01000015.1, read on the forward strand.
TAGTGGTACCATGTCATCTCCGTGTCCACCGAGCACGAATCCTGATACGTCCTTCACAGAAACGTTAAGTTCTTCTGCTAGGAACGTTCGAAAACGCGCCGTATCGAGGACTCCCGATTGACCGATAACACGCTCCTTCGGAAAACCAGATGCTTGATAGACTGCATACGTCATCGCATCAACCGGATTCGTCAAGACGATGATGATTGATCCCGGTGCGTAAGTGACGATTTCCTTCGTCACAGCTGTCATGACAGCGGCATTCGTACTTACAAGGTCTTCACGGCTCATACCCGGCTTTCGAGCAATGCCGGCAGTGATGACGACGATATCCGCGCCTTTAATGTCTGCATAATCCGATGTCCCTGTTACCGAAGCATCAAATCCGAGGATCGGCGCCGCCTCTTGCATATCGAGCGCCTTTCCTTTCGTCGGATCCTCTTGCTCTGGTCGGTCGACGAGGACGATATCCCCTAACTCTTGCTGGGCAAGATAGAGTGCCGTCGTCGCGCCCGTAAAGCCACTTCCTATGACTGCGATCTTCTTCCGTCTGTTCATCGACTCATTCCTCCTGATCGGATTACATGTTTTTGATGAGTTCGTCCGCGAATTCAGAACACTTCACTTCAGTCGCACCATCCATGAGACGCGCGAAATCGTATGTGACGACTTTTGCTTCGATCGAAGTTTCCATCGATTTGATGATGAGATCTGCCGCTTCGTTCCAGCCAAGGTGACGGAACATCATTTCGCCTGACAAGATGACAGATGATGGGTTTACTTTATCAAGTCCAGCGTATTTCGGTGCTGTACCGTGAGTTGCTTCAAAGATTGCGTGACCTGTCATGTAGTTGATGTTTGCTCCAGGTGCGATTCCGATACCACCGACTTGTGCAGCAAGTGCATCTGAGATGTAGTCACCGTTCAAGTTCATTGTTGCAACGACATCGAACTCTTTTGGACGAGTCAAGATTTGTTGTAAGAAGATATCAGCGATTGAGTCTTTTACGATCAACTTACCAGCAGCTTCTGCGTCTGCTTGTGCTTTGTTCGCAGCATCTGTTCCTTCTTCTTCTTTGATGCGATCGTACTGGTTCCAAGTGAAGACATGCTCTGCGTATTCACGTTCAGCAAGCTCGTAGCCCCAGTTTTTAAAAGCACCTTCCGTGAACTTCATGATGTTCCCTTTATGAACGAGCGTCAATGAAGCGCGTTTGTTCTCGAGTGCGTATTCGATTGCTGCACGAACGAGGCGTTCTGTTCCCTCTTTTGAAATCGGTTTGATTCCAAGACCAGATGTCTCAGGGAAGCGGATTTTATTGACACCCATTTCGTTTTGAAGGAATTGAAGCAGTTTTTCAGCGCCTTCGCTGCCTTCTGCGTATTCGATTCCTGCGTAGATGTCTTCAGTGTTTTCACGGAAGATGACCATGTCTGTATCTTCTGGGCGTTTAACCGGTGAAGGTACACCTGTGAAGTAACGGACTGGACGAAGGCATGTGTACAAATCAAGCTCTTGACGAAGTGCAACGTTCAATGAACGAATACCGCCGCCGACTGGTGTCGTAAGTGGTCCTTTGATTGCGATGATGTGCTCACGAATGAGGTCAAGTGTCTCTTCTGGTAACCAGTTGCCTGTTTTGTTGAATGCTTTTTCACCAGCGTAGACTTCTTTCCATTCGATCTTCTTTTCACCGTTGTATGCTTTTTCAACTGCTGCATCAAATACACGTACTGCTGCATTCCAGATGTCAGGTCCTGTTCCGTCACCAATGATGAATGGAATGATTGGTGAGTTTGGAACTTGAAGTGTACCGTTCGTTACTGTGATGTTTTCGCCTTGAAGTGTAGCCATGTCTAAAAATCCCCCTTAAGTAATTGTAATCTACATCAAAAATCAGGAGAGGATTACTCCTCTCCGTCCTTTTAACGTTCTTCAATGGACACGTATGTCCGGTGCGTTTCACCCGTATAGTCTGCACGCGGGCGAATCAGACGGTTATCGCTATATTGCTCTAAAATGTGCGCCAACCAACCTGACATCCGACTTACAGCAAAGATTGGAGTGAATAGTTCAGTATCAAGTCCAAGTGCATGGTACGTAGAAGCAGAATAGAAATCAACATTTGGTTTCAATCCTTTTTCCGACTGGACGATCTCATCGATCTTAACTGACATCTCGTACCACTTCGGCTCCCCGATTTGAGCAGTCAGCTGACGGCTCATTTCTTGAAGATGCTTCGCGCGTGGATCGCCGTCCTTGTAGACACGGTGACCGAAGCCCATGATTTTTTGCTTGTTCTCAAGTTTATTATGAACATACTCGTCAACCTTTTCAACCGAATCAATTTCAAGCAACATCTTCATGACGGCTTCATTCGCTCCACCGTGAAGTGGTCCTTTTAATGCCCCCATCGCTGCCGTCACACCTGAGTAGACGTCAGAGAGTGTTGCAACACAAACACGTGCCGTGAACGTCGAAGCGTTCAACTCGTGATCTGCATGAAGAACGAGCGCTTGGTTGAAGGCTTTTTCTGCAACTTCCGTTGGCTCTTCACCTGTCAACATGAACAAGAAGTTCCCTGCGTAGGAAAGACCTGTTTTAGGCGCAATCGGCTCTTGCCCTTTTTTAATGCGTGCGTAAGCTGTAACAAGCGTTGCGATTTGTGCTTGTAATTTGATGGCTTTAGCGTAATTCGCCTCAGTCGACATATCTTCCGATGTCTCATCGTAAAGCGCAAGTTGAGAGAGCGCTGTCCGAATCGTCGCCATCGCATTTGCTGACTTCGGTGCTGCCTTCATTGTCTCGAGAACGGCAGTTGCGACTGTCGCTTCGGAAATCAATGCTTCCGACAGTTGCTTCAATTCCTCTTCTTTTGGTAGACGGTCGTTCCACAATAAGAAGACGACTTCCTCAAATGAGGCGTGCTCCGCCAAATCATCAATTGTATAACCGCCGTACGTCAATTGACCATCGATGATCGAGCTGATTTTCGATGAAGTCGCGACGATTCCTTCTAAACCTTTAGTTTGTGTCATGACAATAATCCCCCTTTTTTCCCCCAGAAATTTAAAACGCTTTCATTTCCGTATTGAAAAAAAGACGTCCACTCAAGAGTCGTTCCCCATGCTTGTACCGCTGTACTCTTGAATAGACCATCTTGTTTCTGTTCTTAGTATAAACAAAAATACCCAAAAAGTGAATGAACTTGCATACTATTATCAAAAAATTAATTCGGTCACCCTGCTGATTCGACTCATCCAGTGAACGCTTTTGCAATGACATCCCACATTCCGATGACGAGCGCAGCGATTCCAGCACCGATTAACGGACCGACCGGTACCCCTCGGAAAAGCCCGACTGCAAGAATCGTTCCAGCTAGTAGCGCCGTTGTAACGAGCGGATCTTCTTTCATCAAACCAACACCGTGTGCCGCGACGATCGCAACAAAGATTCCTGATAAAAATGAGATAATGCCGATATGTCCCCGAATGCTTTGTAGTAGTTCTTTAAATCCGATGTCACCTGTTGCAATCGGTACAAGAATAGCTGCTGTGATCAACGTAACGCCCCATGTGATTCCTTTTGCCTGCAAAGAAGGAAACAGTCGACCATCCAGACCAATCGCCTTGATGATCAATAGGAAGGCTGCAGCGATGATCAATGATTTATTTTGTGCGATGACCCCGATGAAGACGAGGGCAATCAAAAATAGATAAGCTTCCATACGTCCTCCTCATGAAAAAAGACGGACATGACCTAAGTCACGTCCGTCATGAATGGATTATGCGTTATACAGTTTACCTGTCAATGGATCGATTGAGATCATTTGACCGTCTTTGAAGACTGTCAATGCATCTTCAACACCAACGATGACTGGTTTACCGAGTGATGGTCCAACGATTCCAGCATGGCTTGTTAATCCGCCATCTACTGTAATCATCGCAGCAGCCATCTCGATTGCAGGCATCATGTCACGATCTGTTGAGTTCGTAACGAGGATCATCCCTGGCTTCGCTTTTGCGTTTGCTTCTTCAGCGTTTTTTGCAATGACGACTTCACCAACGACACCACGTTCACCGATTCCACGACCGTTTGCAATTTCTTTACCAACGATGTGGATTTTCAACATGTTCGTTGTACCAGCAGTCAAAGCAGGAATACCTGCTGAGATGACGACGAGATCACCGTCTGTAACGAAACCAGCATCTTTAGCCGTATCTGCAGCAAGTGTCAACATATCATCCGTATTGTCTGAAAGATGATCAACGACGATTGGGTACACGCCCCATACGATGTTCAACTGACGTGCGACACGTGCGCTTGGTGTAACCGCAACGATGTTAGGCTCCGGACGGTATTTCGAGATACGTGCAGCTGTGTAACCCGATTGTGTCGGTGTCAAAATCGCTTTTGCATCCAAGTTGATCGCAGTGTGCGTAACCGCTTGAGCGATTGCATCCGTCACTGTGTGCTCACTACGTGTCTGACGATCTTTCAACAACAGTTTGTAGTCGAGCATTTTTTCTGTACGTTTTGCGATCGAGTGCATCATTTGGACAGATTCGATTGGGTAGTCCCCTGCTGCTGTCTCACCTGAGAGCATGATTGCATCTGTTCCGTCAAGAATCGCGTTTGCGACGTCTGATGCTTCAGCACGTGTCGGACGTGGGAAACGTTGCATCGAGTCAAGCATTTGAGTTGCTGTGATGACTGGCTTACCGAAGTCGTTACAAAGCTTGATCAAGTCTTTTTGAGTTGGTGTGACTTCTTCCGTTGGGATCTCGATACCGAGGTCACCACGCGCTACCATCAAACCATCCGAAATCGCGAGGATTTCTTCGATGTTATCGACACCTTCTTGGTTCTCGATTTTCGGGAAGATTTTGATGTGGCTTGCATTGTTTTTCTCGAGCAATTGGCGGATTGCAACGACGTCAGATGCACGACGTACGAAAGATGCAGCGATCAAATCGATGTCGCTCTTGATACCGAATTCGATATCAGCAATGTCTTTTTCAGTCAAAGCAGGAAGGTTAACCTTCACGTTTGGCAAGTTGACACCTTTTTTCGTTTTGATGACACCTTCGTTTTCGATTGAGCAACGAAGCTCACGGTTTGGAAGTTTTTCAACGACTTTAAGACCGATGAGACCATCATCAAGCATGATCATCGAACCGACTTCGACGTCATCGTAAAGTCCTTCGTATGTGACAGAGAACTTGTCTTTTGTTCCGACGATTTCGTTCGCATCACCACTGACGATGATGACTTCTTGTCCACGTACGAGAAGCGCTTTTCCTTCTTCAAACGAATGTGTACGGATTTCCGGACCTTTCGTATCGAGAAGGATCGTAACGATTTTGTTTGCTTCTTCTGCTGCACGACGGATATCCGTGATGCGTGCACCGTGCTCTTCATAATCGCCGTGTGAGAAATTCAAACGAGCGACGTTCATACCTGCTTCAATCATTTCTGGAAGACGTTTTTCTGACGCCGGTCCAATCGTACATACAATTTTAGTTCTACGCATATTCCATAAACCTCCTACGGTGTTTGGCCAAGTTCTCTTGCCCATTTCAATCCTATCGACGTCTGTTAAGACGTCTGTTAAATCGAAAGCTGTTTTGAAAGCTCAAGGATTTCAAGATCCAGCTCGTGTTTATTTTCATCGAGTGCCTCATCGATATCGAGATCTATCATTTTACCGCCACGTACACCTACGACGCGCCCTTGTTTTCCTTCAAGAAGAATTTCGACAGCATGTGCCCCCATCCGACTTGCGAGTACGCGGTCTGCTGCAGTTGGCGCTCCACCACGTTGAACGTGACCAAGAACCGTGACGCGTGTATCAAGTCCTGTCTCTTTTGCGATTGCGTCACCAACATCTTGTGCGCGACCCGCTCCTTCAGCGACGATGACGATTGAGTGTTTTTTACCTCGGTCAACACCACTTTGAATACGAGAAAGAACTTCTTTTAAATCTTCAGGACGCTCGGGTACGAGAATCGATTCTGCTCCACCAGCAAGTCCTGCGTATAATGCGATATCGCCTGCATCGCGTCCCATGACTTCAATGACATATGTCCGCTCATGTGATGATGCCGTATCACGAATTTTATCAATGGCTTCAAGCGCTGTGTTGAGCGCTGTATCAAACCCAATTGTATAATCCGTTCCTGGGATATCATTATCGATTGTACCTGGAAGTCCGATTGTCGGGAAACCGAGTCCCGTCAATTTTTGGGCACCACGATACGACCCGTCTCCACCTACAACGACGAGTGCATCAATTTCAAATTTCTTAAGATTGACGACTGCTTTCGCACGTCCTTCTTCCGTACGGAACTCTGGACAACGTGCCGAACGTAGGAACGTTCCACCTCGTTGAATGATGTCACCGACTGATCCAAGATTCAACTGGACGAGATCCCCATTAATCAATCCTTGATAACCGTTGTAGACACCAAATACTTCTAAGCCATGAAAAATCGCTTTACGCGTGACAGCACGCACCGCAGCATTCATACCTGGTGCATCACCGCCACTCGTTAAGACAGCAATCCGTTTTAAACTCACGTTAATCACCTCTCCATTAATCTGAATCTAAAATAGCACGTTGTTTTCTTGTTTTACAACAGGGCAGATTGCATAAACTTTCACTTGCTTTTTCATCCCTGATTCCGGAAATGAGCAGTATCAATCATGATAGCGATTACATGGTGCTTATGTGCCAATTTGGTGATATTTTTCAGTCCGTTGATCGATGAGCTCTTCCTTGGTCAGATGAACCAAAGTTTCGAGCTTCTGTACCAATACAGTTTTTAATTTATCTGCCTGTAATGACACATCAAGATGCGCCCCTCCGACGACTTCTGGAATGATCGCATCCGCAATCCCGAGTCGCAATAAATCGGGCGCTGTGATTTTCATCGATTCCGCAGCTTTTTCCGCAAGACTCGCGTCTTTCCAGAGTAATGCCGCAGCACCTTCAGGAGAAATGACGGAATACGTTGAGTTTTCGAGCATCAAGAGTTGATCACACACTCCGATTCCTAGAGCACCACCTGAACCGCCCTCACCGATGACGATTGAGACGATTGGTACCGTCATACCAGCCATCTCAAACAAGTTCTTTGCGATCGCTTCACTTTGACCGCGCTCTTCTGCAGCGCGTCCAGGATATGCTCCCTTCGTGTCGATGAACGTGATAATTGGTCGATTGAATTTTTCTGCTTGTTGCATGAGACGTAATGCTTTTCGGTACCCTTCCGGATGCGGCATCCCGAAATTACGACGAATGTTTTCTTTAGTATCTTTTCCTCGTTGGTGACCGATGATCGTCACCGGACGACCATTCAATGTTCCGATTCCACCGACGATTGCCGCATCATCGTACCCATGACGATCTCCGTGCAATTCGATGAAATCTTCACAGATGGATTCAATGTAATCAAGTGTCGTTGGACGTTCTGGATGACGTGCCAACTGAACACGATTCCACGCTTTCATATTCCCGTAAATATCGAGTTCTAACCGATGAAGACGTTCTTCAAGAAGTTGAAGTTCTTCCTTGAAATCAAGTCCTTGTGTTTCCGCCATATCGTGGAGCTCAAGAATTTTTTCACGTAAAGCGATGACTGGTTGGTCAAATGGTTGCATGGTTCGTTCCCTCCGCATGTAGCTTTAAGATTCGCGTATAGTACGTCTTCAGATCATGTCGTGATACGACATCGTCCAGTTGACCTGCTTGTAATAAGAACTCTGCTGTTTGGAAATCTTCCGGTAGTTTTTCTCGAATCGTTTGTTCAATGATCCGTCGACCTGCGAACCCGATTAATGCACCTGGTTCAGCGATGTTGAAGTCACCGAGCATTGCAAAACTTGCTGATACACCACCGGTTGTCGGATGGGTCATACAAGAAATATAAAGTAATCCAGCATCTGAATGCTGTTTTAAGAAGAGACTCGATTTCGCCATCTGCATGAGACTAACCATCCCCTCTTGCATCCGGGCTCCGCCTGAAGCTGAGAAAATCGTGACAGGTAAACGATGTTTCGTTGCATAACGAACCGCTTCAGAAATTGCAGCACCGACTGCCGCTCCCATTGAACCCATCCGGAATCGTGCATCCATGACACAAGCGACGAGTGGGTGACCATTCACATTCCCGACGCCACAGACGATTGCTTCCTCAAGACCTGTTCTGACTTGGTCGCCTTTTAATTTTTCCGGATAGTCCTGGAAACCGAGTGGATCCGCTTGAACTACCGGCAGATCGAAATACGTTACTGAGTCTTCATCGAATAACTGTGTAAAACGTTCTTGAGCGGTCAATGGATGATGATACCCACATGAACAGACACGTAAGTTCGCCTCCAGTTGTTTCGTATATTGGATCAATTTACATTTCGGACATTTTGTCATTAGGCCAACCGGCACATCGACACGCTGTTCCTTTGAAGTCAGCGTGACGAATTTTTTAGGTTTTCGAAAAAATGCTTGCACGTTCAGTTCCCCCTTGTCATCCTATGGGCGGTTCAAGAGTTGTTCCCGTTCCGCCTGCGTATAGAGTTCCCCTTGACCGAAGCTTTTATGGAAGGCATTGACTTGTCGCCAGATTCGTTCAAACAAATCGTTATCGACCGTCTGAATCAACGTCTCACGAAACGCAGCATCGGATGCAACGACTGGTGTAAGCACCGAAATGTCATCCAGTTGCGTGAGCGCTGCTTGCTCAAGCAAGCGAAGCGTTCCTGCCAAGTCTTCGAACTTCGAATCGCCAGTCACTAAGAATTGAGCAATGATTTGAATATAGGTATGATCGTCACGGTTCAATAGAAAGCTTCCGCCCCCATGCCGCGTCTCGACGATCCCTAAATATGCGAGTGTCCGCAATGCTTCTCGTACGGACGGTCGGCTGATGGATAAACGTTCTGCCAGTTCCCGCTCTGATGGAATCCGGTCTCCTGGAACTAATCCATCTTGTTCGATCATCAATTTAATCGCCGCGATATTGGCTTCAAACGCATTTCGTTTCTTCTCCATATCGATACGGCACCACCTTTCTGACCCTTCAGTCGGTTGCTTCAATCGGTGGCATTGGTCAGACCAATTACCCCTTATTATAACAAATCTTATTACCTAGTACTAGTTTGAGCGAGGGACATTTTTTAAGACGACATGGTCTTCACCAAACTGCATACGTAGACGAGCCATTAATTCCTCGTCATGGCGAACCGCGTAAAGAGATGGTAACGATTTCGTCTCACGTGAATCGGCGTAGCGAACGACGACCGGAATATCACCTGGTACCGTTTCAAGCAACTGCTCGAGAGCGGCAAGCTCATTTTTCGACGTTAATTTGATGAACAAAACATCTTGTCCAAGCGGTCGAAGGCGTTCCAATATGAATTGACGCTCCCCTTCGCGATCTTGAACCTTTAATTCAATTAACAAGACATTCCCCAAATAAAGCGACCGACGAAATCGTTCATATTGACTCGGGAAGATGACAACCTCTTCATTCGAATAACCGTCGACTGCTTGAATGACCGCCATCGTTTGACCACGTTTCGTCTTAAATTCTCGAAGTTGATCAATATAGCAGACTAAATAATGCGTATCTGCTCCTACTCCAAGGTCATGGAAATAAGCAGATTCAACTGGAGCTTTCATCGCTGTCGTTAATGGCGAATACGTTAACCAGAACCCTAATGATTCTCGTTCTAGACGTGCCCAGTCAGAATCGCTACGGTTCGATGATTTTTGCGTCCGACGTTTCCCAAGGATGGCTAATTCATCCGGCAATAAAGTATTCGATGACTCTGTAAAATATTCAAGGACCTCTTGTTCAGCAAGCCCGCGATCTCCATGCGTCGCGCGATCGAACGCGCCACTGTAGAGTAACAATTCAATTTTCGCACGTTCTTTTTTGCCCCAACCGACTTGAGTCAATAGATCAGCAATCGTCGCCGCATGCTTCGATGCCTCTTTCAACCGCTCGAATTCTCGTTCAGAAATACCTTTGATGACATGGATTCCGAGTCGAATCCCTTTACCTTCTAGCGAAGAACGGTAATCTGAAATCCAGATATCGGGTGGCAAGATTGGAAGACGTCGTTCGCGCATCAATCGGACAAGACGTTCCGGTTGTTCCACTGAAACGAGTAAGAAAATATGAGGGAAATGGGCTTTGATGTACCCGAGTGCATAACTGATTTTTGAATAGGCGACCGCATGGCTTCGGTTGAATCCATATCCAGCAAATCGTTCGATTTGCTCATATAAGGAACTTGCTATCGTATCATCGAATCCGTTCGATTTTGCTCCTTCAAGGAACCGAACTCGCTCCTGTTCAAGGGAATCCGTACTTTTCTTCGAAATCGCACGACGTAGTATATCAGCTTGCGCCAGCGTAAAACCGGCTACTCGGCGCGTGATCTCCATGACTTGCTCCTGATAGACGATGATGCCATACGTTGGTGCAAGCACTTCTTCTAACACCGGATGCAACATCTGATAAGGTTGACCGGCTTTTCGCTTCGCGTATAAATCAATGAATTTCATCGGTCCCGGACGATAGAGTGACATCGTTGCTACCAAATCCTCGAATCGATTTGGTTTTACGTCGCGGAGTGTCTGCTTCATTCCTGACGATTCGAATTGGAAGATGTCATCTGTTTCGGCACGGGAAAAGACTTGAAATGTCGCGCGGTCTTCCTCTGGAATTTGCGTGAGTGTAAAGGATGGATGTTCTCGTCGAATCAATTCTTCCATCCGGCGCAAACGACTTAAATTCCGTAATCCTAACAAGTCAATCTTCAACAATCCTTGACGTTCTAATGCCTGCATCAGAAACTGTGTCACGTACCGTTCGTTTGGACCCGCTTCAATTGGCGTCGTCTCGACGAGGTTTTCTGAACCGATGACGACGCCGGCTGCGTGAACCGACCGTTGTCGCGGGAGACCTTCGACTGCTTGCGCAAGTTGCAAGAGTTGTCGACGCTTTTCACTTCCAGAAAACCAACGATACATCTGTTTATTTTGTTCGATCCCTTGTAACGTCGTTGATTTCCCGAGCTGTTTAACGGCCGCATCTAATTCATCCTTCGAAAACTCTAGCGTTCGTCCGACGTCTCGCAGAGCAGCTTTCGCACCAAGCGTCGATAATGTACCAATCTGCGCAACATGATCTTGCCCATAACGCATCACAAGATCTTCTAATACTTCTTCTCGCCGTTCATCTTCGATATCGATATCGATATCCGGCATCGAAATCCGCTCCGGGTTCAAGAATCGTTCGAATAGTAGTCCATATTTCAATGGATCAACCGTCGTAATACCAAGTGCGTAGCTGACGAGCGAACCAGCTGCTGAACCACGACCTGGTCCAACAAAGATGCCTTTCGCTTTCGCGCGTCGGACAAGTTCTTCAACGATCAAGAAATAGTCGGCAAATCCTGTCCTATCAATGACAGACAACTCATAGGCGAGCCTTTCCCGTGCCTCTTTACTTTCATGACCATGCGCTAGTAATCCTTCTTCGGCATGCATCCGTAACAACGCATTCGAATCTTCTGCGACGCGTGGTAATGGACGTTGTTGAAACGGTAGTTCTAAGCGTTCAGATGTCGCAGCAAACTGCTCTGCCATCGTAATTTCTCGCTCGGTAAAATCTTCCAGTAATTCTTCACGCGTCTTCAAATGCATTAGACGATCTGTTTTTTGATCTTGGAACGTCGTCGCTTCACGAATGGCACGAATCGCTTGATAAGCTGCTGCTTCATCTCGACGGAGGTAACGCACAGGGTCAACCGGAATCGTCTCAATACCAAGCGCTGCTGCTACTTCCCGGTAACGCGTGCGACTCTCTCGTTCGACGGTCGAACGACTAGAGACTACTCCCATGTATGTATGCGCCCCCTGAACGTGCCCCATCCATTGAACGAAAGAACGGCGTAGACGTGTCACATCTTCAGATGCCTGACGCAGCGGAACGAGTACTGCAATGAGCGCTGAGACATCTGTATCCTTCTGCCTGCTTGCTAGTCGATACAATTGGCGAAGCCCATCAGAAGAAAAAGCAAACCATAAGATACAAAACTCTTCTTCTTCAATTCGTTGCTCCCAGCCGACGACCGGGTGCATATTCCGACGCTGACACACATCGATGAATGCAGGAACTCCTGTCAATGTCGTCTCACAGATGACCGCTCGCCCAATTTGACGACGGACAAGCTCGTCTAAATATGTCTCGATTCGAACTAAACTTTGTAATGGACTAAATTGCGTCCGAACATTTATATGCATCTTTCATTCTCCTTTCTCTTCTGATGGAGGTTTCTAAAAGTTTTCAGAACATTCATATCTAACTGACTCAAGTACTCGCCATCTGATTTATTATTCGCTACAATAAGTATAGAAATATCATGACAGGTACGGAAGGAGCGTTTCTCATGATTTTAAATCGTAGTCAAATCGCACGTGAAAAAGTCGAACAATTAAAGCTCGGTGTTACCGCTTTTACTGAAACGGAAGAAATCGCTGAGAAAATTCGCAAGTCTGTCGCTGAACTTCAACTGAATGTCATTGAAGATCACACAGATCGTGGCGTTTGGTTCATTCCGCAAGACAAGACAAAAACGCAATAAGCGTAAAAAGGCTGTTCGTTTCGCTTCCTCAATGAGAGGAGTGAGACCGAGCAGCCTTTTTCCATTTAAAACTGGAAGTTAGCAGCGACCTCATCCAGACGATGGACGACACGTTCGACTTCACTCAACTGTTCAATCGTTGCCCCTGAAGCCATCGGATGTCCACCACCATTGAATTCTTTTGCTACTTCATTAATGACGGGACCTTTCGAACGAATCCGAACGCGAACTTCCTGATCCGTTTCGAGGAATAGCGCCCAACATTTCATCCCTTTTAAACCAGCGAAGCTATTGACGAGCAAAGATGCTTGTTCAACCGTCGCCCCGAATTGTTTCAATGTATCCTGTGTCAAAATGACATATCCGACACCTTGGTCCGTCAATTGAATATGTTGGAGAACATATCCTTGTAGATGAAGAGCCGAAAGTTCCGTTTCGTACATATTACGGTACAACCAATCCGTATCGATTCCCGCGTCAATCAGTTGTGCTGCGACTTCAAACGTTCGTTTCGTCGTGCCACGGAATTGGAAACGTCCTGTATCACCGACAATTCCAGCGTAGAATTGAATGGCAGCAGCTGTTGGAATGTCATATTCCCACTCATTCAATACATGAACGAGTAATTCAGACGTCGAGCTCATCGTCGTATCGACGAGTTGCACGGGCGCGTACGGATCTTCATCCGGGTGATGATCGATTTTAATGATGTTTTTCCCTGTCATCGCGAGTTTCCCATCAATCCGAGCTTGGTTCGCTGTATCCAGGATTACGACTAACGCTTCTTTGTATAATACCTCGTCTACTTGGTCGAGTTCACCCATGAACGACAGTGATGTTGCCATCTCACCTACCGATAAAATCGTTTTACTCGGGAATTGGTGTTGCAACGTCAATTGTAAGCCGAACTGACTACCGAGTGCATCGGGATCCGGACGTTCATGACGGTGAATGATAATCGTATCTGCCGCTTCAATTAGTTGTTTGATTTGCTCTTTCACTGTGCACAGCTCCTCTAATCTTGATATGATACTAGATGAAGACAAAAAGGAGGTCCTTTTAACATGCAATTCATCCTAATCGCCCTGATCGTTTTCTCGCTTGGTGGGTATTTGTTAGCAAAACGCCGCGCGTTCCATACGAAAAGCACGAATCGAAAGTACTTGTTCAATACGCAAGCAAGCATTTGGTTGAGTCTGTTCGTCATTCTGTTCGCCGTCAATCAGTTCGTTTCTGGGAACGGGTTAACGACGCTCGTCGGAAAAATCGTTTGTTCTGTTTTAATCATCGTTGGTGTAGCTTCGTTCATCGCTGGATTCGTACGATATAAAAAGATTTATCCGTATGTTGTCCGCGAGATGGAGCAATCATAAGCAAAATTCAGAGGAACCGAAGTCAATTGACTTCGGTTCTTTTTATATGCTGTTAACGATCAATGAGTTGGGACGTCACGAGCGCCTTCGCTACAATTTGTGTCCCTTGGTACATTTCGACATCGACCTTCCCAAATTTCCGACCGACGTCAAAGACATTGGCTCGAATCGTTACCGTACTTTCAATTTGAACGGGTTTAATGAAATAGATGCTGACATTCTCGATGACAAGATCACCTTTTTTCATATGGCGTAACATCCGTGTCGCTCCTTCGACTAAAAGTGTCGTTAACACACCACTCGAAGCAGTGCCCATGAAGTTCGTCATTTGCGGTGAGACTTCAAGCGATAAGTACGGTCCCCGTTCGTCCTCCGCTGCTTTGATTTGTCCTGTAATCAAATCGTCGAACGTCTCCCCAACCTGCGGCTGACGATTCGCGAGTTGTAATGCTTTTAAGACATCTTGACGACTAATGATCCCGAGCAATCGACCATACTGATCGATGACAGGCAACATCTCGATTCCTTCCCAGACCATCTGATGCGCGGAGTTCGTGACGCTCGTTCGAATACCGACTGTGATCGGATGCCGTGTCATGACTTTTTCAACAGCCCAGTCATGTGGACGGTCAATGATGTCCTTCGCTGTCACGACACCAACGACCTTCATTTGTTCGTCGATGACCGGGTAACGATTGTGTTTCGTCTGTTCGTTTAGCTCATGCCAGCGTGAAATCGGATCCGTCGTCTGTAAATAGAACGTGTCATGTAATGGGATTAAGATGTCCGAGACGAGTAAGATTTCCTTTTTGATCAATCGATCATAGATTGCTCGGTTAATCATCGTTGCGACCGTGAAGGTATCATATGACGTCGAAATGATTGGCAACTCCATCTCATCTGCTAATCGTTTCGCATCCTCTGTCGTATCGAATCCACCGGTGATTAACACGGCAGCCCCTGCTTCAAGCACGAGTTCATGCGCTTTTTCGCGATTTCCAATGATGACGAGACTATCGACATCGATATAACGCATCATCGCTTCGAGTTTCATTGCGCCAATGACGAATTTCGTCAGTGTCTTGTGTAATCCATTTCGTCCACCGAGGACCTGACCATCAACGATGTTCACGACTTCCGCAAACGTCAGCTTCTCGATATTTTCTTTTTGTTTCTTTTTAATCCGAATCGTTCCGACTCGCTCAATTGTCGAAACGAAACCAAGATTCTCCGCTTCTTTGATCGCGCGATAGGCCGTTCCTTCGGATACGGTCAAGTCCTTCGCGATTTGTCGGACCGAAATCTTCGTCCCGACATCAAGATCTTCGATATGTCGAATGATCTGTTCGTGTTTCGTAGGCATACTGTATCCCTTCTTTTCCTTTTTTCTACTCTCCTGTCATTATACTGTACTACTCCAAAGATGAAAACGTGTACTAGTCTGATTTACGATAAATGTTTTTCGAATCGGACGATGGTATACTTATGTAGAAAATGAGTAGAGAGGTGGAGTCATATATGAGCGAACGTACGAATCAAATTAGTGATTTCTTGAAAGAACAAGGAATTGATTTAGCTGTCATTACTTCGAAGGCGAACGTCTTTTATTTCTCAGGAGTCTACGCTGAACCCCACGAACGTGTCATGGCGGTCCTCGTCGATGTAACTGGCAAGCATGTATTATTCTGCCCAGCGCTCGAAGCAAGTATCGTTGCAGCGAGTCCTTGGGAAGGAGACGTCGTGACGTATGAGGATCACGAAAATCCATTCGATCGTCTAGCCGAATTATTCAAGACATTCGAACACTCCAATAACCGGATTGGTATCGAAGGTGAACATATGACATTCAGCCGCTATCAGGAGTTGAGTTCACGTCTCGAGAACGCAGCGATTCTCGATATCGGTGAGTCGTTACAGAGACTGCGCTTGAAAAAAACAACAGAAGAGATTGCGATTCTCCAAGAAGCAGCACAACTTGCAGACGAAGCAATTGAGATCGGGAAACAAGCGATTCGTCCTGGTATCACAGAAATCGAAGTCATTGCAGAAATCGAATATGAAATGAAGAAAAAAGGTGTCCGCGAGATGTCGTTCGATACGCTCGTCCTCTTCGGTGCAAACAGTGCTGATCCGCACGGTGTACCAGGCGATCGTGTCATCCAAGATGGCGACTTCGTTCTATTCGATCTAGGCGTCGTTTGGAAAGGCTACTGCTCGGATATTACTCGGACCTTCATTTATGGTGAAGCAAACGAGGAACAGAAAAAAATCTACGAAACGGTTCGTCGAGCACTCGAAGCTGCGACAAAAGCGAGTCAGATCGGTACGACACTCGGTTCATTAGATAAGGCAGCACGTGATGTGATCACTGAAGCTGGATACGGTCAGTACTTCACGCACCGCGTTGGTCATGGACTCGGCATCGAGGTTCACGAATTCCCATCTCTTGCGTCAAACAACTTACTGACGGCTGAAGCTGGTATCGTCTATACACTCGAACCAGGCATCTACGTCCCAGGAGTCGGCGGTGTCCGCATCGAAGATGATATTCATCTCACTGCTGAAGGTCCAGTTGCGTTGACTCGCACACCAAAACACCTTCAATCGATTCCGTCTTCTTAAATCTAAAACGATATGAAAACACCTAAGCTAATCGATAGCTTAGGTGTTTTCATATTCACTTACGCGATTGATGGACGACGTTGACGCCACCTGTCACATCAAGAATTGCTCCCGTGATCATACTCGATTCTTCTGCAAGTAAGAAGGAGATCGCCCGAGCGATGTCTTCTCCGACACCCGTTCTTCCGACTGGTGTCGCTTCATCTTGCTCTGCTTCAGAAATTCGCTTTGTTTTATTGTCACCGACGATATTTCCGGGATTGACCATATTGACTGTAATGCCATGCTCTGCTTCTTCAAGCGCCACACTCTTCGTCAAACTCACCATACCGCTTTTAGCAGCTGCGAATGCTGCCCGGCACACCCACCCTGGAGCCGTTGCGCTTTCCGGAAAACCATATGTGATGATCCGACCATATGTCTGCTCGCGCATGACAGGCAACACTTGACGCAACAACCAAAAACTCGCGGTCAGGTTTCCAGTAATGACTTCATTCCATTCTTGATCGGTATAATCGACTAATGCTTTCCGTTCAAAAATATAGGGTCCTGCATTAAGTATCAACGCATCAATTCGACCTTGTTCGTCAATCGCTTGTTGAGTGGCGCGCTTCAACTCTTCTTGATTCGTTACATCTGCTTGAATCGTCACTAGATTTGGATGTTCGAACTCGGGTTCAGATCGATGAAACGCTGTTACTTTCCATCCTTCTTCCAGTAACTGGCGTGTCACTCGCTCTCCCAGTCCTTTTGTACCTGCCGTAATTAATGCGTGCCTCATCTTGGCATCGCCCCCTTTCACTGACTCCATCTTACGACGTAATCGAAAGGAAGGACAATTTTTAGAACTCGTTGAATGTTTCGTCCGCTCCCAATGAGAGAATGGTATAATTAGGGTGTACTCATCATATCGATTACGAAGGGATGGATTCATCATGGCAATCGTCTATCATAATGTACTTGTAGCAGTAGATGGCTCAAAAGAGGCAGAACGTGCCTTCGAGACGGCAATCGATGTTTCATTGCGAAATGATGCAAAACTAATCATCGCACATGTCATTGATACACGGACATTCGCAACAGTAGAAGCATATGACCGTACTATCACGGAACGTGCTGAATCTTACGCGAAGGAATTGCTAGACGAATATGTCAAGACCGCTCAAGATCGCGGTGTACAGGAAGTCGAAGTAGCGATTGAATACGGCTCACCAAAAGTGACGATCGCAAAAAAACTTGCTCCTAATCACGATGCTGACTTGATTATCTGTGGCGCAACTGGTTTAAACGCTGTTGAGCGTTTCTTCATCGGTAGCGTCTCTGAAAGTATTACGCGTTATGCAAAATGCGATGTCTTGATCGTCCGTTTATGAATCACTCTTCTACAAAAAGCGGATCTTCCTTTATTTTTTAGGAAGATCCGCTTTTTGATGTTCTACTCAAACAAAAAACCATCGAACCGATGTCCGATGGTTTGAAATCATTTGTATTTTACTGTGACCGTACGGCGACCCCAGTTAAATGCTTCTGAACGAGAGTAATAAAGAATGTCCATCTTCTTACCTTTGATGGCACCACCAGTATCGGCAGCTGTGTACGTTCCTTTTAATTTCCCTTTGTAATACACTTTTACTGTTGAACGAAGTGGAATCACACGTGGATCAACGGCTACGACTTTCTTTTTTGAGCTTTTGATGTTCCAACCGATTGCTGTTAGATTACCACTGCCTGGATCATATGGCGTGTAAGCTGTTGCACTCACGTTCGTGACTGTCTTCCAACCGCCTGTCGATTGTTTTTTCGATCCACTCGACTTTACAACTTTTGAGTATTTCGCACTAAGATAGGCTGTTTTTCCTTTATAGCTTACTTTATACCAGCTACCTGTTTTTGCTTTATAAGATAATGTTTGATTCTTATATAGAAGACCGAGTTTTTTCGACGAAGTAGTAGCTTTTTGACGAATGACTAGGCTATCGACTGTTGACTTGACGCTTTTCTTAGTGGCAGCTTCCGCTTGAAGACCTGCGAACGAACTGAGTGCTAACACGACCGTTAAAACACTTGCGAGCATTCGTTTCATCATGTATTTTCTCCTCCATCATTGTTTCGTGTTTGTTAACTGAGATTAATATACATGACAAAACGAGACAGTGCCGTTACATATAGACCACAAAAATATGTCTGTACTATTACTTTTGTGTTACAAAAGACTCATTTTTTTAAGAAATCATCCTTTTTTAAGTTTATTTTTACGATAGTAATGATTCTTTTTTTATTATATGACAAACTCCGTAATAATAGATCGTGTGTTCGCATTTCAGTATTTATAGATTTCATCAAAAAAAGGATCGAATCGTCATAATAACGATTCGATCCTTACGAGATGATTATGCGTTTTGAGCAACCAATCCACCAACACGAACTGTATCGCGAGCAATCATCAATTCTTCATTCGTCGGAATGATGATGACTTTAACCGGTGAGTGTGGATAGTTAATGAAGAGTTCTTCTCCACGAGCTCCGTTGTTGAGTGATGGATCCCAGTAAACGCCCATGAATTCAAGACCACGTAAAACACGCTCGCGGATTGAATCTGAATTCTCTCCGACGCCAGCTGTGAAGATGATTGCATCGACACCGTTCATCTCAGCAGCATATTGTCCGATGTAACCGTGAATACGGTTCGCGAAGATACGCAGCGCCATCTCTGAACGGTGGTTCCCTTCTTTAGCAGCCGTTTGGACATCACGCAAGTCACTTGAGAGACCTGATAAACCGTAGATTCCAGATTCTTTGTTCATGACATTCAAGACGTCTTCTGCTGTTTTCCCTGTTTTTTCCATCAAGAATGGAATCAAGGCTGGGTCAAGCGAACCAGAACGTGTTCCCATCGTGATTCCTTCAAGCGGTGTGAAGCCCATCGTCGTATCGATCGATTCGCCACCAGAAACTGCTGCGATCGATGCTCCGCTACCTAAGTGACACGAGATTAAACGGAGATCTTTTAGTGGACGACCGAGCAATTCAGATGCACGTTCCGTAACGTATTTGTGGCTCGTACCGTGGAAACCATATTTACGAATACCGTATTCTGTGTAGTAATCATACGGCAAGCTGTAAAGGAAGTTTTCTTCCGGCATTGTTTGGTGGAACGCTGTATCGAAGACCGCTACTTGTGGTACTTCTGGGAGCAATGCTTGGAATGCTCGAATTCCGATCAAGTTTGGTGGAATGTGAAGTGGTCCGAGTTCTGTATACGATTCGATATCTTGCATGACTTCGTCTGTGATCAATACAGAGTCAGCATATTTTTCTTTACCGTGAAGAACACGATGTCCGACACCTTTAATCTCATCGTAAGAAGAAATGATTCCGAACTCCATCAATTTTTCGAGTGACAACTCGACTGCTTCTTTATGTGTAGCAAGTGGGAGAACATCTGTATACTTTTGTCCTTCACCATATTTAATCGTAAAGATTGCATCGTCTTTACCGACACGTTCAACGAGTCCGATTGCGATCATCGTTTCGTTCGGCATTTCGAGCAATTGGAACTTCAAAGACGAACTACCTGCGTTTACCGCCATAATTTTTGCCATGATTTTTCCCCTTTTCCATTTGAATCCAATGAACATTCACATCTGTTTAGGTTTTCTTCTATTTCTGTTCTACAACTAGAATAGTCAAATTAACGACAGATTTCAATCACTTTGCGTAATTCATTTTAATTCTGTGTTAATCCATTCATCAATCTGTTTCACCATTCCACCAAACGAGCGGACATCCGTGAAGGATGGTAACTCTGCAAGTAATGCTTGTTTAGGCATCTTCATACCAGCTAAATGATTGCGAACGATCAAGTAGCTTTTTGCTGCCTGTTCTTGTTTGAACATCGTGAGTGGTAGCTGCAAAATACCGATGACATGCGCTTTTGATTCGAAGTACTGTTTCAATTTTCCTTCGGTATCATGTTGAAACAGTCCGTTTGGAATGACGAAGACACCAAATCCACCTGGTTTGACGTATTGCATCGCCTGTTCGATCAATAAGAAATGACTATAGCTCATACCTTCGTCCCGTTTCAAGATGTAAGACGCAGATGCCTCCTCGTCCGGATAATAGCCGACGGGAAGATCAGCCATCGCAAGATCAACTGGATCAAGTAACAACGGTCGTAATGCATCTTGATGGGTATACGTGACTGGATAATCAAGCAGTTCCGTTACCGCTGCCGATAAACGGATCAACGTCTCATCTACCTCAACTGCTTCAGCAGATGTACCAGTCGAAAGCTGACTTAAGACAGCATGTAACATACCACCTGTTCCACTTCCTAATTCAAGTAGACGGATGTCCTCCTTACCTACCAATTTCCCGATTAGATAACCAGCAAACAAAGCGACACTGTCTGGTGTTGGTAAATGATTCGGTTGTGCTTGTTTCATCCCTTCAAGAATAGCAAGCGATACTGCTTTACGAATGACCTCTTTGTCTACATTTTCAGTATGGCGGTCGTTCAACCGATCAATCACTGTCGTCAACGCTTCTAAATAGGGCATATCGAGATCACGTTCGATTTGTTTTGTTTGACGTGTTAATTCCTTATATAACTTTTCTAACGGCTCCATGTACGTCATCCTCTCCAAAACGAAACGGCCCCCCGTATAGCGGGAGCCGTTTCTATCATTAGTTCCATTGTAACGCTTCAGCGGCGTTTGTAAACCATTCTTACTTCGCTTCGCGCGCTGCAGCAAGTGCCGCTTCGAAATTGACTTCGTCTGTCGATTCTTCGAGGTATTCGACATACGTGATTTCGTTGTTCGAATTAAGGACGAAGACAGAGCGAGCAAGTAAACGTAATTCTTCGATTGCTACACCATACTGTGTTCCGAATGAAAGGTCACGGTGATCAGACAACGTCACGACTTGATCGAGACCGCTTGAAGCACACCAACGACGTTGAGCGAATGGGAGATCGTTTGAGATCGTCATGACCGTCACACCCTCGATTGTTGCCGCTTCTTCGTTGAACTTACGCGTCTGTGCATCGCATACACCTGTATCGATCGATGGAACGACACTGATGATTCGAACACCTTGATATGTATCGCGTGTTACAGGTGATAAGTCGTTAGCAAGTACTTGAAAATCAGGTGCTGTTTGTCCGACTTGAACAGACGTACCTTGAAGTGTGATTGGATTTCCTTTAAATGTTGCCATGTGAATTCCCCTTTTCCCCTGATCGGATATACTTTATTTTCTATTTAACTATAGGAATGATCAGAGGAGATGGCAAGCATTCTGCTACAATTCATGGTCTTCAGTATCCGTCTTTCCAAAAAACAGGTATAATGAAAGAGTTCATGAAACGCTTTCAAGGGGGAATTAACCATGGCTCGAAATAATGTCTACCTGTACTACCGAAATACACAAAGACACGAAACGCAGGTACGAAAGTTGATCGATGTCGGAACACGATACGGGTTGAATGTCGTCCAAGATCATCGACAAGCAAACATCATCGTTTCGATTGGTGGAGATGGAGCGTTTCTGCAAGCCGCACGTTTCACCGGTTTCCGTGATGACGCGATCTATGTTGGATTCGCCGAGGGACCAAACTCGTTCTATTGTGATTTCGATATCAATGACCTTTCTGCTGTTGAAGCCATCTTTAAAGAGACAGGTAATCGTGTCTCAGATGGTGAAATCGAAGTGCGTCGTTACCCATTGCTCGAGGCATCCATCAACGGTGGACCACCGATGCTTTGTCTAAACGAATGTTCTGTTAAGTCAAGCATCATCAAATCACTTGCAATCGAAGTTTATATCGATGATTTCCTATTCGAGACATTCCGTGGGGATGGAATGGTCATCTCAACACCAACTGGCTCAACGGCTTATAACAAGTCACTCTCAGGTGCAATCGTCGACCCGTTGATTCATTGTCTTCAAGTCAGCGAAATTGCTTCCGTCAACAACAACCGGTATCGGACGCTTGGCTCTGCTTTCCTATTGAACCGCGGACGTAAACTCTCGTTACGCATCATTGAAGACGGAAACGATTATCCGATCATCGGGATGGATAACGAAGCACTCAGCCTGACACGTACGGATTCCGTCGATATCCAACTCTCTGAAAAAGAACTTAAAACCGTCAAATTGACGAATAATACATTTTGGCATAAGATTCAACGCTCATTCTTATGACAACAAAAAAATCTGCCTCCTCAGGCAGATTTTTTTGTTGCGTCTTCCGTTACGTCACCCCTTATACTCCAATCAAAGGAGGTACACAGATGACTTATTCTACTCAGGAAATCGCTAACCTTGCCGGTGTCACGAAGCGAACGTTGTATCATTACGAAACAGTCGGACTCTTAGTACCCCGGCGCACTGATACCGATCACCGGTGTTACAGCAGGGAAGATCTATTACGCTTGCAACAGATATTATTTTATCGCTCTCTCGATTTTCCACTGTCAGAAATCCAAGGGTTACTCAAACAATCGGATTCCAATCATCATACGATACTGAAAAAACAAATTGCACTACTTCAAGAAAAAGCTTCGTATTATCAGGCACTCGCTGAACTCGCTGAACAGACATTACTCACTTTAAAAGGAGGAATCCCAATGAAAGACGAACAATTATTCCGTGGTTTACGTCACGAAGAGATCGTCATGCACGAAAAACAACATGCAGATGAAGTCGAGGAACACTACGGCGACACTGACTTATATCGGATTAGTGCAAAAAGACAAAAACAACGTACTCCGAATGAGAAAGAACGACTGAGCACCATGCACAAACAACTCGATCAACGCTTGACGATCCTTTACCGCGACGGACACAAGGTGACGGGTGCAGACGTTCAACAAGTCGTCAAAGAACAACATGACTTCATCGATACGTACTATTATCCATGTGAGTTATCTATTTTCGAGTCACTCGGTCAGATGTATGTGTCCGACGAACGGTTTCGTGCCTATTACGATACGTATGCACCTGGACTATCTTCTTTCTATTCGAAGGCTATTTCGCACTATGCACAAGCAACATCAAACTAAGGCTGTTTCTGCTTGATAGACGATTTTTCCAGCTTGAACAGTCTCCACTAAACGGTTATTCAAGATGGCTTCACCACGCAAGCGATAGAAGTCTTGTTCAAAGATGACGAAGTCGGCATCGTAGCCTGGTAGGAGTAACCCTTTGCGTCCATGTGTCTCGGTCGCGAGATGTGGATTTTTCGTAAAGAGTAATAAGGCTTCGTACATCGATAACGTCTCATTCGTCTTATTGACACGTCCTGCTGTTCCTTCCGTCGCCGCATAAAGGGAACGTCGGACATCAGGGTCAGAGATCGGCGCATCTGCCCCACCACATAATAACGCACCCGTCTCTGCTAACGAACGTAAACGATAACTCCAGTCTAAGCGGTTCAACCCAAGTCGATCGACGATGAAGTCTGCATCGTCTAGTAAAAAGACCGGTTGGACGTCAATTAGGACAGGAAGCTTTCGAATCCGAGCAAGCGTTTCCGGACGAACAACCGTCGCATGGATGATTCGGTCCCGCTTGCCTTTTGGTGCCGGATATTTCTCAAGTACTTGCACGAATCGTTCGATTGCCAAATCACCAATGACGTGCGCCGCAACTGTGAATCCGTAACTACGTGCTCGTTTGACAAGTTGCTCAAGCTGTTCTGGTGTATGCACTTCGATGCCACGTGTCGTCGGATCATCAGAATAGCCACGACCAAGTAGAGCGGTCCGTCCTCCGAGTGCGCCGTCGACGAATAGCTTCATCGCACCAATTGACATCGTTGATGGCAGAGTTGGCTGCTGTTGTACGAACTCATCGATGACAAGATGATGAACGAGCAGGTGTGTATGGAACCCTGTCTCTTCTGTCACTTCCTTATAGGCTTGGAGGATTTCCGCGACATCGCCGTGATACGATAAATCTTCTGTATGGGCAGCAATGATGCCGTATTGATACAAACTCTTGATTGCTGACCGGAGTGACGATTTGTTTCGCTCTAAGTTTCCAGCTTGTAACGCATATAAAGGTTCAAGCGCCGTATCGTATAGAAATCCGTCAGCTTCTCCGTTATCCGCTAGACCGACCTTTCCACCATCGATGACAGTCGATGCTTTATAGCCGAGCTGTTGGAATAAGACATCGTTGACAAGTGCAGTATGTCGATCTGTTCGTTTTAATAAGGCAGGCGCGTCCGGGAATAGCTGGTTCAACCATGCTTTTGTTGGCGCGCGATCAAGTTTCGTTTCGTCATATCCTTCCGCCACGTGGATTCCGTTGATTGGTTCTGCCTTGAGGAATGCTTGTCCTAACTCTCCAAGCGTCGTATAACGCGAGGCATCGACACGGTTGATCGCTTCCCCGTAACCAATCAGATGAATATGCGCGTCTGTGAAGGCTGGATAAACAGCTTTTCCGTTCAAGTCTTGAATCTGATGAATGCGTCTACCGAAACGTCGGCGTAGTTTTCCTTCTTCACCCATCGCGATGATTCTTGTCTCCTCGACAAACATCGCTGAATGGACATCCTCTTCATGTGCCATTGTCCGAATCAACCCATTTACGTATAGTGTTCCCATTCTGCTCACTCCTCTTTTTACAAAAATAGGGTGACCATGACGGTCACCCTGAATTGTCGATCCTGATTTAAACGTGCAGTGTTTCCTCTGGTGCACACGACCGTTTAATGCGCTCGATCGCGTCCGGATCGTATTCATTTAGGACACGTTCCGCTAAGACAATCGTTCGTTCATAGTCTCCCGCTAAGAACTTCGTTTCCGCGATCGTCAGCGACATATGTATCTCGTTGTCGTGGCGACGGTATCGGTTCGCATACTGGACGAGTCGTTCTGCATACGTGACTTCGAACACTAATGTATCTAACCGTTCTTGCACATGTTTAAACGTTTCTTGGACGTCCTGGCTTTGTGCAACGATCGATCGGACATTAAACGGCAACTCTTCGAGCCGCGTCTCAAGCGTCTGTAGCGAACGGTTCGCATTCCGTAGTGCTTCTTCGACTTCCGTTGGTAAGTTCGGTAATCCAAGTCGTTTCAGACGAAGACGTGTTTGTGAGAGCTGATGGCGCCACGCGACGATTCGTTCGCGAACTTCTGTCTCTTCTTTTCGAAGCGCTTGAAGCTCGACCGTAAAGCGTTCGTATTGAATCATCAACTGTTCTTCGAGTCGAATCGCATCGCGCATTTGATCTTCGAGCATACTGAACGGAATGATTTTTCCAGCAATCGACTCATCGAGATCTTTTGCTGCTTCGAATAACAGCTCTTCGTCACGCTGAATTGTTTCATAATGAATTCCAAGATCTGCTGAGATTTCATACTTTTCACGTAAAATACTGAACTCTTGTGCTAACTGACGAATCCGTTCACGCATCCGTAATGCTTTTTGTTTCAAGGATTGGTTTTCTTTTTTCACTTGGTGGCGCGCATCAACTTCACGACGGAACGTATCGTACATTTGATCAACGTCGGCTGACAACTGTTGAATCGCCTCTTCTAAACCGTCGACTTCAAGTCTCTCGATTTTTTCAGAAAGACTCAAGCGCTGTTCCTCGAACCGTTTGATCTCAGATTGTAGACCGAGTGGTTCAAGTGGATACCCATCTAACGACATTTCCTTATAACCCGCTCCAAGCTGATCAATCCGTTGACGCAATTCATGAGCGAGAATCTTCCATTGTTTCGGTACGAGTTCGACAAGTTGACGTGTCGTTGCTACTTCTTGTTCAAGCAACAAGCTTGTTTCATACGCCTTCGTCACTTCGCCTGAGGCTTCGTACTGGCACATCTCATTCCAATGCGCATCGATTTGTTCACTTCGTTCTTCTAGACGCGCGAGCGCCGGTCCGAACGAATTCGCTTGAATCAGTAATGATTTCCGAACTTGTCCTGAATCAGCCTCACCTTGCGCTTTCAGTTCTGCTAGAACCGATTGATTCGTTTTGAACGTCGACATCTCGACGAGCATCTCATCAATCAATCCTTCAAGTTCCGCAATTAATTGTTCCGTTACTTCGAGGTCATTCTTGACGGCGATGAACCGATATTTATCGAGCGCTTCTTCCGCACGGTAAAGTGTCTCATCGATTTGGGCGACGTGGACTGTTAGTAACTCTTCCCACGCTTGATGCCAGGAGCTGAACTTCGTCTCCGTCTCACCCGCCATCGGAAGTTGCTTTAAGTCCTGCAACTCCTTTGGAATCGATGCACTGACGATGCCTTGTTTTCGCATATCAAGTTCATCGATTTTCGTGTAGTATTTTTTTCGACTGATCATGCTAAATAGCATGACGAGTAATACGATGACGATGACTCCGATCACCCATGCCCACATTTGTCACGACCTCCACTCTGTCGTACGACTTTAGATTTTCTCTAAATCGCAATAATCTTATCCTTATAATAGTATAGCGCAACCGTTTTGCATAGATTTACAAGGGCTTTTCCTGATTTCTTCCGCTCTTTTGAATCCTTTTCCCAAAAATCAATTGTTTGTCAGCCGCACGAAAACTCGTTAAACTAAAAAAAATACGCTTTTCACGGGAGGAATTTTTATTATGTTCGAAACAAAGACATATGAAGGTGACCGGACGAAACAATATGACATGCTTTCAAAACAACTTGATGCGTTATTAATGGGAGAAGAGAATCAAGTCGCAAACTTGTCGAATGCGAGTGCGTTACTGAATCAGTTCCTCGACCGCATCAACTGGGTCGGCTTCTATTTGACAGATACAGAACAAAACCAACTCGTCCTCGGACCGTTCCAAGGACTTCCAGCATGTGTTCGTATTCCATTCGGTCGTGGTGTCTGTGGAACGTCAGCAGCCGAACAAACGACACAACGCATTGAAGACGTCCATCAGTTCCCAGGTCATATCGCGTGTGACGCGGCTTCGAATTCAGAAATCGTCATTCCACTCGTCAAAGACGGTCAAACGATCGGCGTACTTGATATCGACAGCCCAGAATTCAACCGTTTCGATGAAGTCGATCAAGCTGGTTTAGAAGCTTTCTGTACGACACTGCTTCGTCATCTGTAATTCTGATTGACAGTCGATTGTCCACACCGTATACTTGTAAAAGTGCAGAAATGATAACGATAGCGGTCAAATCGCTTACGTATCACATTTCATGACTCGGTGAATAACCGGAGGGGCATCGTGTAACTTTGCTATCAAGCGAGGGTGCCACATCATGAAATGGGCGTAATGTGGGTTTGATGGCGTTATTATTTTTATGCAAATAATAACGAACAATAAGGAGGAGTCTTATTATGGCTCGCTATACAGGTCCAGCTTGGAAACTCTCACGTCGTCTCGGTATCTCACTTACTGAAACAGGAAAAGAAATCGCAAAACGCCCTTACGCACCAGGTCAACACGGTAACAGCCGTCGTAAAGTATCTGAGTACGGTCTTCAACTTCAAGCGAAGCAAACACTTCGTCACATGTATGGAGTAAACGAACGCCAATTCAACCGTATCTTCAACGATGCTGGCAAAATGCCTGGTATCCACGGTGAGAACTTCATGTTCTTACTCGAAGCACGTCTTGATAACGTCGTTTACCGTATGGGTATGGCTCGTACACGTCGTGCTGCTCGTCAGCTCGTCAACCACGGTCACATCCAAGTTGATGGACAACGCGTTGATATCCCATCATTCCGCGTGAAACCAGGTCAAACGATCTCAGTTCGCGAAAAATCGAAGAACTTTGTCGTTATCAAAGAAGCACTCGAAGTTGCTCCAGCAACTAAAGACTTCGTTACTTTCGATGCTGAGAAGCTCGAAGGAACATTCGTCCGTCTTCCTGAGCGTTCTGAATTGAACGATCAAATCCAAGAACAACTCGTCGTCGAGTACTACTCACGTTAATCGATTGTTCCAGCACTCACTTCGGTGGGTGCTTTTTTTGTGCTTATCATAAAAATGTATACCTGGTCTTAAAAAAAGAGTGACGTCATTTATTCATTTGTGTTAACCTTTAATTATACATAGTTAACACAAATAGAAAAGAGGACTTCATTCATGAAAACAAGAGATTTAACGTTCATCGCCTTAGGCGCTGCCATCATTGCAGCCGTCAGTTCTATGCCACAAATCCAACTCGTCGGTGCTGTTCCGATCACACTCCAGATGCTCGCCATCATGACGGTCAGTGCGATCCTCGGTGGAAAACGTGGCGGACTCGCTGTCTTGATCTTCCTATTGCTTGCAGCAGCTGGTCTACCCGTTCTTGGAGGAAAAGGTGGACTTGCTCCGTTCGTCGGACCAACTGCCGGTTATTTGATTGCCTTTCCGATTGCCGGATTCTTCATCGGATTCGTCGCTGAAAAAACGCGTCGCTTCGTCCCCTTATTCATCGGGATGATCGTCTTTGGACTCGGTTTAGTTTATCTACTTGGAACATTTGGTCTGATGGCTGTTCTCGATTTGTCGTTTAAAGACGCTTTTGCGATCAACTACCCCTTCGTCCTATGGGATACGATCAAAGCAGTCGTCGCTACGACAATCGCCGTTCGTTTATTGCCACTCCGCTTATTCCGGACAGCTTAAAAAAACGCTCCCTGTACATAAAACAGGGAGCGTTTCGTATATCATCAAGCATGCTCGACGACGAAGTATTTTTTCTTTCCGCGACGTACGATCGTAAAGCGACCGATTGCATCTGCTTCAGTGATTTCTTTCGTTAAGTCTTGCTCGCGCTCTCCGTTTAGGTAAATTGCACCGTTCGTCACATCTTCACGTGCTTGACGTTTTGACGGACTGATTTTCGCCTCAACGAGAACGTCGACGAGGTTCTTCGATTCACCAAGCGTAAAGCGTGGCATTCCTTTGAACGCATCTTCGATATCTTCGACTTGCAGGGATTTGATATCTCCACTAAAGAGTGCAGTCGTGATACGTTGTGCTTGCGTCAGACCTTCTTCACCGTGGACGAGAACTGTCATCTCTTCAGCGAGACGACGTTGTGCAACGCGCTTCTCTGGTGCCGCTTTGACTTCCTCTGCGAGTGCATCAAGCTCTTCATGCGTCAAGAACGTGAAGTATTTCAAGAATTTGATGACGTCGAGATCGTCGACGTTGAACCAGAACTGGTAGAACTCGTACGGTGACGTTTTGTCAGCATCTAACCAAACTGCACCGCCAGCTGTCTTACCAAATTTCTGACCGTCTGCTTTTGTAACGAGCGGCACCGTCAAACCGAATGCTTTTTCTTCGTGACCAACGCGACGGATCAGCTCCATCCCCGCTGTGATGTTTCCCCACTGATCACTACCTCCGACTTGGAGACGGCATCCTTGATCTTCATAGAGTTTCAAGAAGTCAAACGATTGAAGTAACATGTATGAGAACTCTGTGAACGAGATCCCGTTTTGAAGTCGTGAATCAACAGAGTCCTTCGCAAGCATGTAGCTGACCGGGAAGTGTTTTCCGATATCGCGTAAGAAATCGATGATCGTCAAATCTTTCGTCCAGTCCAGGTTATTCGCGATCGTGACCGGGTTTTCTCCTTCAAGTGGTAAGAAGCGCGATAATTGACCTTTAATCCGGTTCGCGAACTCTTCAACGATATCCGATGTATTTAAAGAACGTTCCGTTGCGCGACCACTTGGGTCTCCAATCATTCCCGTCGCCCCACCAACGAGACCTACGACATGGTGACCTGCTTGTTGGAATCGTTTTAAAACTAAGATTGGCAACAAGTGTCCGATATGCAACGAATCAGCTGTTGGATCGAAACCCGTGTATAGCGTCGTCGGTGTCTCGAGTAATGTTTTAAGTCCTTCTTCATCCGTCATTTGGTTAATTAAACCGCGAAATTCTAAATCTTCTAATAACGTCATTATGTTTCCTCCTAAAGTTCACTTTTACAATAAAAAACCGCCCCTTCGTATAAAACGAAGGGACGGAAGATTCCGTGGTACCACCCTGATTGCCCTTTAAATAAAAGGACCACTTGGTTCGTCGATAACGGGACGACCGCTTGATTTCTCAAGAAACTCCTGGAAGCGTAATTCATAAGTTCACTGTGTCCTAGTTCGCAGCACCACTAGGTCTCTGTCACAGGGAGTGACTTACTACTGTATTCCGATCACTGTTTAACGTATCATATGAAAATAAGATGGTTTCATGATACGTCGAAGATGAATCCACTGTCAAGCCAAAATTCAGCAATGGATTTATGGTATAATACGTCTATCTGTGATTTAATATTAATTTACACCTAAGTTTAAGATGCAAAGGAGATCATTTATGCGCGAGAACTGGTCCAAGTTTTGGAATCACCCCCGGACGAAAGCCGTTCGGCACTGGTCGAATATCACATACGATGTTTCATGGAACATCATTTTATTCCTCATCATAGCAGTGTTGCTCATTGGAAGCTTCTCCGTCGGAGCCGCCGGTGGATACTTCGCTTCACTTGTCAAAGGCACAAAAGCTCCTCCATTGACGGAAATGAAGCAACAAGTCAATAGCTATGCGGTGACGAGTCAGATTTATTGGGGAAGCGGCGAGAAGTTGACGAACGTCTCTACTGATGAAGAACGTCAACCCGTTGATATTAAAAACATCTCTCCCTATTTATTGGATGCCGTCTTATCAACTGAAGATACTGATTTTTATCAGCACGATGGGGTTGTCCCAAAAGCAACATTACGTGCAGTCTTGCAAGAACTGACGAATTCCGCGTCACGGACTGGCGGAAGTACGTTGACTCAACAATTAATCAAAAACCAAATTTTGACGAATGAAGTCTCGTTCGAACGGAAAGCAAAAGAAATCATCTTGGCGCTACGCCTCGAAAACGCGATGTCAAAAGATGAAATTCTTCAAGCTTATTTGAATGTCGTCTCATTTGGTCGAAATTCACTCGGACGTAATATTGCCGGAATTGAAGCGGCTTCTCAAGGTGTCTTTAATAAATCGGCGAAAAAGCTGACATTACCACAAGCAGCCTTCCTCGCTGGTATTCCGAAAAACCCATACTATTACACACCTTATCTACAAGGTGGCGTCGTCAAGAAAGATTTGACGCCAAGTATCAATCGGATGAAGACCGTCTTAAAACGGATGTATGTCGCAAAAAATATTACAAAAGAGCAATATGAAAAAGCACTCAAACACGATATCACGAAAGACTTTGCGAAACAGTCGAAACGTTCACGTGATACGTACCCGTACGTCTATGACTTAGCAGAGCGTGAAGCGACAAAAATCATGACGAAGTACTTGATGAAACAAGATGGAATCAAAGAAGATGAAGTCAAACCGTCAGAACTAGCGGAAGTTCGAGCAAACTATCAAGATCAAGCACTTGTTGCACTCCGTCAGGGTGGGTACAAAGTTCACTTGACACTAGACAAGAAAATTCATGAATCCATGCAGCAACCTGCGAAGAATAACGGTAACTTCCCTGGCAGCATGCAGTACAAGCAAGTCGTGGATCCAAAAACAAAAAAAACCGTTTCAAAACAAGATCCCGAAGAAACAGCAGCTGTCATGGTTCAAAATGAGACGGGTCGTATCCTCGGATTCGTCGGTGGGCGTTATATGGATGGAAAAGCCGATGACTTCAACCGGGCATTCCAAGCCAAACGCCAAATTGGATCAACAGCAAAACCAATCCTCGTTTACTCAAACGGGATTGAGAACGGTTTGATTACTCCAGAATCAACCGTTAATGATGAAGAATACTATTATCAAACCGTACCACGTCAACCAGGTGATCGCCCAATCAAGAATGAAGGCGGTCGTTATCGTGGGAACGTGACGGTTCGTACCGCACTTGAACTTTCACTAAACGTACCTGCTGTTAAAATCTACGAGAAAATGAATATGTCAAACTCGATTCAAAAACTCGTCGATATGGGAGTTGAAGTACCAGATGCGATTCGTTATGCCCCTTCAGCCGCACTCGGTACGATGGAAATCACACCGGTCGAACTCGCTGGTGCTTACGCGACACTCGCGAACTACGGCGAATTCGTTCAACCATATGTCATCTCGAAAATCACGAAAGACGGGAAAGACATCTATAAAGCAAAACCGAAGAAAAAGCGGATTTATGAACCACGCACTGCTTACTTGACGCTTGATATGATGCGCGGTGTCTTTACGAGAGGTACAGCAACATTTGCAAAAGACCGATTGAATGTACCTGGAGACTGGGCAGGTAAAACAGGTACGACGAACGATGTAAAAGACTCTTACCTTGTTGGTTCAACACCTGGTGTCACCCTTGCCGTTTGGACTGGACATGACCAGAACAATTCACTCATCGGTCCGACGACGTATTATCAACGCACACAGACGCTGTGGTCACAAATGGCGAACGCAGCATATAGTGCTAATAACAGCTACTTCAAATCAGGTGCTCGTTTCACACAACCATCTTCTGTTTCCGCAGACGATTTCAAAAACAGTGGTCGTTTCAAAGAAGAAGATAAAAAGAAAAAAGCCGAAGAGGCGAAGAAAAAAGCAGAAGCTGAGAAAAAGAAAGAAGAAGCAGCTAAGCGAGCAGAAGAAGAAGCTAAGAGAGCGGAAGAACAGAAACAAGAAGCGCAACAAAACGAACAACAAGCTGAAGCAGATGCGAAGAAAAAAGCAGAGGAAGACGCAAAACGTGCTGCCGATGCAAAAGCGAAAGCCGAGGCAGAAGCTAAGAAGAAAGCGGAAGCTGACGCTAAGAAAAAAGAAGCAGATGCAAAGAAACAACAAGAGCAACAGAAAAAGCAAGATGAAAAGAAAAACGACGCTACTTCTGAAAACTAACAAAAAGGATGGATCACCTGTTATGGTGATCCATCCTTTTTTGCGTTCAATCTTCCATCGTTGAAAGATCTCCTGTTTCGAGATTTAACTCCCATGCTTTCAGAACACGACGCATAATTTTACCACTTCGTGTCTTCGGCAATTTATCCCGGAAATCAATTTCTCGTGGCGCCGCATGAGCAGCGAGACCTTCTTTGACAAATGCCTGAATTTCTTGTTTTAGTTCATCCGTTGGCTCGTAACCATCACGTAAGGCAATGAATGCCTTGATGATTTCACCGCGAACCGGATCTGGTTTCCCGATGACTCCAGCTTCTGCGACCGCTGGATGTTCAACGAGACGACTTTCGACCTCGAACGGACCGACTCGTTCTCCAGCTGTCATGATGACGTCATCAACGCGCCCTTGGAACCAGAAGTAACCTTCATCGTCCATATAAGCAGAGTCACCTGATACATACCATCCTTTGAAGAAATATGATTCGTATTTCTGCGGATTGTTCCAGATCTGACGCATCATCGACGGCCATGGTGTTTTTAAGGCAAGATTCCCCATTCGGAATGGTGGTAACTCATTTCCTTGATCATCGACGATTGCTGCTTGTGTTCCTGGAATCGGTTTCCCCATTGATCCCGGTTTAATATCCATCGACTTGTAATTACAAATCATCATCGCACCTGTCTCCGTCATCCACCACGTATCATGAATGCGTTGATCGAACGCTTCTTTGCCCCAACGAATGACTTCTGGGTTCAATGGCTCTCCGACGGATAATACATGACGAAGACTTGATAGATCATGATGATTCGCAACATCCGCGCCAGCTCCCATTAACATGCGGAAAGCGGTCGGTGCGCTATACCAAACCGTTACTTTATACTTCTCGATGACACTGTACCAGAAGTCTGGATTGAAGCGTCCACCGACGACGATGTTCGTTGCCCCATTCAAGAACGGAGCGAAGATACCGTAACTCGTTCCTGTGACCCAGCCTGGGTCAGCCGTGCACCAGTAGACATCGTCTTCTTGTAGATCAAGTACCCAGCGCCCCGTCATCAAGTGCTGAATCATCGCATTCTGAACATGGAGAACACCTTTGGGTTTCCCTGTTGATCCCGAAGTATAATGCAAAATCAATCCGTCTTCGCGATCTAACCAAACTGGTTCGAACACATCAGATGCTTGATCAAATGCTTTGCGGAAATCGATTAGTGTTTCTGATTCTTCCACGCCTTCGTCGACAAGCACTACCTTTTCAAGTGAGCCCAGTTCCCCAACTGGAACACGTGGGAGCAATGCCTTCGTCGTCACGAGTAACTTCGCTTCAGAATCGAGCAAACGATCGCGAACCGCTTGTTCCATGAATGCTTCAAACAATGGACCGACGATTGCCCCTACTTTCAGTGCGCCAAGTAAGGCAAAATACAATTCCGGCGAGCGTGGCATGAAGATGAAAATCCGGTCACCCGTTTTGACCCCTGCATCCACTAATACGTTTGCCGCTTTATTCGTCAACCGTTTCATATCTGCATATGTGAAGCGTTGTTCCGTCGTTCCATCGAAATAAATCAGCGCATCCTTGTTCGCCCGCTCGCCTTCTGCGTGACGATCGATTGCTTCATGGGCCATGTTGACTTTCCCCGTTGTCGCCCACGAAAAGTACTGCTCAGCATCTTTCCATTCATACGCGTTCGTCTCATCATACTCTGCTAACCAATGCTTCCCCGGAAGCGCTTTCAAAACTTTCATGTCTCGTTCCTCCCCTTCTATGTTCTCTTCTTTATTATAAGCTAGTTATCCGTCAGTTCAATCCATTTGCCGTCAATTTGTTAAAAAATCCCTCTCTTTGCTCAAGCGCTTTCGTCTATAATGAATAGGAAGGTGGTGACGCTTACATGTTTGAAAAACAATTCAATCATCGGACGCATGAAACATCACTCGGTCCTGTCGACATCGAAGGTCCCGTACCGAGTCAAACACTAGCAACGTATACACTCGATTCAGGGTTGACAGCTTTTCGTCCACCCGCTGAACAACACCAAGCGCTCGTTGAGATCGCCGACCTCGAGGAGGGACGCATCATCGTCGCTCGTCAAGGAACGGAAATCATCGGTTATGTGACTTACTTATATCCTGACCCTTATGAAACATGGAGTGAAGGGAACAATCCGTACATTCTGGAACTCGGAGCAATCGAAGTCTCCTCTCGATTCCGCGGACAGCAAATCGGAAAAAAATTACTTGAGATCTCCATGCTCGACCCTGCCATGGAACATTATTTAATTTTAACGACTGAATATTACTGGCACTGGGACTTAAAAGGGAGTGGACTATCCGTCTGGGATTACCGAAAAATCATGGAGAAGATGATGAACCATGGTGGCCTCGTCTTCTTTCCGACGGATGATCCGGAAATCGCCTCTCATCCCGCTAATTGTTTGATGGCGCGTATCGGAAAACACGTCTCCCCTGAAGTTGTCGCTCACTTTGATGCGTTACGCTTAAGAAGACGTTTCATGTACGACTGAGATCGAGGAGGAATCGTCATGTTAATTGAACAAATCATGAATACGACGTGCATCACGATGCAACCGACGAATTCCATCGCTCATGCGGTTGAACTCATGCAACGTCATAAAATTCGTCATGTTCTTGTCGTCAATGCGCGGCACGAACTTGTTGGTCTTGTCGGATTAAAGGAAATTCAAAGCGCAAGTAGTATCTTTCATCCGGATACAGCAAAACAAGACCTACAGTATCCGGTCTCAAGCATTATGATCGAGAGCCCTATCACGGCTCATCCACTTGATTTTCTCGAAGATGCAGCTGTCTTGTTTTATGAATATCGATTGACTTGTCTACCAATCGTCCGTGGTCGACGACTCGTTGGGGTCGTAACGGAAACAGATCTATTACGAACATTTGTACAGTTAACCGGTGCACTCGAGCCAAGTTCCCAAATTGAAATTCGTGTCGAGAATACGGCAGGTACGTTAGCAAAGATTGCTACACTGCTTGCTAAAACGAATATCAATATCTTAAATGTACTCGTCTATCCAACAGACGATCCGTACGTCCGGATCGTTGCGTTTCGTGTCCAGACGATGAATCCGATTCGGATCATCGAGAAGTTGCGCAAAGAAGGATTTGATGTACTTGGACCGGATGTGAGCAGATGAAGGATTTCGCTTATCTCTACAGTCCAGAAGAAGCGGCTTATCGATTTTCCGAAACCCATCCGTTTAACCCAATCCGTCTCGAATTAACCGTTTCCTTGCTCGAAGCGATGCATCAATTAGATGGCATACCTTGTATCGCACCGCGTCATGCGACCGATGAAGAACTGGCACTCGTTCATGATCAGGACTACATCGCTGCCGTTAAAGCAGCCGGAACCGGAGCATTAACACCACTAAAGGCACAGATGTATGGTCTTGGAACAGAAGATACTCCTTTATTTCAAAACATGCACGCGGGTGCCTCGCTCCTTGTCGGTGGTACGATTGAAGCGTGTGACCTCGTCTTATCTGGTCAATATAAACGGACCTTTCATATCGGTGGCGGATTACATCACGGATTCCGTGGACGTGCCTCTGGTTTTTGTGTCTACAATGATACGGCCGTCGCCATGGCAGCGATGATTGAAAAGTATCACTGCAAAATTCTTTATGTCGATACGGACGCTCATCATGGGGATGGTGTGCAATGGGCCTTTTATAATCGAAAGGACGTCATGACGTTGTCGCTCCATGAGACGGGTCGCTATTTGTTTCCAGGAACGGGCATGGTAACGGAACGGGGTTCTGAAGAAGGTTATGGATTTAGCTGGAATGTACCACTTGATGCTTTCACAGAAGACGATTCGTTTTTACTCGCTTATGAAACGGCTCTCTTTGAAGCATGTGAATTGTTCCAACCCGATCTCATCATCACGCAAAATGGTGCTGATGCGCACGTGCTTGATCCACTGACCCATCTATCCTTAACAATGAAAAGTTATGAGCAGATACCTCAAATCGCCGTCGCTGCTGCAAATAAATATACGAATGGAAAGATCGTCGCACTCGGTGGCGGCGGTTACGACTGGTATCGTGTCGTTCCTCGCGCGTGGAGTCAGGTGTTTGCTGCTATGACGGAACAAGCTCCGTTTCATGGTGAGATTCCTGTTTCATGGCAGGAACGCTGGAGTGGACAGGAAACAGTCCCACCAACACACTGGCATGATAAGTCACCACTCTATCCCGCCATCCCACGACGTCCTGAAATTGAAGAGAAAAATTGGGAGACCGTCAAACGATTGATTTGGCCATTCGTCAGCGATGAGCGCAAGAAACAACTGACAACGATTTCCCCCTATTCCGCCGATTAATTGACTTTTTATCTTCACATTTATTTCGTTCGGAGTTCACATCTTGTTGCTATACTAAATATGGAATTTTTACTTAGTAAATGAATAGTTGGGGGAATCATCATGAAAAAGGCATGGCTTTATTCCGGTCTCATTCTGTCGACGGGGATCGTACTCGCAGGGTGCGGCAATGAAAAACAGGCAATGGACCACGAAAACATGCAAGGGTCAGGAAAACCGACTGTCGAGGTCAATGTCGACGTTCCAGCAAAGACCATGGAAGAAGATAAAGTTGTTTTCAAGGCGTCAGCTGTCGAACAGAAGAAACCAGTCAACCTCGAAGACGTAACATTTGAAGTCTGGGAAGCTGGCAAACAAGACGGTGCGCACCAAAAATTCAAGGCAAGCTTGAAAAAGACAGGTTCTTATCAAGCAGAAGCCAAACTTGCTGAAGGCGAATACGAAGGTCTCTATCATATCAATGATAAAAAAGGACTTCATCACATGGATAAAATCTCATTCGTCGTCATGGATCATTCGCATGAAAAAGAAGAAGCTTCACATGAGCACGGACATGATCATGAAGCCATTGAAGGTCTTTCTGTTCATTATATGGGTGCAACAAAAGTGAAAGCGGGTGCTACACTTCCCGTCTCCTTTCACGTATTCCTTGATGGAAAACCATTAAAGGCTAACGTTCAAGTCGAAGTCATTGAAACCGGTATTGAAAAACATAACTATGTACCATTAATCAATAAAGGTGATGCGTACAGTGGAAACGTTACATTGACAGCACCCGGTCAGACGACAGTTCGTCTCCATGTCGAGAATGACCAACTCCACCATCACCAAGATGAAAACATTACGGTCACAGAATAAAAAAACGTCTCTTTTTTCAAGCAACTGCTTGAGAGAAGAGACGTTTTTTCGATTAAGGGCGCGTGGAATCCCGTTGTTCGATTCGGTGTGGTAACGTGACATCGTTTGTTTCGATTTCTTCTTTGTTCAAGATTTTCGTCAATAGACGCATCGAAACTGCTCCGATATCATACATTGGTTGAACGACTGTTGTCAGTTTTGGACGAATCATCGTTGCAAGACGTGTATTATCGTGTCCGATGACTTCGAAATCTTCTGGTACACGATGTCCAGCATCTTGTAAGGCATGAATGACACCAAGAGCCATCTCATCCGTTCCAGCGAAAATCGCACGTGGGCAGTCTGCTCCTAGTTCGAGCAATTGATTCATCGCTTTCATTCCTGAATCATACGTATAGTTTCCAAGAACGACATTCTGCTCATTAAACGGAAGATTTGCTTCTTCGAGTGCCCGGCGATAACCAGCAAATTTCTTTTCGCCATTGATTTGCTGTTCAAGTGGTCCTGTGATGAATCCAATTCGTTCATGTCCACGATCGATCAATGATTTGACAGCATCATGCGCAGCACTTTCATAATCGATATTGACGGCAGGAAGATCGTAGTCCTGGTTTAACGTTGCAGCAAGAACGATCGGCACAGGGGATGTCTTGAACTCACGTACGAGATCCTCGTGTAAGCGTCCACCCATGAAGATGATTCCATCGACTTGTTTCCCAAGTAGCGTATTGAGCAAGTGAATCTCTTTTTCACGGTTTTGGTCAGAGTTACATAAAATGATGTTATATTTATACATCGTCGCGACATCTTCAATTCCGCGAGCTAAATCGGCAAAGAAGATGTTCGAGATATCAGGTACGATGACACCGACAGTCGTCGTCTTTTTACTTGCAAGTCCACGTGCAACAGCGTTCGGACGGTAACCGAGCTGTTCAATCGCATCTTGGACCTTCTTTCGTGTAGATGGTTTGACATTCGGGTTCCCGTTGACGACACGCGATACAGTCGCCATCGAAACAGCTGCCTCTCGTGCGACATCGTAAATCGTAATATTACTATTCAAAACAAATTCCTCCTTTAGTATGATCCATCTCAAGTGTTTTCATTTCGTTTTCATTTTTAGGCAACACGAAAGGAAGACAGGAAAAGATAGTTTTCTTTTCCCATTCTTCCTTCATTGTAAAACGTTTTCATTCGCTTTAGGTTACCCTTTTTCGAAAATCATTGAACGTTTAGTGCCGGAAAGGTAGTCGTCAAGTTTTCGATGAACGTATCGAATTCTTGGAAATCGAGTTGTTGGTTCGCATCAGACAGTGCAAGTGCTGGGAAAGGATGGACTTCGACCATGACAGCGTCAGCACCAATCGCGTATGCTGCTTTTGCTGTTGGTAAGAGCAAATCCTTACGCCCTGTCGAGTGCGTCACATCGACCATTACCGGAAGATGTGTTTCTTGCTTCAGAATCGGAACAGCTGAGATATCAAGCGTATTCCGCGT
This sequence comes from Exiguobacterium sp. BMC-KP, assembly GCF_001275385.1. Classification (NCBI taxonomy): domain Bacteria; kingdom Bacillati; phylum Bacillota; class Bacilli; order Caryophanales; genus Exiguobacterium; species Exiguobacterium sp. BMC-KP. Next base: position 1,622,084 of record NZ_LGIW01000015.1, read on the forward strand.
CGCGCGTTCGTACGTTCGAATACCACGCTCACATAAGATGACTTGATCGTTTCCGCTTGCCATGATGTACTCGGCAGCGTACATGAACTCTTCAAGTGTTGCAGCAAGTCCTCGCTTCAAGAGAACCGGTTTATTCGTACGCCCGACCTCTTTGAGTAAGTCGAAGTTTTGCATGTTGCGGGCACCGACTTGAATGATATCGACATATGGTAAAGCAGATTCAACGGCACTCGGTGTCATGATTTCAGTGATGACATGTAAACCGTGCGCGTCCGCTGCTTTTTTCAACATTTTTAGACCCTCGAGTCCAAGACCTTGGAAGTCATAAGGCGATGTACGTGGTTTGTACGCTCCGCCGCGCATGAATTTCACGCCATGTTTCGCGAGTTGTTCTGCGACTTCGAATACTTGTTCTTCGCTCTCGACCGCACACGGTCCAGCGATCAACTGTTGTGAACCGTCTCCGATGACGGCGTCTCCAATCCGGATAATCGTATTCGTCGGTTTTTGTTTCCGTGATACAAGTAATTTCCGAGTCCGGTCTTCTCCTTGCAATTCGAGAGAAGCTTTGAAAATTTCTTTAAATACATGCTGAAGGCGTCCTGTTTCAAAAGGTCCATGGTTATTAGCGGCAATTGATTCAAGCATTTGGCGTTCTCGTACAGGGTCGTAACGATCAAGCCCTTGTGCTCGTTTGACTTTTCCGATTTCGACGGCAATTTGACCACGTCTGTTCATCAATTCCAATAATTCTGCATTCACTAAATCGAGTTCATCACGTAATCTTTTTAATTCTGCATGTTGATCCATGTCCTACCACTCCCTAATCAGCATATAGCTCGTAATAGCAACTAATTATAGCGAACTCTTTCCGTGTTGTACATAAAGAAGCTGCATGATTTCTTAAAATATGAAAATAAATTACGTTTTTTCATATAACTTTTCTATATCTATATTTTTAGAAAACATGAAAAAAGAGCCCTCGCGACGAGAGCTCCTCATTGAATCTTATTTTTTATGATTCACATCTGACTGTGGATCATTATCTTCATCTTGTTCTTCTGCTAACTGTTCCCGTAACTCAGTAAGATCAACGACCGTCTCCGTATCGATTTCTTCTGCAACAGACGCACCGTCAACCTCGTCTCCGATTTCACGTTCGATGTCACGTACGAGTTGCTCTGCTTCTGCGAGAGCAGCGTCAATACTTGCTTGATCTTTTTCAAAGCCAGCATATTGTGCCGCTTCTTGGACCGTTGAATTGTTCTTTGCTTTTTCGATGACTGGTGCTGCCTTGTCTTTCGCTAGCTGGATCCACTCACCTACGATTGGTTCTGCTTTTTCACGAACGACTTGTGTTTGTTCCGTCAATCGTTGACGAGCAGGCGCTGTACGCTCGTCAATCATGTCACGCATTTCACGACCTGATTTTGGGCTAGAAAGGAGAGCTGCTGCAGCACCAATCAATCCACCTACAATGATTCCGGCAAGAAAGCCTCCTCCTTTAGAAGAGTCTTGCGCTTGATATGGGTGTTGTTTCGTCATGATTTAAGATCTCCCTTCAACTCATCTGGAATACTTTCGACATCCGGTACAGAGACGACTTCCGGTGTAACCGGTGCCTCTGCCTTTTTCCGGAATCGACGACGTGGCTTTTTCTCAACCGTCGTCGTTGCTGTCGAATGATTTTGAACCGTCGTTTCTGCCGGTTTATTTTTTTTGAATAATTCTACAGCGACTGAACCCCAACGGACTGCTTGTGCAATCTGATCTTTATTCGTATCCGCCGCACCAGCAACCGTATCAGATACCGTCCGGACAGAGTCTGTCACTTTGTTTAAGGACGTACCGAGTTCTTCGATCGAGTTTGCGACAGGTGCAAGCAATTCTGTTTTTTCTTCGATCGTATCGACAAGACGATTCGTCTTATGTAACAACGCTGTCGTCTCCATCATGATACCGTCTAGTTGACGTTCAAGTCCTGCTGTCGTGTTGGCTACATTGTTGAGCGTCTTACTCGCAGCACCTAGTACACGGGCAAGGAAAATGACGAGCACTACGAATGCGATCGCAGCGACTAATCCGGCGATTCCGCCTAATGTGATTTCCATGGTTCTTGCCTCCAATTTTTTTGCATAGTCTTTTGTTGTTAGTTCGACGTGTAGCAAGTCGTTCCTGCTACTCCAAATGGTTTATTTCCGTTACAATGATAAATGAAACCTACATAATCCATTTCAAGGGGGAAATATCATGCGTGACCCACGTCTTACTCAACTGGCAACGAATTTAATTAATTATTCTGTTGCCCTTGAACCTGGTGAAAAAGTCTTGATTGAAAACTTCGGCATCGAACGAGAACTGGTCGAAGCACTCGTTGAAGCTGCCTACGCGACCGGCGGTCATCCGTTCGTCTTACTTAAGGATAATCGTATCCTACGAAAATTATACCGAAATGCTTCAGAAGAGCAACTCCAATTGATAGCAGACATTGAACGCAAACAGATGCAAGCGATGGATGCATACATCGGACTACGCGCTGGTGATAACATCAACGAACTCTCAGATGTTCCAGCTGAACAAATGAAGCTGTACGGTCAAACGATTGGTAAGATGCATACACAAGATCGTGTCAAAGGAACAAAATGGGTCGTCCTCCGCTTCCCAACCGCATCAATGGCGCAACTAGCTAACCAATCGACAGAAGCATTTGAAGACTTCTACTTTGATGTCTGTACGCTGGATTACGAAAAAATGGGACAAGCGATGGAACCACTCGTTGACTTGATGAACCGGACGGATCGCGTCCGCCTCGTCGGACCTGGAACGGATCTCTCATTCTCGATCAAGGACATCCCAGCAATCAAGTGTGCCGGAAATGCCAACATTCCGGACGGTGAAGTCTTTACTGCGCCTGTTAAGGATTCCGTCAATGGTGTCATCTCGTATAACACGCCGTCACCATATCATGGATTCACATTCGAAAATGTCACATTGACGTTCAAAGACGGTAAAATCGTCGAAGCGACGGCGAATGATACAGATCGGATCAATCAAGTCTTTGATACAGATGCTGGTTCTCGATTCGTCGGTGAATTCGCGATTGGTGTCAACCCATTCATTCAACATCCGATGAAGGATATTCTGTTTGATGAGAAGATTGATGGCAGTTTCCACTTCACACCGGGTCAAGCGTACGAAGAAGCTTACAACGGCAATGATTCATCAGTTCACTGGGATCTCGTTAACATTCAACGTCCTGATTACGGCGGTGGTGAGATTTGGTTCGATGATGTCTTGATCCGTAAAGACGGACGTTTCGTCCTTCCAGAACTCGAAGTATTAAATCCTGAAAATCTCAAATAAGAAAAAGCGGATGGCTGGTCCAATAAAAGGACCGTGTCATCCGTTTTCTTTATCTTATTTTTTCAATGTCGCGCGAAGCATCCAAATCTGTTTTTCGATTTCCTTCGCTTGACCAAGTAGATCATCTTCAACCGTTACATCCTGCGCCTCAAGATGTTCAATTGCATCGAGCATCTCTTTACGAACTTGTTGGAAATCTTTAATGACAGAATCAATCATCTCATCTGCCGTCAAACCAGATTTCGCTTCTTCGAGTGTTGTTTGCTCTAAATATTCTTTTAATGTCGCTGAAGGTGTCCCATTGTTCATTAAGAGACGCTCTGCGACGACATCATATTGCTCAGACACCCATGTATAGAGTTCTTCTAGCTTCACATGAAGCGTTAAGAAGTCTGGTCCTTTAATATACCAGTGATAATTGTGGAGTTTAACGAACAGCACCCCATAGTTTGCCACCTGTTGATTCAAAGCTGTTTTTGCGTGATTACTGATCATCTGATATTCCCCTCTCCTGATTTCAAATGACGTTCTATTTCATCTTTATCCTTAAATAACAAAGGATAAACATCATTTTCAGGAAGAGTGCTTCATCGAGGACGTTTTAGACCTTTCAACATGTAGCCACCTTTGAAATCGACAGAATCGAATGCGACGAGGAATGCTTTTGGTTCATATTCCTCGACGAGATTACGAAGCACTTTCATGCGTGTTCGGGCTGCAAGAACATCTAATCGATAGCGGACACCATCGCGCCCTTGCCCTTGGTAATGCGTCACACCGAATCCATTATCCCGAATGAGTTGAATCAGTTCTGCTGGAAATTCTTGCGTATGCACTTGAATCATATTGTAACCGATGGCGAGTTTTCGTTCGACATAACCACCGACGAGTATCCCAAGACCAAATCCCAACGCATAGACGACCATGCCAAGCGTCGTCAAATCTTGAAAGACAATCCCTAGTGCAAAAATGTAAATCAATGTTTCGACCGTTCCGAATAATCCTGCAATGACGGTCCGTCCTTTTACAAGCATGATGGTCCGTAATGTCAAAACAGGAACGTAAATCAACTGGAGCAATAAGATGAGTAAAATCTGTCCCATGGTGTCTTTCCTCTCTGTAATAACTTCAACACATACACACTATTTCAAACTTTATTTCAAGATGCAATCTTATTTTAGATTTTCCTTATCTGTTTTTTTAAATTACTATCATAATTCAAAAATACGACAAAAAAACGTCACTCCGGTCGAGTGACGTTTGTTGATCTGTTGTTTATTTAACGCTTTGATACTGATGCTGATACGTTTGGATATCGCCCGCTCCCATGAACAGAAGCACAGCATTTTCGTGCTGACGTAGGACTGAAACATTATCGCGTGTCAGAATTGAAGCTTGCGGAATTTTCTCCTGCAAATCTTCGACTCGAACTTGCCCTTCCTGCTCACGTGCCGAACCAAAGATTTCGCATAAATATGTCACATCTGCTTCACGTAAAGATGTCGCGAAATCATCCATGAATGATTTCAAGCGTGTGTACGTATGCGGTTGGAAAATCGCGACAACTTCACGGTCCGGGTATTTCTTCCGTGCCGATTCAATCGTTGCACTGATTTCCTTTGGATGATGCGCGTAGTCATCAACTAGAATTTGCGTACCGAATTCCGACTCGCTAAAACGGCGTTTCACACCACCGAACGTTGCTAAGCGTTCAGCTACGTCCTCTTTGCTTAATCCTTCATACTGACAGATCGCAATGACAGAGAGTGCATTTAAGACATGATGACGACCGAATCCTGGGATAAGGAACGTGCCGTAGAAATCATCACGCAAATAGACATCAAATGACGTACCGTCTGGTGTTGACGTCGCATTTTCCGCGCGGAAATCATTGTTTTCTCCAAATCCATAATAGAGAACCGGTACATTCGCTTGAATGTTTTGAAGATGCTCGTCATCCCCACAAGCAACGATTGCTTGCTTGACCTGCATCGCCATCTCTTGGAATGCCGAAACGACATCATCAATTCCTGTGAAATAATCCGAATGATCGAAGTCGATATTCGTCATGATAGCGTAGTCCGGCTTGTAATATAAGAAGTGACGTTTGTATTCACATGCCTCGAAGACAAATGCCTTCGCATCCTCTACACCTGCTCCTGTACCGTCTCCGATCAAGAAAGCCGTTGGTGTGATTCCACTTAAGACGTGCGAAAGTAAACCTGTCGTCGACGTTTTTCCGTGTGAGCCTGTAATGGCGACTGAACGATATTCATTTGCTAAGTGTCCTAAGAAATCGTAATAATGATGGATGGTTAAACCAAGTTCATTTGCCCGTGCGATTTCTGGATGATCATCTCCAAAGGCATTCCCTTGGATGATGACATAGTCTTCTTTGATGTTATCCGCATTAAACGGGAAAAATGGAATTCCCTTAGCTCGTAACGCGTCTTCAGTAAAAATGTGCTTTTCGATGTCTGAACCTTGTACCTCATGATTCATCTCATGTAGTACTTGGGCGAGCGCGCTCATCCCTGTTCCTTTGATTCCAACAAAATGATACTTTGTCATATAAAAGCCCTCCAATTCACGTTCCGGTCCGTACCATCGGGCTCGGGTACAAAACCTGTACCATTATAGCAAACCGATTTATTTTTTACCATGTAAATTATTTTGTTCTCGACGTGCGCGATACATCGCCATCAAGTCTTTCGTCGTCATGACGACGTTAACAGGCGGACCGACCGGCTTTTTCACTTCCGACTGAACAGGAGCTTGCGCTTCGGCAACAGGTGTATCTGGAATCAACGTGACGTTTTCAGGTAGTTGCTCCTCAATTTCTCGATCATCGGTAAACAATTCACTTGATGTCTCCGCTGGAACAATCGATTCTTCAACGGTTTCACTAGTAAGAAGCGTTTCAATTACGGACTCTGATGCCGTCTCTGCAACGTCCGTTTCTTCTGCTTCTGATAGGTTTGGCAACTCTTCTTCGCTCACATATTCTTGATGTACTTCAGGTTCCGGTACGAGTAATTCAACGTCCGTCACCGGCACAATACCAGCATCTGCTTCCGCTTCGTCTAAGACGACGTCTGGCGCGATCATTTCTTGATCAGTCAAAGTAACCTCATCAGTAATTCCCTGTTCATCTGTATCTAAAACCTGTCCAATGGTTTTTGTTTCTTCCACAGCTTCTACCGTTTCGGGTACAGATTGTTTGGGACGTTGGAATCCATAAATCGGTGAAGGAACATCCGTCAAAACGAAGCGATCTTCACGCTCCTCTTTTTTCGGACGCTCCACCGGCTTCGTCTCACGTTCCCCCGCAAGCTCACGACGAATCCGGGCAGCCTGCTCTTTTAGTGACTGTTCATAACGATTACTCATACGTTCACCCCTCCATCTTGTTAAAAAATCGGTCGAATCATCGACCGATTGAGAATGCTTCCCCTACTACTTTTGTATCATCGAGTACAAGAATCCCTTTTTCTTGTGGTGCATCGGCAAGACCGAGTTCACGCGCTGAACAGAGCATACCGCTTGAAGGTACGCCGCGTAGCGCTGAAGGACGGATGATTAAACCGGATGGCATGACTGCGCCTGGTTTAGCAACGACGACTTTTTGACCCGTCGCTACATTTGGCGCTCCACAAACGATTTGTAAAGTTCCGTTATCTACTTCTACCTGACAGACCGATAATTTATCAGCATCCGGATGCTTCTCGCAAGAAGCAACGAATCCAACAACGAATTTCGGAGAATAATCAACGTGTTCGAGTGATAATTTGATCTCTCGTTTCGCAAGTTCTTCTTGAATACGCGTTGCGAATTCTTCCGTCAATTCAACCGGTCCTTGTGTCTCAATCGTAAATGTATTCGAAGCATCAAACAAGTTGTAACCGACGATACGATCACCATGTTTGATTGTCGCTACATCTCCTTCACGAGTCGCTGTCACTTCCGCACGCGGTGCGTCTTCCAAAATGATCATTAAGACGTCGCCGACGCCCTCTTTATTATAAAACACATTCATTCAATCCATGACTCCCTTCCGTCTTTCTCACAATGCCTATTGTATCAGATTCTTCACTCTTTCGGCTGCTTGTTTTTCGCGAGGACGAAGACCGGTTCCAGATTACCATCTTCGTATAGGAATGGCAGCGCCGTGACCGGAACACGACCATTCGAGAAGAAATCAAACATAAGCTGTTGTAAGACATCGTATCCAGCATCATTACGAATATCAGCAAAAATCAGCACGTCCTGATGCGGAATGCCGACCGCAAATTCTCCCTCGATTTGAGCTGCATAATCTGCTAGCAATGTCTTGTTCAACACACGACTCGCCTCATATCCATCACCGAGACTCAAGAAATAAAAGATATTACCCGCTACTTCATCTTGCTTAAATGGCGCTTCAAGCGACTTCACATTAAAACGGGCAGCTTCTGATAACTGTTCAGCCGTCCACTCTGCAGATGCTAGTAGCTCTTCATCAATCAAACGATAAGTAGCTCCTAAATCGAGTGCATACATGATTTTCGTTTCACCCGTGTGTGGTGTACTGACAAGCGTTTTCCCCTCTTTTGTCGTATCGGCAAACGATTTAGCACGAATGACAGGGAAGATTTTTTGTTCCTGCCCAACGAGTGAGACCTGATCCGTCTGACCGAGAACAGCACGGATATATTCAATCGTCTCTTCAACTGCGATGACACCTCTTCGTTTTGCTTTAGCGACAAGCGGATTTAATCCGACATCAACGCCTGACTTATCGTGTTTACGCTCAATCCGTAATACGGACTTTTCACGATCGAAGTACGTCGTGTAACCCTCTTCTTCAAATGTTTGCGTCATCATTCTTCGGATTTGTTGTAGTTCCATTTGAATTCACCCTTTCTATCATGAAAAAAAGCGAGTCAGCGCTCGCTTTTTTCTTAAACCGTTTCTAAAAATGCTGTCACCTGTTCTGGTGTCTTCCGCTCTTTACCAACATAACGACCCGTCTCTCCACCATCACGGAACGCGACGAAACTCGGGATTCCGAAGATGTCCATTTCCTGGGCAATTTCAATATGATCGTCGCGATCGACATAGTAAAACTCGAATCCGTTAAACGTTTGCTCGATTTCCGGCATGAACGGATCTAAGAAGCGGCAGTCCGGGCACCAGTTTGCTGAGAATAAAAAGACGGCATTTCCTTGTTTTGCCGTATCGAATTCTTGTTTTGATTGTAGTGTTTTCATGATGATTTCCTCCTTTGATTTCCCTAGAAGTCATTGTTCTCATCATAGCATATTCAATTGTGACTGTGCGTTTTCGTGCTTGGTTTGCTATACTGCAACTAGAAAACACCGAGAAAGGACTTCACTATGGCAGATCAACCAATCAAACATCCGTTCGAACGCTTCGTCGGCTTCGTTGGCATGACGAGTTGTTTACGTTACGGCTATTCCTTTATTGATTCCGAACGAAGCTTACCGGAAATCTTTTTATATTTGGTCGTCGGGTTTGCGCTTATCATTCTACTTGAAGCACTCGGGAAACGACTCGCTCGGAAATTACCGGTCGTGCGCATGCGATATCTGACACCACTTTATTTGATTTACCTTTATGTCTTTTTTACGAGCTTTTATTCGAGTTCATTCGGATTCGCTTTATGAAAAAAGCTGATTCAAAAGTCAAATGTTTGTTTGTGCACCATTCGGTCAAACAAGCATTCTTTTGAATCAGCTTTTTGTACTCAATATTCGATTTTTAAATCACCATCTTGAATCCGACCAAAGCGTCGCAGGACACGATAAATGAGATAGCTGATAATACCAGGCGCAATGAAACAGAGAACAGCAACTGCTATGTAATACTCCATTTCGAATCCCATTGTTTTTAATAACATTAACGGACCAACGAATCCACTCGTTCCCATACCAGAGCCTTCTGGATTGCTCTCAAGCATCAATAGAACAGTTGCAAATGGCGCTAATATAGCACCGGCTACAGTCGGCGGTAGAAGGATCCAAGGATTTCGAATGATATTTCCGACCTGTAACATCGATGTACCAATCCCTTGAGCAACTACGCCACCAATCCCGTTATCACGGTAACTGATGACCCCAAAACCAATCATTTGAGCTGCACATCCAATCGTCGCTGCACCAGCAGCGAGTCCATCTAAGCCAAGCATGATCCCAAGTGCGGCACTCGATATTGGCGCCGTCAAGGCAAGACCCATGACGGTAGCGATGAAGATCCCCATGAATAGCGGTTCACGTTCCGTTCCCCAGCGAATCAACTCACCAAGATCCGTCATCCCTTTTCCAATCCACTTACCCGCGTAACGTCCAGCAAAAAATCCAGCTACTAACGTGACGAACGGTGTCAACAAAATATCAAGTCGCGTCGTCTTCGAAACGAGTTTTCCGATTTCTGTTGCAAGTAACGTTGCAATATAGCTACCTGCTGGACCTCCCGCTTCGTACCCAAATGCGCCAACCGCAACTGCTGCGAATAAGATGAGTGGCGGTGCTTCAAGTGCAAACGCTACGGCAACACCGATTGCTGGTCCGGTCAAAGCAATCGCCTGCTCTCCTAGTTGAATGAGGAACTTTGCTTCGATACCCCGATCAACTAACCCTTCGCCGATCGTCCGAACAATCAATCCCATGATCAGCGAACTAAACAAACCAAGAGCCATATAACTTAATACGGTAATGAAATATACTTTAGGGCTTAGTGAAATCCCTTTTTCCTTAAACATCTTGTCACGTCCTTTTCTCAACATCGCGTATCATTATATCAAATCTCCTTTCCATCCGACTAGACTGTTTTTTCAACTGACAAGACAGATCGTGACATCGCTACATTCCCTCTAAGCAAAAATAGACGACGGATTACGCATCCGCCGTCTATTTCATGAGGAGACCATCCCCGTCCGTTATTTACTTGACTTGCAATGTTGCAAGCGTCGTCGTATCAAGATTCGTGACGAGTTTTCGCAGCAATTCCTTCGCCGCGTCATAATCATCTGTATGCATGATCGACGCATGGGTATGGATATAGCGTGCTGGTAAACCAACGACTGTCGTCGGAATCCCGTTATTCGAACGATGAATGACACCACCGTCAGTTCCGCCAGCACCGACATAGTATTGGTACGGAATTTTGTTCGATTCTGCGGTATCGAGAACGTAATCCGTCATTTCTTTCGAAAGAATCATGACGCTGTCTTTAATACGGAGCAATGGTCCTTGTCCGAGTTGACCGAACTCCGTTTTGTCTCCTGACGCATCATTAGCAGGCGAAGCGTCGACGACGAACGCTACATCAGGATCGATGAGTGCTGTTGCTGTTTGTGCACCGCGCAATCCGACTTCTTCTTGAACGGTTGCACCAGAGAATAAAATGTTCGGATGATCCGCTGCTGTTGTTTCTTCCAATAGCTCGACTGCCATTCCAACACCATAGCGATTATCCCACGCTTTTGCCATGATTTTCTTCGGATTCGCCATCGGTGTGAACGGGAAAAATGGTACAGCAGGAATACCTGGTCGTACACCAAAGGATTCCGCTTCTTCTTTTGAGTCAGCCCCGATATCGATGAACATATCTTTGATTGCCATCGGCTTATTTCGCACTTCTTCTGTTAATAAGTGTGGTGGAATCGACGCGATAACACCAGGAATGACTCCGTTGTCCGTACAGATCGAGAAGCGTTGCGCAAGCAATACTTGACTCCACCAGCCACCGAGTGGTTGGATCCGTAACATCCCGTTCTTCGTGATTTGCGTCACCATGAAGGCTACTTCGTCCATGTGTCCGGCAACCATGACTTTCGGTCCTGTCGCATCTCCTGTTCGTTTTCCGAAAATCGATCCTAGTCCATCTGTGACGATTTCATCCGTGACGGGTGTGATGCGTTCGCGAACGAACTGACGAACATCGTGTTCAAACCCTGGTGCTCCATTTAATTCTGTCAGTGTTCGAAATAACTCTCTCGTTTTTTCATTCATATGTATCGCCTCCTGATTCCCATTATACAAAAAATTGCTTCAATCACTTAACCTTTTGTTTCTCTCTGAACGAATTATTTGGTACAGTAGGAATAGAACCTGTAAGGAGGGGAATTTTAATGAAAAAACGCTATTGGATTATCGGATTGGCAGCAGCTGTCGTCGCCGCTTTCGCAGTGAAGAAAGCCGTTGACAACAAACAACTTTCTGCCGAGGAAGCGCTCGAAATCACGAAACGCACATTTTCAGCAAAAGGACGTGTCCAAGGTGCATGGATCTCTGCAACACCAGAGGCTTACGCATATGAGTCACGTGACTACCAAAGCTACAAAGGTGGCATCTCGGTCCTTGAAGGTGATGACGAAAAAACGTATCAATTCACAGTCGATGCCGAAACTGGCGCATTACTCGAATACGCTTAATCAAAAGACCGTGCTTCGATCGACGAAGTACGGTCTTTTTTCCACGTTCCTATAAAGGAGGTATGATTCATGTCGACTCTTGCTATGATTTTCGTTATTCTCGTCGCTTTGGAACACTTTTATATTTTAGCACTTGAAATGTTCTTTCTTTCTTCCAAAGCTGCTCGTCGGACGTTCGGTTTGACGGACGAAGCTGTTGCATCAAAACAGATTCAGACACTTTTCGCGAACCAAGGATTATACAATGGGTTTTTAGCAGCTGGACTTGTATTCGGATTGATTCGTGAGGATATTGCGGTTCAACTGTTCTTTTTAGCTTGTGTGATCATTGCAGCTTTGTATGGTGCCTTGACGGCAAATCGGTCTATTTTATTAAAACAAGGATTACCTGCCATACTCGCTTTCATCTTCGTACTACTTGCATAAGAAAAGCCACTATCCGATTGGATAGAGGCTTTTTTCTTGATTAACGTGGGTTATCGTTGCGTTCGTAGATCGGGTTCATGTATTCCGTTGTCGAGTATAGACGCGGAACAACAATGTACAAGACGATTGCTGGTACAGCGATGATCAACAACATCAAGAGTACCGGTAACCAGTAAACGACTTTTTGATGAAGATTATCCGAGTTGCTGTCGATGTATTCTTTTACGCCATCAACTTTTGCAGCGTCGGCACTCGTCAACAATTTACCGCTATCGGCATTGAAGAAGTGGATTTCACGTTTAATCGTGACGAAGATACCATCACGGACTGTCTTGATGACAGCAATTCCACCGATGACTTCTTCTCCTTTTTCGTTCGTGAACGTTTTCGGATCCTCGATTTTGACCGAACCTTTTTTATAATCGTAATGCGTCGTTGGTAATTCCTCGTTTAATGCTTTCGTCATTTCTGAGGTATCAACCGCAGCAAGTACCGATTGACCGATACTTAATGCGAGAAAGAGCGCCGTTACGAAGGCTAAGCTTTTCTGCCACATCCCCAAATTCCCCCTTTACCTATAAGTACAAGTTCTTCAGTCAACAACATTGTACCAATTAATAAGAAAAAAGTGTGAAAGAAATACCAGGAAAATAAGAAAACTTTTTGTCTAAATTAATTTTGATACGTTGCTTCCATCCGATAAATTGGTTGACCCATTGAAGAAAAGCGTTCTTCATACTCTGTTCGGACGTTATCTTCCGGTTCATTCGCATGTAAATCAAGCGACATCCAGTCAAAACGCATCCCGTATGCCGACATCGTCATCAAACTCGATTCAAACAATTTGCGATTGTCGGTCTTGAAATGAATTTGTCCCTTCGCCGGCAAAATATCTTCGTATGTCGAGAGGAACGTTTTATACGTCAAACGACGCTTCGCGTGACGTGTCTTCGGCCAAGGATCAGAGAAGTTTAAATAAACGCGTGCCACTTCTCCTTTTTCAAAGTAATCGCGTAAATCTTTTGCATCGACCGTCAAGACGCGAACATTTGCTTGAGGAGCTTCAACTAATTTTTGAACAATCGTCACTGCCACACTCTCGAATAGTTCAATCGCAATGAAGTTAATATCCGGATGCTGGTTCGCCATTCCCGTAATGAAGGCACCTTTTCCTGATCCCACTTCGATGTAAATTGGATTGTTATTCTTAAACTCTGTAGCCCATGTCCCTTTCAGGCTTGTTGGTTCTGCTATATAGATCGAGGATTGTTCCTTCATATAATCCTGCGCCCATGGTTTATGTCGTAAACGCACTGTCGTTCATCCTTTCCAAACTTAAATTATCCGCAGATAAGTTTATCATGATTCGGGTAATTATATAAGAACTTCTTCGATTCCGATCGAAGAATGTTCAGCAGTTCGTCACTTGAGAAACAGTGAGCATTCTAATACACTTAAGGTACGTAAGAACCGAAAAGGAGGGCTATTACTGTGGAAGACTTCTTGATTAGTTGGGCATCTCCCATCGTTCTCGTCATGGGCATTAGTGCCTTATTCGTCTGGGCGACTTTCGGAAAAGTCGATGTCGAATAAGGACCACCTCTGTACCTTGTGTAATTATACACAAGGTACTTTTTTTATTCTCTGAACGATTTTAGGTTGGTTTTACCATGAAACAGATGTATACTTTTTTTGAAACAGATTATTTATTACAGCTATCGGACACCAAAAAACGTTGGTAAAAAGGAGAATTGTAATGAACGAGAATAAAAACAGTGATTCAAAAGAACTAGTACAGAAAAAAACAGGTGCAGACTTAGTCGTCGATTCACTCATCGAACAGGGTGTTGATTACATTTTTGGTATTCCTGGTGCAAAAATTGATTCCGTCTTCAATGTGTTACAGGACCGGGGACCTGAACTCATCGTTGCACGCCACGAGCAAAATGCTGCATTCATGGCACAAGCCATCGGACGCTTAACTGATAAACCAGGTGTTGTACTTGTAACATCCGGTCCAGGAGCATCAAATTTAGCTACAGGACTTGTAACAGCAAACTCTGAAGGTGATCCAGTCGTTGCAATCGCTGGAGCCGTCACACGAGCGGATCGTTTAAAACGAACACATCAGTCAATGGACAACCAAGCACTCTTTACACCCATTACGAACTTCAGTGCAGAAGTACAAGATGCCGATAACATTCCAGAAGTATTATCGAATGCATTCCGAACGGCAGAAACGACATCAGGTGCTGCTTTCGTTAGTATTCCGCAAGACGTTGGATTAAACGAAGCGAATGTCACAGCATTCCGCGCTGTCGAAGCACCTAAGCTTGGTGTTGCACCAGAAGCTTGGGTCAACGAAACAGCTCGTCTGATTCAAGATGCAAAACTGCCTGTATTGTTACTCGGTATGCGTGCTAGTCAACCTGACGTCGTACACGCGATTCGTTCGCTACTCAAAAACGTCTCAATTCCTGTCGTTCAGACATTCCAAGCAGCCGGTACTTTATCACGTGAGCTCGAATCGAACTTCTACGGACGTGTCGGATTGTTCCGCAATCAGCCGGGTGACGCGTTGCTTGCCGAAGCTGATTTAGTCCTCTCAATCGGTTATGATCCAATCGGTTACGATCCAAAGTTCTGGAATCAACCGACGCACGACCGGACGCTTGTTCACATCGATCAAATGCGTGCTGAAATCGATCATTTCTATCGCCCAGACCGCGAACTCGTTGGTGATATGGCGAAAACGGTCGACGCAATTGCTGAGCGCCTGAACCCGCTGACGTTACCGGAAAGTTCTGTTCAATTCCTCGAAGGATTACATCAACGCCTTGTCGATCGTGATGTTCCTCCTGTCACGGATTCTCCATTGACGCACCCGCTCTATTTCATGAAGACGTTACGTGAAAAAATTGCGGATGATGTCACGGTAACGGTCGATGTCGGTTCACACTACATTTGGATGGCACGTCATTTCCGTTCATATGAACCGCGTCATCTCCTCTTTAGTAACGGGATGCAAACGCTTGGTGTCGCACTTCCTTGGGCGATTGCCGCAACACTCGTACGCCCTGGTAAGAAAGCCGTCTCGATTTCGGGTGACGGTGGATTCCTCTTCTCTGCAATGGAACTCGAAACAGCTGTCCGTTTGAACTCACCGCTCGTCCATTTCGTATGGCGTGATAGTGGATTCGATATGGTCGCGTTCCAACAAGAGATGAAATACAACCGGAAATCCGGTACGTCGTTCGGTGATGTCGATCTTGTCAAATATGCTGAGAGCTTTGGAGCAAAAGGACTACGTGTCAATCATCCATCTGAATTAGCAACAATCATGGATGAAGCACTCGCGACAGAGGGACCAGTCATCGTTGATGTTCCGATCGATTATCGCGATAACATTGCATTAGGGGAACAAGTCCATCTCGATCAATTGAACTAAGGAGGATTCACATGGCACACGATAAAACACTCGTCCAGATTTCAACGATGATGGCACTACTTGACGGAGTATTCGAAAGTGACGTCACATACGCTTCCGTTCTTGATCAACGCGATTTCGGTATTGGAACGTTTGATCACTTAGATGGGGAAATGATCGGATTTGATGGTGAGTTCTATCAACTCCGCTCAGATGGTAGCGCCCGACCACTTCAACCCGAGACGACGACACCTTTCGCAACATTAACCCGTTTCGAGGCGGAGCAAACTTTCACTGTGACGGAAGAGATGTCGAAAGCGACGTTCGAGCACTGGCTGAGTGAACAACTCCCTACGATCAATAGCTTTTACGCTATCCGGATTGATGGAACGTTCACGAAAGTACAAACACGCACCGTCGCACGTCAGGAGAAACCGTTCGTTCCGATTACGGAAGCTGTCGCTTCTCAAAGCGCGCGTACGTTCGAACAGACTAAAGGAACGCTTGCCGGTTACTATACGCCACGATTTGGTCACGGTATCGCCGTCGCCGGATATCATCTTCATTTCATCGATGCAGCTCGCGAAGGTGGAGGTCACGTTTTTGACTACACAGTCAAGAACGTCACCGTCACGTTCGAAGAAAAGCCACAACTGGATTTACGTTTACCAACGACAGAAGCGTATCGGTCAGCGGATCTTGAAAGTCACGATATCGAAAAAGAGATTAAAATCGCAGAAGGTTAAGCAAAAAGCGTGTCGTTCCCTTTCGGAATGACACGCTTTTTAATCGTTCGAGTATTCAAGTAGCTGTTCAAGGAAGTGATAACTGTCTTCGACATCTGGGTGACGCATATCTTCATACCAATAAAGCGATAATACCGCTTGCGCTACGACGTACCAATGCATGCGCTGTTTCAGATCACTCGTCAGTGGATGACCATAATGTTCAAACCATTCTGGCCAAGCTGCTTCGTCAACGTAACTGTATAACATCATCCCTAAATCATACGCTCGGTCAGCAATGATCGCATCATCCCAATCATTTAGGTAGAGCTGACCATCCGCTCCCGTCAACCAATTATTATGATTTAAATCGGAATGACAGACGACTTGTTCATCTGTTCTTACATGTTCCAGGTTTTGTTCAAGATACACCATCGCATGTTCTACGAGGTCCGGATTCTCTAAATCCTCTGGTTGAAAATACAAACGGCATTGTCGCAATAATTCATCCGGCTCGATCGGGCGCTGATCAAGCTGTTGAAGCATGAACAACAATTCCTTCGAATCATGGATTTTCCCAAGCAAACGAGCCACTTCAGGACGCTCCATCATTTCCGGCTCCAATTCGTCTCCTTCAATGAACTGTTGGGCACTGATGACGTCCCCACTATAAATCCGTTTCGTCCACAATAATTTCGGGACGATTCCGTCTGCGGATAAAATCGCCAAAAACGGCGATGAATTTCGTTTTAAGAACAACTTCGATTGCCCGGTTGAAGCAATGTACGCTTCTCCTGTGATTCCACCTGCTGGCGTAAGGGTCCAGCCTTCGCCAAGCGCATCTAAAATATCTAATTCCATTATAATCCGCTCAACTTTTTTAGTAGATTTGCCTGAGGCACAATGCTTATCTTAACACGTCGCAATCGTCGTTGACAACGGAAGGACTTGAATCCTGTCGACACCTTTTAGAAGCGGGTCGACCGAGGCATCATCGCCTTGTACATGCACGTTCCAGCGCGAATGATCAAGTGAGACTTCAACGATTTCATGTGTCGTATTGTAGACGATGAGCGTTCGTTGCCATGCATCATACGAGTGGACCGCTCCAAGCTCGTAGGCGATGACTCCCGGACGTAAATCGATGAAATGAAGCAACTCTCGAATCTGATTCGCTCGGTGCAGGCGGAATCCGCCATGCATTCTACGAATCTGTAAAATCGTCTTGATGTACGCCACTAGGGAACGATGCTCATCTCGGCGCTCCCAGTCCATTCGATTGATTTCATCCGGTGCATTATAGCTGTTTTCGACGCCTTGTTTTGTTCGTAAGAACTCTTGACCTGCATGAAGAAACGGAATCCCTTGCGCAAGCAAGGCAATCGTCTGAGCAAGACGGCTCATTCGTAATAACTGTTGTTCATCCGCTTCAGGACAGGATAACTTCAATTTATCGTACAGCGTATGATTATCATGCGCCTCAACATAATTGATGGAGTAGGTAGGTTCCGGAAAACGACCGTATGTTTGATTGTCGATATGAACACTTCCTGCGATCCCGTTTCGAACCTCCCCTTCCTTCCAACCGTCTCCCGCAACGAATCCTCGGTCAAACTCACTAAACGTCGATCCTTTTAACGCATCTCGGAAGACATCATTAAAATGGGAAATTCGGGGCATTTGAGCAGCCGAGGCGCTCATCGCCTTTAGTCGCTCCGGCAATGCCGTCGCAAGATCCCATCCTTCCCCGTACACAAGAATCGTCGGGTCAATCGCATCGAGTGCCGCGCGAACATCATTCATCGTCTCAATGTCATGAATGCCCATCAAATCAAATCGAAAGGCATCAATCCGGTAGACACGAGCAAAGTATGTCAAACAATCGACAATGAGTCGGCGCATCATAAATCGTTCGGAAGCAGTATCATTTCCCACACCTGTTCCATTCGAGAGTATCCCGTCTACTTCATAGCGGAAATAATAACCGGGAACGAGCTGTTCGAGTGAAGAACGCTCACGAACAAATACGTGATTCATGACGACATCGAATGTGACACGAATCCCTGCTTCATGAAGTCGCTCTACCATTTCTGCATATTCTCGAACGCGAACGAGCGGTTCGACCGAACTCGCGTAACTCCCAGCTAGTCCGAACCAAAGCATCGGATCATATCCCCAGTTGTACGGCGTCCGCGTTCGTTCATCGGTCGTCTCGAAAAAGTGAACTGGCAGAAGTTGCAAATGAGTAATCCCAAGATCAAGGAGATAATTGAGTCCCGTTGCATGACCACGCGGGGAGACCGTTCCTCGTTCCGTCATCCCTGCATATTGCCCCGGATAACTCGAACCGGCTGAACGATCAATCGTGAAATCACGAATGTTCGCTTCGTAGATGACAGCGTCCGACGGTTTGACGAACAGAGGACGCGCGACCCGCTTCGGGAACCAATCGGAGATCGTTCGCTCGACGTCTACGATGACACCGTATCGCCCATTCTCTGATATGACACTAGCGTATGGATCAACGACCTCGTATGTCCCAAGATACGTCGTCACTTCATACCGATACCAACACTCAGCAAGATCACGCCCAAGCTCGAGACGATAAGCTCCCTGCTCTTGTCGTTTCATGTCGTGCCTTCCGAGTACCTGTTCATCTTGATCGTACACGACACACACGATCCGTTCTGCGACCGGTGACCAAACAGCAAAATGAAATATCCCCTCTTCTTCCCAGACGCCTAACTTCTCTTCGTAACGATACTTTCGTTCAAATGCTTCTGTCCGTACTAACCGATCTGGAACAACACGGATGGATTTCCCCGTCCCAAATACCTCATACCGACATTCTAGCTCGACCGGCTCAAGAACCATCAATTCATAAATTACCAATTGTTCTTCACGATGTATTTCGACCTGTTGAATTGGTAGTGACTGTCCATCACATTCAAGCGACCAGTGGATTGACGAATTGCCTTCAACCTCGACCCGGATGCTTTGAAAAGATAGGAATTCCGCCCGCGCCAACGGTATCGCAACTTCTTGATTCGTCATCTCTTTCGCAACGACAATGCCGTCGCTCCCTCCCCTACTCTTGAATTCGAGACTGCCCCTCACTTTGAATTGCCATTTGAAACTGAATCGATACCGTTTCTTTTAAGATTTTTTCGCACACTCGCATCTGAAAAGCTTTCGTGTGTGTCGCGTTCATATTCATCCGCTTCAACCATTTAGGAAACTCAACTTTATTAACGTAAGTCGTCGTCGTCTCTTTTGGAATCTTATCAAAATAACCACTAGGAGCTAAGATGACTCGTTCGATCGGTAAATCGTAATCTTGCCCGAGAATCGTATGCAAAATATCTTCCGTCCGTTTTAAACCGATATTTGGATTTAAGATTTGCTTCGCAGATGCCTTAAATGGCTGCTCGCGCCATAACTTATCACGTCGGATATGATAGATACTCTCTTCACCGTCGAGCCATTCCATGATGTAAATCGCAGAAGGACCGACAATGAATGGACTCAATTCGACTTCCCCGACTTGATATTGAATGACAGCGCGATAAAACATGGCGTATTGTTCATTTAGTAAATGTAGCATTTGATAGAAGTCTAAATGACGTTTCAATGGAATTCGCCAAATATCTTCTTCAGTAGCACCACCAGCGACATTCAATAGTTTTTGTAATTCAAGACGCTTTTTGTACCATTTATCGAATGCTCTTCGTGACAACTGTTTACCTGGAAGTTGAATGACTTCACTTTTCTTCATGACCTGCCACCATTTTTTAGGTCGGATCAACATCTCTCCCGGAAACAATTCTCCAGTTTCCCATTTTCGATAGACATTGGCATAATCAAGCGCTTGATGTTCACTAACTCGCTTCGTCATCTCGAGCGGATTTTTTTCAAATCGACTATCTAAGTCATATAGTTTCATCAAGATTGCGATGGGGATCACCTCATTCCTCTTTACCTAAACGAATCCGGTAAACTGGTTCATATCGCGGTGAAACGTCTGGTCGAACTTCAAATAAAACGAGTTCACGAACGGTCCATTCCACGAGTTGTATTGGACTCGTCGTCCATGCATCTGCTTCGGCGCGCCATTTCTTCGCGATCGTGACATGCGGAACGAACGGTTTAGTCACATGTGGATCGATTTGATCCACTAATTGAAATAATTCTTTCGCTTCTGTCCCGAATCCAACGACACGCGGCCGTTCGTCTCGACCGAACGCGACCAAGCGATCAAATCGGAGTACAAATGGTTCGACGGTCCGCGCGATCTTCTGCAATTGCTGTTCCCACGAATGTCGTTCTTTTTCCTCCAATGCTCCAAAAAAACGAAGCGTCAAATGGTACTCTTCTTGCGTATAGACGTTTCGAAAATAATCAGCTAAAGATAATTGTCCAGCAAGCTTTGCTAACTCTCCAGA
The DNA here is from genome assembly GCF_001275385.1 of Exiguobacterium sp. BMC-KP. Lineage (NCBI taxonomy): Bacteria > Bacillati > Bacillota > Bacilli > Caryophanales > Exiguobacterium > Exiguobacterium sp. BMC-KP. Next base: position 1,642,901 of record NZ_LGIW01000015.1, read on the forward strand.
AGGAATCGGCAAGGCGACGAAAAAGTGTCGTTCCTGTCTCAACGTAGTGTTCACTCCTTAATACGACCACTGATCCCATATAAAATAGCACCGAGGATACTACTACTTGTATATACCCAAAAGACGGTATAGATTGTACTTTCCTCGAGTACAAAACCACTCATCAGATTAAACAACGCTGTCGCGAGTCCCGTCGTCGTTGCCATATATGTACTGACGGCTGTCGCGACCATCGTTTCTGGAACGAGTGACCGAACATAATCTAGAGCGACAGGGATTAGCAGACCGACAATCATCCCTTGCATCGCTGATAATATCCAGAGCATGACGATCGGAAGTTCTAACGCAATCATCGCCGTCCGGGCAGCTGATAACAAGGAGACGAATACAAGGACTGGAATTGCTCCGAATCGTAACAAGAGACGCGATGCAATGCGCATGAACGGGATTTCGCACAGAACGGCGACAAAGAACAAGGTCCCAACAAGCGCCGTCGTCTCTCCACGTATCGTCACGTAGCTACCAAAGTAATAGTTATTGGCAAAAATCGGTCCGAAAATCAAACTTCCACCTGCTAAGAACAACAGGAAACGTCGATTCGAAAATAATTGTTTTAACGGTACTTGTTGTTGATGTGAAACGTGGACACTACCTGTCTCTTCAATGCCGATTAGCACAAGGAAACCAAGAACCCATGCTGCACCAGTTGCGTAAAAAATCAGATCGAGTCCGCCACTCTCGGTGATTTGCCCAAGAACGAAAACGGCTAAAGCGAAACCTGCCGATCCGAACAGACGCAAGGCACCATAATCCACTTTCCGCTTTCGCGTATACTCGATCGCTAACGTATCGACGAGCGGAATATGCGCGCACTGGAACAGCGCCCAGACACAAGAAATCAATAGTAATAATAAATAAGCAGATGTCAGTAAGTAACTTAATGTGAAGACTCCAGCTGCGAGCATCGCGACGAGCAGGAGTCTTTTCGGCTTCCCGAGTCGATCTGCCGCAATTCCCCAAACGGGTTGCAAGAAAATCGATAGAACGGGACCAATCGCAACGATCGTACCGATTTCTGAAGCTGACAGCCCGAAAGCATCATTCGAGAAATAAAGCGCGAGATATGGAATGAGTGCTCCTTGCCCAAAGAAAATAAAGAAATATAACGCTTGGAAATGATAAGTTTGACGATTTTTCACACGGAACTTCCTTTCAAGAAGCAATCCCCCCATCTTCACGATGCGGGGATCATCAATCATTATTTTGCGAGCTCATAAATCGCTTCTGCGTAGATTGCGACAGCAAGCAATAGTTCATCGAAATCAACATACTCATCGACTTGATGCGCAACTTCAGGACCACCTGGGAAGACTGGACCAAAAGCAACTCCTGCCGTCAACGAACGCGCATATGTGCCGCCGCCAATCGCAATCAAATCCGCCGATTGATTCGTATGGCGCTCATAGACGGCACTTAACGTCTTAATCAATTCATGGTTCGGATCAACATGGTGCGGTGTCATGTGCGTTCGCGTCTGCAACTCGAAGCCATATCCCGCCGCTGCTTCCTTAATGATTTGCAAACGTTCCGTAAAGTCTGCCGTATAAGGATAACGGATGTTGATTGAAGCCGTTCCTTGTTCTTCTGCATAGCGGAATACACCACCATTGATCGTCAAATCCCCTGTTTCGTCTGAAGCAGCGACACCAATCGCCACGCCGCGAGAATCACGGAACATGTGCGTTACGAGTTCAATATAACGACGACCATTGTAGTCTAAGTGCAACGTATTGAGGAAACGCGCTAAATGTAAAGCCGCATTTTTACCGTTATCCGGCTCCATCGCATGCGCTGCGACACCATTGACATCAAGCACGAGACCTTCTGTTTCTTGCTTGACTGTTCCCGTTAAACCTTGTTCTTCGAGATAGGCATGGAAATCCGCTTCAAGCGTCCCTACTTCAACAACACGAAGAAGCGCTCGGGCATGTCCAGGTACCATATTCGGACGTTCGCCACCTTCAAAACGGACGAGATGATACCCTGTATCAGATGCCTGAGCTGGTTTTCCTTGGATCAACAACCCGTCATAGAGTCCTTTTTCCGCATTGATGATCGGAAAATCCGCATCTGGTGCAAATCCGAGCGTTGGCATTTCTTCATGTTTGAAGTAATGATTGACACAACGCCATTCACTCTCTTCATCTCCTCCGGCAATCAGACGAATGCGTTTTGAGAGTGGCAACCCAAGTTCTTTGACGATTTTCAAGGCATAATAAGCTGCCATCGTCGGTCCTTTATCATCGATTGCGCCACGAGCATATAATTTCCCGTCAACAAGCGTCGGATTGAATGGACCATATGTCCAGTGATCACCACCAGCTGGTACGACGTCTAAATGACAGAGAATACCAAGTAACTCTTCTCCTTGACCATACTCCAAATGCCCTGCGTATCCATCGACATTTTTCGTCTTGAATCCATCGCGTTCCCCTGTTGCGAGCATCCAATCTAGTGCCCGTTTAACTTCTTGACCAAACGGTGCGCCCTCTTCAATCGTTGATTCATCGAGTACACTCGGAATCCGCAATAGTTCTTTTAAATCTTCTAATAAGCCCTCACGACGTGCGAGTACTTCTTCTTTCCAATTCACCATCTGATTTCGCTCCTTCATTCTGGTTTGAATTCGTTTCCTATACACCTTCCTAGTATAGCGAATATTCGTTCAGATACGAACATCCAAATTCTGTTTTCTTATCTTTTCTTATAAATAACGAACATTTAAAATAAAAAAAATCTGTAATTATCGACTTTACAAACCATTTGATTATGTTTTTTCTGCAAACGTTCGGTTAAACCACTTGCAATTTAACATCAAAACGTTATACTAAAGGCGAAACAACTGGATATTGCATTGTCTTTTGTCACCCGAAGCTTTAGAACACTATTCTATCCATTGGGGGAGTGGTTATACCAATGAAAGATTCTACAGACCGTATGTTGACCCGGATTAAATCGATTTATCTCTACATCCAAGAGAACGGAGCTACTACGACAGCAGAGTTGGTTGAAGAGTTTGGCATCACTTCAAGGACCGTCCAGCGGGATTTGAACGTGCTTGAATACAACAATCTCATTGTGAGCCCTCGACGCGGTACATGGACGTCGAGCAAGAAACAAAAGCAAGCGGGTTGATCCACTGTTTCACTATATCTATCTTTCGATGACGCGATTCTTCGCGTCTTTTTTTGTTATCTTTTTTAAAACGTGGGGTATAGCTATTGGGAGAAGGAGTTGAGGAGAATGAATATTTTAATCATTGGAGCAAACGGAACAACTGGACGAAAGATGGTCGAACTGATCGCTAAACAAGGCGATCACCAAGCAATCGCTGTCGTACGAGAAGAAAATCAAATCAACGATTTGATTGCACTCGGTGCATCAGAAGTCAGACTTGGGGATTTGACGAAGGATGTAAGTGGTGTTGTCAGTAACGCGGACGTTGTTATCTTTGCAGCGGGTGCCGGTGGTGCATCAGACGAATTGACGCGTGCCGTCGATAAAGAAGGTGCGATTAAAGTCATCGATGCTGCAAAAGCAAACGGGATTGATCGTTTCTTGATGCTCAGTTCGGTCGGCACAGAAGAACCAAAGGGTGAACTGAAAGTATATCTTGAATCAAAAGCAGCAGCTGATACGCACTTACAAGAAAGTGGACTTAACTATACGATCGTACGTCCCGGTCCACTCAGCTATGATGATCCAGCAGGTACAATCGAAACGAAAGAACATTTCGATTCATATGAGGATCGTAAAGTCTCTCGTGATGATGTGGCAGCGCTATTCGTACACTTGATTGATCATCCAACACAGTCACGTCTTTTCGAAGTACTCAGTGGCCCTTACCCAATTGCAGAAGCATTGCGTAATCAATAAGTGACGCCCATAACAAAAGGCGATGGAATGTACGCTCATTCCATCGCCTTTTCATTTTGATTATTCAGGTTGCCAATCAAACAAGGATAGTTCTTCTTGCGTCAATTCACGGTAATCACCGAGTGCAAGTGACGGATCGAGTTCTAACCGACCAATCGAACGTCGCTTCAAGAATGTGACCTCTTTCCCGAGCGCCAGCATCATTCGCTTAACTTGGTGGAACTTCCCTTCTGTAATCGTCAATTCAAGTGTTGAATCCGTCTCCGTCGTTGATAAGATGACCAGTTTACCTGGTTTAGCTTGGTAACCGTCTTCTAAGGTGACACCTTCCTCAATCGCCTCGACGTCCTCTTGCGTCAGCACACCCGTCACTTCCGCGTAATACGTTTTTTCGACGTGCTTCTTCGGTGACATCAAAGCATGGTTAAACGATCCATCGTTCGTCAACAACAACAAGCCTTCCGTATCTTTATCGAGTCGTCCGACCGGGAACGGTTTGAAATAGGTCACGTCTTCAAACAACAAATCGATGACCGTTTCATCCCGTTTATCCTCAGTCGCACTAATAACACCCGGTGGTTTATTCATCATCAAGTAGATATATTTTTGATACGTGACCGGTTCGCCGTACATCAAAACATCTTGTGTTTTAACATCGACATGTTGTTTTGGATCACGAACGATCTCACCATCGACTTGAATCGCTCCTGCTTTTAGCAGCAATTTTACTTCTTTTCGGGAGCCTGCTCCCATGTTGGATAATAATTTATCTAGACGCATGACCTCGTCCTCGTTTCAATGAAATTTTACGCCCTAATACGACTTCTGCTAAGCCACTCCAGATTGAGAGCCCTGCAAAAATGATAATTCCGACTGCAGCACCCACAATGAGAATCAACAGGGATGCCCATGTCGATGACGGAAGTATGGATACAAGACCCCATTTTATAAGTGCGACACTCGCTCCCATCAAGGCGCTTAGGATCAAAATCAACGATGTCCGGCGCAAGACCGTACTGAACGGAAACTTCACCGTTTGTGTAATCCGGAAGAACATCAAACCTGTTGCGACAAGATAGCCGATGATCGTTGCATATCCAGCACCTGTTCCATCACCTGTCAAATGAATTAATGGAGCATTCAAGAGATACTTCGCGAGTAGTCCAGCGAGCGTTGCAACGATTGTGAAATATTGACGGTTGATTCCCTGTAAGACCGCTGCCGTAACGGAATACAATGCGAGGAACAACGCACTTGGTGCATAACTTAATAGATAGACCCATGCTGCTTGATCTTTCGGGAAGAGAACATGAAATGTCTCTTCACTCAGAAGAATCATACCGACGACTGCTGGAATCGTCACGAAGAAGACAAGTTGATAAATCTGCGAAATTTGAGCACGCACTTTCCGCATATCTCCTTGTGTAAAGGACGCTGTCAATAGCGGTGTCGCAGATAACGATAGCCCTGTTGCGACCGATACTGGAATTAACACGATTTTGTGACTATCTGCAATCAGATAGGCAGTCGCGTTTCCGGCTGCTTCTAAGGTATAGCCGATACTCTGTAACGCGGCGTTCATCGTGTTTTGGTCGATGACTTGATAAAGTGGTGTTGAAATACCCACCATGACGATTGGAATAGCATAAGCTAACAGTTCTTTATAAAGATCCGTTAACGGGCGATCCTGTGAACGGACAGTTTGCGTAGCACGAAGTTCCTGCAAACCGCTTGCACGTTTACGGAAATAATACACAAGAACTGCGACACTACCAATTGCTCCAATGAATGCACTAAACGTCGCGATCGTCGCAGCAAAAGCTACTCCTGAATCAAATAGATAAATCGCGATACTGACTCCCGCAAGCAGGAAGATGATTCGAACGATTTGCTCCAAAATTTGCGAAATCGCTGTCGGTCCCATCGATTGATACCCTTGGAAATATCCGCGCGTCATACTCATCGGCGGAATCAAGAGTAAGGCAAAACTGACTCCGCGAATCGTCATCGTGACGGCATCGACGTACGCCGCTGAATCAACGTCTCCACCAGGAATTGCCCGATGCGCTAAATACGGTGCAAGGAAGAATAAAGCGAGAAAGGAAACGACGCCGGTCAAAGACATGATTTTCAGACCAGACCGATATAATCGTTCACTCGTATCGTATTCACCCAGTGCATTATATTTGGCAACAAATTTCGAGACAGCAACGGGAATCCCTGCTGTCGCAATACCAATCATGATCGTGTAGTAGTTATAGGCATAGGTATAGAACATAATGCCGGTTGCACCGACCATAAATTGAAACGGAAAAAGATAAATCAAACCGAGTGCGCGAGAAATCAGTGACGCACCGGACAGGAGCATCGTTCCACGAACGAATCCTGCATTACCAGAAGTAGTGGACTGTTTATTGTTGACTGTGGACATGGTAACATCCCTCACACTTTCTAATTTTTAAACTCAACCCTTCACAGAGCTGTCTCATTATACAAGTTCTCTCGTACACAATTGCAAATCATTATACCGCTGTCCTTCTCGAATTGAAAGAGACGGTTTGTTTACAGTCGCAACTTCTGCTAAAGTGAAACAAGCAGAATTCTATGAATGAGGTGACCACATGTACGATGTAATCGTAATCGGAGGCGGGCCGAGCGGCTTAATGGCGACGCTTGCCTCTTTACAGGCAGGAGCCCGAACACTCTTGCTCGATAAAGGGAATAAATTAGGGCGGAAGCTCGCAATTTCTGGTGGTGGACGGTGTAACGTCACAAATCGGAAACCACTCGATGAGCTTGTCCAGTCGATTCCAGGAAACGGACGTTTCCTTTATAGTGCTTTTTCGCAATTTAATAATGAATCGATCATCGAACTTTTCGAAGGGTTTGGTGTCGCACTTAAAGAAGAGGATAACGGTCGTATGTTCCCTGTCTCGGATAAGGCAGCAGACGTCGTCCGTGTATTGATTGATCAGATCCGAGCCCATGGCGCCGAGATTCAAACGGATGCACAAGTCGCAACACTCGACTTTCATCCGGACGGTTCGTTTGCGGCTGTCATCTTAGAAAACGGTATGCGTCTTGAAGCAAAAAGCTGTATCGTCGCAGTTGGTGGACAATCTGTTCCCCATACCGGCTCGACGGGTGACGGCTATCCATGGGCAGAAAAAGCAGGTCATACGATCACAGAACTTTTCCCGACAGAAGTACCCATCTTATTAGGCGATACATTCATTCACGAAAAAACATTACAAGGACTTTCTCTTAGAGACGTTGCTTTAACGGTTCATGGTAAAAAAGATAAGGCGATCAAGACGCATACAGGTGACCTTCTCTTTACGCACTTCGGTTTGAGCGGTCCGATTGCTTTACGGTGTAGCCAGTATACGATCAAGGAGCGGAAGCGGTCGAAGGAAACGATCGTCCATTTATCAATCGATCTCTTCCCAGATGAATCACTTGGTGCGCTAACGGAACGCTTTCAAGCAGCGCTTGCAGCAAATCCGAAGAAAACGGTTCGTAATGCACTCCGTGGATTTGTACCGGAACGTCTGCTTGAACTTCTTTTTGCTCAAATCGGATTTGGGGATGAAGTCTGTACACAAGTCAAGAAACAGGACTGGACGGACTTCCTACAAAAGTTAAAACGGTTCCCACTGAAAGCAACCGGAACACTTGATTTCGATAAAGCTTTCGTCACGGGTGGCGGTGTCTCGATTAAAGAGATTGATCCAAAAACGATGATGTCGAAAAAAGCGGAGCGATTGTTCTTCGCTGGCGAAATTCTTGATATCCACGGCTATACAGGTGGTTACAACATTACAGCTGCATTCGTGACCGGACATTGTGCCGGTAGTCACGCTGCAGAGATGGCACATGACGCCGTCTCTTAATATGAACAAGACCCGACTTCTCTACTAAATAGAGGAATCGGGTCTTTTCGTATCATGCTTTAATCAATTGGTGTGAACGATCGGCTCGAGAATTTATCCGTGACGACTAACGCAAACAACTCGTTATCCTGTACGAAGATTCCTTTTGAACCATATACCTTCGGACTAGCTGTTTCCCCTGTAATTGTTTGATCTTTCCGATCAATCGAGTAGAGATAGAGTGCTTCTGAGTCTAGCGTATAAATTCGACCTTGGCGTTCAGCAAGACCAATCGGACGGAATTCAGATTCAAATGCTTTTTTGGCATCACTTCGCATACCATCTGCTGCTTCGACCTTTTCCCGTTTGATGACTGATAGATAAGGCGGTTTCTGTTTTTTCTTTAACGCACGCTTTTTCTTCTCTGAAGCGTCTGGATCAATCTTGATTTCATCCTGTTTCATCGCAAAGTAAGTTAATTCGACACGTCCAATCGAGCGTATATGGTTGATCGTATAGAATTCTTTTTTCTTCACGTCATATCCAAGACCATGGAAACTGTCCCGAATCGTTGTTCCTTGCACTTTTTCACGTTTTTCTTCGCTCCAGACACCATCTTTTCGCGTAATCGTGATAAGAATCTGATTCGACGTCAACAAGGCGACTGTCTCCCCGTCAACGAGAGTCATTCCGTCAAGACCAGCGAGCAAGAGCTTTCCTTCTTCCAACTGGAAAGAGGCATTAATTCGTTCCCCGGTCCCACTAATTTCAAAGAAACGATAATCGTCTGTTACGACGAGGTACGAACCAATGGAATCATCATATAACATCTGTTGAACATTTTTGATTAACGGCTCTTCTGGATTCGGAATGGCTGAAGGCGTTTTCGATGGCACCTGTTTGACAGCTGCCTGATGCTGCGATTGCGTCTCGATTTTCGCGAACGTTTCCTGAATACGCGACAACGTCTCTGGTTTTGAGAAGACGAGCAGAACACAGAGGATCAGTCCCGAAACGACAGCAAAAATCGTTGTATAGACTATATAAGATCGTTTCATTGATGGTAATCGCCTTTCTTTCTCGGTTTCTGATTCAGTGTAGCAGAAGGACGTTCAAAAAAAAAGCGGACTTGCGACGGAAATGAAGAAACCCCTTCCATACGCGTCATGCGAATGAAAGGGGTTATGGCTTAGTTTGCCACGATATTGATCAATTTTTTCGGTACGACGATGACTTTACGAACTGTCTTATCGCCGATCCATTCTTGTGTTTTTTCATCAGCAAACGCAAGTGCTTCGATTTCTTCTTTTGTCGCATCGATGTTGATTTCGATTTTCGAGCGAACTTTTCCGTTCACTTGAATAACGAATTCCATTGTATCGCTGACGAGTTTCGATTCATCGAATGTTGGCCATGCCGCATACGTCAATGTCTCTTCAAATCCAAGCTGTTCCCACAGTTCTTCACCAAGGTGTGGTGCGACCGGTGTTAACAATTGGACGAATCCACGAAGGAAGTGACGCGGAAGGACTGGCTGTTTGTTAGCTTCATTGACGAAGACCATGAGTTGTGAAATTCCGGTATTGAACTGAATGTTCGCGAAGTCTTCCGTGACCTTCTTGACAGTCTGATGATATGTCCGTTCGAAGTCAGCATCGACTTCCGTGACGTCTTGAATGTCCGCTGTCCGTTCAAACAAACGCCAGACGCGGTCAAGGAAACGACGCGCCCCATCAAGACCATTTTCAGACCAAGAAACCGATGCATCCAGTGGTCCCATGAACATTTCGTAAAGACGCAATGTATCGGCACCATGTGACTTGACGATTTCATCCGGATTGATGACGTTACCGCGTGATTTCGACATTTTCTCGTTATTTTCTCCAAGAATCATTCCTTGGTTGTATAATTTTTGGAATGGCTCTTTTGTTGGCACGACACCTGCATCATACAAGACTTTATGCCAGAAGCGTGCATACAACAAGTGGAGAACAGCGTGTTCTGCCCCACCGATATAAATGTCAACTGGGAGCCAGTATTTTAATTTTTCTGGGTCTGCAATCGCTTCTTCATTGTGTGGATCGATGAAACGAAGGTAGTACCAGCAGCTTCCGCCCCATTGTGGCATCGTATTCGTCTCGCGACGCCCTTTCATCCCTGTTTCAGGATCCGTATAATCCAACCAATCTTCCGCAAGCGCAAGTGGTGATTCCCCAGTACCAGACGGTTTGATTTCCGGAATGATTGGAAGTTCAAGCGGTAATTCCTCTTGACTGAGCGTTTTCATTGAACCATCTTCCATATGAACGACCGGAATCGGCTCACCCCAATACCGTTGACGACTGAATAGCCAGTCACGGAGGCGATACGTGATTTTTTTACGACCGACTTGGTTCGTTTCGAGTTCAGCAATCATCGTCTCGATTGCTTCTTGTTTTCCGAGCCCATCGAGCATGTGTGAATTGACGTGTTCGCCCTCTCCCGTGTAAGCCGCTTCATCAACGTTTCCACCTGCGACGACTTCAACGATTGGTAAGTCGAACTGCTTCGCGAATTCGTGGTCACGCTCATCATGTCCTGGAACAGCCATGATCGCACCTGTTCCGTAAGATGCAAGGACGTAATCAGCAATCCAGATTGGAAGACGATCGCCTGAAATCGGATTGACAGCGAAAGCACCTGTGAAGACGCCTGTTTTTTCCTTCGCTAAATCTGTCCGCTCAAGATCAGATTTCGTTTGGACTTGCGCGATGTACGCATCGACTGCTTCCTGATGATCAGCTGTCGTGATGTCAGCAACGAATGGATGCTCTGGCGCAAGCACGAGGTACGTCGCACCAAAGATTGTATCCGGACGCGTCGTAAAGACCGTGACTTGTTTTTTATGTCCGTCAATCGTGAAATCAATTTCAGCACCTTCTGATTTCCCGATCCAGTTCCGTTGCATCTCTTTAACAGAGTCCGGCCAATCGAGATCATCGAGATCATCAAGAAGACGATCCGCATATTCCGTGATTTTTAAGACCCACTGACGCATCGGAACACGAACGACTGGATGATTTCCGCGTTCGGATAATCCGTCGATGACTTCTTCGTTCGCAAGAACCGTTCCAAGTGCTGGGCACCAGTTGACTGCGACTTCGTCGACGAATGCAAGTCCTTTTTCGTATAATTTCGTAAAGATCCATTGTGTCCATTTATAATATTTCGGATCTGTCGTGTTGATTTCGCGATCCCAGTCATATGAGAATCCAAGTTCTTTTAGCTGACGTTTGAATGTCTCAATGTTTTGAGCTGTGAATTCGCGTGGGTCGTTCCCTGTATCGAGGGCATATTGCTCTGCCGGTAATCCGAACGCATCCCATCCCATCGGGTGAAGGACGTTATATCCTTGCATCCGTTTCATTCGTGCGAGGATATCCGTTGCTGTGTAACCTTCTGGGTGACCAACGTGGAGTCCAGCACCTGACGGATACGGGAACATATCGAGGGCATAAAACCCTTCTTTTTCTGGATCTTCTGTCGTGACAAAGGCGTTGTCTTGATCCCAACGCGCCTGCCATTTTGGTTCGATTTCGCGATGATTGTACGGCATGTCTTTTCCTCCTCTAATCTAAAAAAACCGGTCTTCCGCCCCTAAGAAAAGGGACGAAAGACCGGTTTGGCTTCCGCGGTACCACCCACGTTGTCTGTCTATGACAGACCGCTTGATTCACGGATAACGGTGTGAAAGACCGGATTCGCTACTACGACTTCACGAATCGTGCTCCCTGACGAGTTCACGGTTGTTACCGACTGGTTCGCACCTTCCACCAGCTCTCTTGACGGCACCTTTCCCCTACTACTTCAGTTCCATGCATTTGACTATCTTTTCCTAGTGTAATCTGTTTCTTCCTCAAGCGTCAACGCTTCCGTAAAATTTCCTCGATTTCTGCATGCGATTGCGCTACATGATCCGCTTGTTCTAGGCGTTGCATCGGCATCCGGTCATCGAGGAGCGCAATGACTTCCATTCCCGCTGCCTTCGCACCGATCATTCCGTTCGCAGCATCTTCAATGACGAGACAATTCTCAGGCGGATGTCCAATTCGTGATGCTGCGAGTCGAAAAATTGCAGGATCGGGTTTGGAACGGACGACCTCTTCCCCGCTAACATAGTGTGTGATCGGAAGCTCATAATGACGGATGACACGTTCGATTTTTTGAAGCGAACTTGAGGAGGCGATACCGATATCGTAACCAAGATTCACAGCTTGTTCGATGACTCGTTTGACCCCTTCTTTTAATCCACACTCTTCTGGTTTTGCATGAATTTGAAATAACCGATGTTCTTCTTCAAGTAACGTACTGGCTGTTTCTTTTAGCTGATGTTCAGTGACGAGTTCTTCCCACATCTCATCACCTGTTTTTCCCATGAACGTCGCATACTGAACTGGGTCGAGTGGAATCGATAACGTTTTAAACATCTGCTGATGGACCTCGAAGTAACGAATTTCACTATCTAAAATCACACCGTCCATATCAAAAATCAGACCGCGTTTTTTCATGACACATCCCCCTTTAGTCACTTTTCTGATATCAGCATATCAAAAAAACGACTACACGATGTAGCCGTTTTGCCTTCTTCCTTTATTTACATTTTAACTTGTCGCCATCTGGACACTCGTTTGTCGGTAAGCTGGAAAATAATCAGAATCGGCTCCTGATCCGAATCGTACACATAACTGATCGTATATGGCTGGCTGAAGAATGGATTTTCCTTGATGATACTCAAATAGGCGATATCCAGTATAACGACATTTACTCTCAAAGAGACTATCCTGTTCTTGATATCCACCTCCGAGATGTTGTTCGACAAGACCACGCGCTTTTGCGTGAAGAATCGCTTCATACTCAAGCCGCTGATTTGGAAATATCTTTGCTTCGTCTCGCTTACAGCCAATCAAATGACCATGGGCATATTCGTTTCCAAGCAATACGAAATATCCACCAATCGGTTCGCCATCGAGTTCTGCAATCAATAGTAATGGCTCACAGAGTGGGTTCACCTCAAACAATTGTTCAAAATAACTTGCAGTAAAATAGTAATGAGCTGAAGCGTTCTTCCGGTCCATCGTTTCATGATACAACGCTAAAAAAGTAGGTAAATCTTCTTTTGTTCCTGTTCTAATTGTTAACGGTGAAGCGAGTGACTTCCGAATCATGCTTCTCGTTTTCTTATGGAACGTCTGCATGATTTCTTCTAGCGAGGGGCGTAAATCAATGCTCGTCGTATGACGGATGAAGGAAACTTTTGTCCAGTCCTGCATCAGTCTCTCATTGCCCGTCAACGGATTAAAGCGAATCATTTCCGAAACGATTGCCTCTTTTTCCGTCCACTTTTCAAACAATAAACGTGCTTGCTGAATCTCAGATGTAGTCAAGTGACCGACGACTTCAGGTCCACCGTAGCCATAAGGCGTAATGAGATCTGAATAGGCTGTATCAAAAATACGACGTTTTAAAAAGGGATAAAACAGTGTTCCTGCATAACCCTTATAAAGGAATAACACCGCTTGTTCAGACGGTCTAGCGTTGAGCGTGACGTATTGGTGACTGTAGAAGATATCAAGCGGCTGTTGCTGTACCTGTGTCGTCCAAGTTGCGGCATCTGTGATGAATTGACACCTTTCCATTCGTGCACCTCCAGTCAAAAAGAAGCAACGTTCACATGACCTTTCTTTTTCAGATCCTTGATTAAAAAGTACCCGTTTCCCTACCGAAATATTCCATATTAATAAATGTTTGTTTTATAATTTGCGAATGAATGATGTAACAAAATAGACAGCGGATATTGATCCGCTGTCTATTAAATGACCCTTATGATGTAATTTTAGGAATGGCACGAAGGAAGACCACACCTGCTAAGAGAATCAATCCAATCAACGTCAAGAAGACCGCTGACATACCGGATAAATCGTAGATTAATCCTCCAACGGTCGGACTGATCATCCGCCCCGCTGAAGCAGCGATATTGACGTATCCTTGGAACTCTCCTTCTTTTCCGATTGGTGCAAGTCGCGCAGCCATGGCTGGGACAGCTGGCCAGATGAACATTTCACCAATCGTCAGGATGATCATCGCGACGAGAAACATCTTGAATCCTCCGGCGAACGGAACAATCAGATACGATAACAGGAAAATCCCTGTACCAGTCATCAGTTGTCGTTTCAAATCGTCACCAAACCACCGCAAGATCGGGGTGAGAAGTGGCTGTGCAAAGACGATGAGTGCTCCATTGATCGTCCAAAGAATCGAATACTCGGAAATCGTGACACCGAGTGATTTCGTATGCACAGCAAATGTACCTTGCCATTGTACATACACGAACCAAAGTAAGGCATAACCAATCGAGACGAGCAACATCGTTCGCGCTGCACCGCGTGCGAGTGGTGTCCGTGTCGTTTCGGTCTCGTCAGGCGTTGTATGCATCCGTGCCGGTGCCTTAATCCAGGACAAGCCGATGAACAAAATGATTGCAAACGCGATGTACAGTACGAGATTAGCAATGAAGATGTATTGAATCGAGAAGGCAGCAATTTGACCACTGACAGCCGTCCCAAGGGCTACACCGACGTTTTGCGCGACATAGATCGCGTTAAAGGCACGGCGTCCACCTTCTGGCCAAATGACACCTGTCATCGCATAAATCGTCGGGAAGACCATCCCACCGACAAATCCGATTAGACCAAGCATCGCGACGTATCCGACATACGTCTGATGAAACAGCAATAAACCGACGGAAGACAAGACAAGTCCGATGACACTGATAACGAGCGTTTTTTTACCACCGAGGCGGTCAAACGCCTTTCCACCTAAGTAGTTTCCGACGATTGCGAGTGCCGAGTTGACGAACAACGCCATCCCTGCTTTTGTCATCGACTCCCCTAAATATTCATGAATATATAATGTATTAAACGGCCATAAAAAAGAGGATCCCGTCGTATTGATGGCCATCGCAAGGACGAGGATCCAGACCGCTTTTGGTAATTTTGGCATACCTGTGGTCCTCCTATTTCATTCTCAACCTTGCCACTTTACGCAATCCGTCCCCTCTCTGTCAAGCCACTTCACTTTTCGTCAATGATTCAAAAGATGGTATAATGCAAGAGGAATCATACACACGATAATCATTTATTAAAGAGAAAAACAGACCATAGGAACAGGAGTCTATGCCATGCCACTTGCCCGTGTACTACCTTATACCAAACAATTGCTTGAGTCCGTCATCGAACCCGGAGACTGTGTCGTCGACATGACTGCTGGAAATGGGCATGACACACAATTCTTAGCAGAATGCGTCGGTCCAGAAGGTCGAGTCCTTGCGTTCGATGTTCAAGCACAAGCCATCGAGGAATCGACACGTCGTCTCGACGAAGCTGGAATGTTAGAACGCGTCGATCTTTATCACGAGAGTCACATCCATGTCGGTGCCCGTTTATCAGACGAACAACGTCCGGTTCGTGCTGGTGTCTTCAATCTCGGATATCTTCCCGGAAGCGATAAGTCGATCACGACGACAGGTGAAGAGACGCTTGAAGCGCTCGATGCTCTCCTCCCGGTCCTTGCTCCTGGTGGTCTTGTCGTCCTCGTCGTCTATCATGGTCACCTTGAAGGAAAACGAGAGCGCGACGCTGTGCTTGATTACGTGACGGCTCTTGATCAGCAAGATTACGCTGTCCTTCAGTACCGCTTCTTGAATCAACAGAATCATCCACCGTTCATCATCGCGATTGAGAAAAAAATGCGCTGACAGTAGAAATGAAAAAAGTGATGGCTTCCACTATGGAAACCATCACTTTTTTCACTCTTCGACTAATTTAAAGAACAGCAACAATTTTTCTGCAAATCGTGTATTCAATCGTTCGAAGCTGAAATGCGGAAAACCATGTAGGCGCTGTAAGTAAATCTGATCGCCACCCATTTTCCGACATACTTCGAGCGTCAACTTGACGTCTGCGAACTGATCGTCCGGTGCATAAAAACATGCTAAGTTGACACGAGGTAATTTTTTTCGCTCCTCATCATGTACGACGATTTCCTCTTCGATTTCTCGATATTGTGCATACGTCAACTCACCAATCCGAACGGTATCTTCCGTACTTTGACCAAACGGCAATGTACCGAGTGGCGCATCAGGACGGAAACGATCAAATGCACTCGCGAAAACTTGTTTGACACCCCCAAGTTGTTTTGATGGATGCCAATCAAACAACGGTGAAATGAATGCAAGGCTTGCGACCGGTAATTCATATTCTTGTAGAAGACGATTGACGACGAGTGCGCCCATGCTACAAGCAACGATATGAATCGGTAGCTTTCGTTTCCCGGCTTCGCGTAATGCTTCTTTCAATAGTTGACCATGCTCTTCAAACGAGATGCGACGTGGTGCGTCGACGAGTAACACTTCATACTCTCGTTCGAGCACACGAATCAAGGCTTCACTCGGACGAGCACGTAATTGCAATGGATAGATTAATACGATGATTCCTGTTGGTTGTTCAACCACAAACTCACCTCTTCAATTCATACTTCCTTTTCACGATACCTTATTTCAGACGCACACGAAACCGTCCCAAGACGGATTTCACGACGCAATATGGCGAAGTCGAATGACAGACTCTGCTTGACCAAACACTTCTTCTGTCATCTCGCTCAATTCCTCAAAACCGAATGAGGTCAAGAACTGACGTGCTTTATAATTACGTGCCTCCACGTAAACTTCGAGTGGGACAGCTCCTTGTCGTTCGAGTTCACGAATCAGACGTCTTCCGATCCCGTTTTGCTGATATTTTGGCAAAACGTATAGACGAATGATTTCCCATGTTCCCTCGACATCAACAGCATGAATGAATCCGACGACTTCCTCATCGATGATTCCGACATAAAAATACTCTCCCCGTGCTTCTTCCGCCGTCCGGATCGCACGAACAACCTCCTCTTGCGGATACGCTTCCTGCACGAAATGAGCTTTCGAGCGTTCAGAATAGATTTCTTCATACGTATCCAACCAAGATGTGATGGCGATATCATGAATACGTCCTGCATCAGCTGGAATTGCTTCGCGTATTTCCATAATCGGAACCCCCCTTTTTATTCGTACGGATTGACTCATGTACTTTTACCCTCTTCTAGAAAAAACATTCGTCTCCTGCAAAGTTCCGTGGAAACAAAAAAGTCCGGAAACCCTTTAAGGATTTCCGGACGTATTGCTTATGCGAAGCGTTTTGCTTGTTCTTCAAGAACTGCCGCTTTATCTGTTTGCTCCCATGGAAGCTCAACATCTGTACGACCGAAGTGACCGTATGCAGCTGTTTGACGATAGATCGGACGACGGAGATCAAGCATGTTGAT
The DNA here is from genome assembly GCF_001275385.1 of Exiguobacterium sp. BMC-KP. Lineage (NCBI taxonomy): Bacteria > Bacillati > Bacillota > Bacilli > Caryophanales > Exiguobacterium > Exiguobacterium sp. BMC-KP. The sequence continues at coordinate 1,660,102 of NZ_LGIW01000015.1, forward strand.
GATTCCAGCCGGACGAAGATCGAAGTTTTCAGCAATCAATTCGACGAGTTGTGCTTCAGGAAGTTTTCCTGTGCCGAATGTATCAACCGCGATTGATACTGGGTGTGCGACACCGATTGCGTATGCGAGTTGAACTTCTGCTTTGTCTGCAAGACCTGCAGCAACGAGGTTCTTCGCGACGTAACGTGCTGCGTATGCAGCTGAACGGTCGACTTTTGTTGGATCTTTACCAGAGAATGCTCCACCGCCGTGGCGTGCGTATCCACCATACGTATCAACGATGATCTTACGACCCGTTAATCCAGCATCTCCTTGTGGTCCGCCGATGACGAAACGACCAGTTGGGTTGATGAAGAATTTCGTTGCTGCGTCGATGTATTCAGCCGGGATGACTGGTGTGATGACGTGTTCTTTCAAGTCAGCTTGGATTTGCTCAAGCGTGACTTCTTCCGCGTGTTGTGTCGAGATGACGATCGTATCGACACGAACCGGCTCGTTGTTCTCGTTGTATTCGACCGTGACTTGTGTTTTTCCGTCCGGACGAAGGTAGTCGAGTTGACCGTTTTTACGCACTTCTGCCAAACGGCGTGCGAGACGGTGCGAAAGTGAGATTGGAAGTGGCATGAGTTCGGGTGTTTCTTTCGTTGCATAACCGAACATGAGACCTTGGTCTCCTGCACCGATTGCATCGATTTCTGCATCAGACATGCTACCTTCACGTGCTTCAAGCGCTTGGTCGACACCAAGAGCGATGTCTGCTGATTGCTCATCGATTGATGTCAATACAGCACACGTATCTGCGTCGAAACCATATTTCGCGCGTGTGTAGCCGATTTCACGAATCGTTTCACGAACGACTTTTGGAATGTCGACGTAAGTGGATGTCGTGATCTCACCTGCAACGAGAACGAGACCTGTTGTAACAGAAGTTTCTGCTGCAACACGTGCGTTTGGATCCGCTGCGAGGATTGCATCGAGAATTGAATCCGAAATTTGGTCACAGATTTTATCTGGATGACCTTCAGTGACTGACTCCGACGTGAATAGTCGGCGATTAAGGTTTGTCATGTATGACCCTCCCAAAAAAGAATTTGACGGTGTACTCATTTCCCCTAGTTGAGTGGGACGGTAAAATGAAAAAAACCTTTCCAAGTCCAAAAAATGGTCAGGGAAAGGTTGTGCGTTCTTCCTTTACCCTCTTATCGTTCGAAGTGTTTACTTCGCTTCAGGAGAGCACCTTTTCCCTCATTAATATATGAATTAATGTAGGACGGTTGCCGGGTTTCTTCGGGCCTTGTTCCCTCCACCTGCTCAGAATAAGAGTATCCGTTACGAATTACATGATATAAAGTTGTACCTACTCTGTCAAGCAAGGTTTCAAATTCTAGTCGAAACTTTTTGTAAGAGATGTTAAACTGTTAATGCTGAAAGCGTTTCCAGATAAATAGAAATCAGCATCAGAAAATGATTGCTCTCTCTTTAGTATGTCATATATAATGAATGTGTCATACTAAATGCAGTGAGCCAAAACCAACGTAGGGGAAAGGTGGGGTCAGGATGCCGATGACGGTCCTGAATATCGAAGAACTACTCAAGAAAGAGCATGTGTTCAAACAACTATCTGTTGCTGAACTTGTCGAACATGCGATTCGAAACGAAGAAGGTGTCCTTGCTGAGAACGGCGCATTATCTGTAGAAACGGGGAAATTTACAGGTCGTTCACCAAAAGATAAGTTCATCGTCCGTGATTCTTCCTGCGAGTCTCACATTGATTGGGGTCATGTTAACCAACCAATGGATGGAGACAAATTTGAACAATTGTTACAAAAGGTTCTTCGTTACATGAACGAAGCCGATCAGCTCTACTACACAGAAGCTGCTGCTGGTGCAGATACGCACTTCACCCTTCCGGTTCGTGTGCTCACACAATACGCTTGGCATAACCTCTTTGCCAAACAACTCTTTTTACGCGAATATCCTGAAGTGGCTGCCTTCGAACCTTTTACGGTCGTCTACGCACCACATTTCAAGGCAGATCCTGCCGTTGATGGAACGAACTCTGAGACGTTCATCGCGATGTCGTTCGAACACCGGATCGTCTTGATCGGTGGAACGGAGTATGCCGGCGAAATCAAAAAATCAATCTTTTCCGTCATGAACTACCTCTTACCACAAGAGAACGTTCTTTCGATGCACTGTTCGGCAAACGTTGGACACGAAGGAGACGTCGCTTTGTTCTTCGGTCTATCCGGTACTGGTAAGACCACCCTTTCCGCTGATGATAGCCGCCAATTGATTGGTGACGATGAGCATGGTTGGTCACACGATGGCGTCTTCAACATCGAAGGTGGGTGTTATGCGAAGACGGTTAACCTGTCGCGTGAAAAAGAACCACAAATCTTTGACGCGATCCGCTTCGGAACAGTCCTTGAAAACGTCGTGCTCGATGAAGCCCGTCATCCTGATTACGATGACACATCGTTGACGGAAAATACACGTGCCGCTTATCCGATCACGGCGATCGATAACATCGCTGTTCCATCACGCGCTGGTCATCCAAAGACAATCGTCTTCTTGACGGCTGATGCGTACGGTGTCTTGCCTCCGATCAGTAAATTGACGAAAGAACAAGCGATGTATCACTTCCTCTCAGGTTATACATCAAAACTCGCTGGGACAGAACGTGGTGTCACGGAGCCAGAAGCAACATTCTCGACGTGCTTCGGTTCACCGTTCCTTCCACTCATGCCTGAAAAATATGCAACGATGCTTGGGGAATTGATTGATCGTCACGGTGTTACCGTCTATCTCGTCAACACTGGCTGGACAGGTGGTGCTTATGGAACAGGCAGTCGAATGAAACTATCGTATACACGCACGATGGTCAATGCTGCTGTCAATGGCACGCTTGCAACGATTCCGACTGAAGAACACCCAATCTTCGGACTTCATATGCCTCTTGAAGTTCCAGGTGTTCCAAGTGAATTACTCAACCCTGTACGCGTCTGGTCAAACTCCGACGAGTACAACACACAAGCACGTTCGCTTGCTGAAAAATTCCAACATAACTTCCTTCGTTTCGAAAGTGCGACGGATGCGATTAAGTCAGCTGGTCCACGTCTATAAAATCGAGATTTCTGAGTTATACCAAAAAGTTAGATCCTGAATCATTTTGTTAGTAAATCTGAGTCCGAAAATATCGGGCTCAGATTTTTTAGTCATTTCTTGATCCTCAGAAATTCTTCCTATCAGACGCTACGAGACGAACAAAAACGTGTAATCCTACTCAATCAAGAGAATGATCACACGTTGTATTATGTTTAGAAAAGAGCCTTCAGGTTCTTTTTTTAGTTATATGATTGAATCCGATTCTTCTTGAATATGTTTTTCTCTTTGCATGAGCCACTCCTGACTTTCCGTCAATAGCGCATAGGCTCGTGGAAGCGATACATGTAAACGCTGACTAAGCAGTTCGAATTGATCAAAATCACCACGATCCGCACTAATCGCGAGCACTAAACAATCTCGAAATGGATGGTCTTTCCCTTGTAAAACGATTTTCAGAGAATCTTCAATTGGCAATTGATCGATGATGTCGTCGATATCAACAGACAATAACGCATCGATGTGTGACAACAAACCAATCATGTAAGCACTCTCTGGCTTTAGCGTTCGTGTTTCCCTTGCAAATAGTTCACAGAGCTTCGCACAGTGTAAAGAGGATCGTAATAACTCATTTGACCATTCATAGGGACTGGCAAGCTTCATCTCCCGTAAAACAATCAACGAAATCCAACTTTTGAGTTGCGAGAAGCCGAGTAGTGAGATAGCTTGACGAACGGAACTGACAGTATTACGTAAGCCCATTCCTGGAGAGTTAATTAGTTGAAGCACTTGAATACTAATATATGGATTAGCTTCAATCTCATCAACAACCTCATCGTACTTTTCATCCGTATCAAGCCATTTCAACATTTTTAACAAAACCGGTAGTTGTGGTGGGACGGCTTTTCCCTTCATCAGCATCGGTTTCGCATAAAAATAGCCCTGAAACCAGTCATATCCCATGTCGAGGCAACGTGTATGATCTTCGTGTGTTTCGACACGCTCGGCAAGCATTCGGATGTGAGGATAATTACGGCGGACGATATGCAGAATAGCGCTTTGCTCGCGAGGGGAAATTGCCTCGATGTCGATTTTGATTAAATCGATCAACGCAAACAATTCCGCTCCATGTTGTCGAAGTAAATCCGTCACAAAATCATCGAGTGCTAACGTAAAGCCTGCTTCCTTCCAATCGTGGAGAACAGATAAAATTTCCGTATCGATCTCAACAGTTTCCAAAATTTCAATTACGAATCGTTCCGGATCTAGGTAATGAATCAAATCACTTTTCAACAGGTCTGCCGTGAAATTGACAAATAGCTTCTTACCTTCTGCTACATGATCAACCCCCATATGAACGAGTGTATTCGTCAACACATCCATCGTCGCTAGATCACCATCGAACACGCTTATTTGTTCAATCGATCGATATAATAGTTCAAATGCATCAATCGAACCTACTCGATTAACGATGGGTTGACGTGCTAATAAGATATCCATCGTTCTCCTGCCCCCTCTATTATTCTCAGATGGTATCTATTATATCAAAGTTTACTTTTTAGGAGATTATTGTTTTTTACAACATATCAATGTTCTTTTTTTAATTCCTTTCTATTTTCCGTAGTACAAAAAAAAACAGCACGACGTCCGTCGTACTGCTTGAAATATCAGCTTTTATTGGGATTCCATATACCACTCTCAAACCACCTCAACACATTCTGCGTCACACGTAATTTTTCATGAATCGGGAATTGATGCGCATAAGCGTAGGTCTGAAGTGTTGTCTGCATGGGATGACGCGCAGCATAAGCCGTTGCGTGTCGTAAACGAACGTTCTCGTCATATGCACCGTGAATCAACAGTACCTCACCTTGCGGAGGGACACGGAGCGGTGAACGCACCTCGTATGCCTCAGGAACGGTGTCTGGTGTACCTCCCGTATAGCGGCGCAACATCTTTTGCATCGTCTTCTGCTCTTCATAGGTCCATGTCAACTCGGTTACTCCTGCCCACGATACCGTACGGGCAACCGGACGGTGATGCGCCAGTAGCAATGCCATCTGTCCACCACGAGAAAAACCGAATGCGTGCACATGCGAGACACGTTGCTGCAACCAATCAAAGGCGCTACATGCGTCCTCAACATCATGGTATCCGAAGTCTTCTTTGCCCGTCCCTCCTAAGTTCCCTCGATAGAAAGGTGCCATGACAAAAAAGCCGGCCTGTGCGAACGCGAGTAATCGTGTCGGTCGGACCATTCCGATCGAACGCGTGCCACCACGCAAGTAGAGAATCCCCTGTCCGTTTGCGACTTGTGGAAGTACGATATAGGCACCGACTCGTTCCCCGTCTGCCGTCGTATAGAACATCCGAAACGTCCGAAACGGACCTTGACGCGGAAGTTCAAACCAATCGGCGTTCGCTAAGTACACGGAGTGTCTCCGGAAGGACACGGTCCTTCATCATGAAGCTGTATTGTCGATTCGTATCGAGACGGTCAGGGAGTTCCTCGAACAGAAAAGCACCATCGGTTTCATCCACGGCAAGATGAGACGAAAGCGATCCAATTTGCGCGAAATAAATGTTTTTGATGATCGTATCGCCTTTTCCGGCAACACGATATTGTCCGACATATGATAGGGAATCAATTTTCCCACCGGTCTCTTCCATTACTTCACGACGTGCGGCTTCTTCCGCCGTCTCACCCGGTTCAACCTTCCCACCAGGAAATTCATAACCACGCTGCTTATGATGGGTCAGCAACCATTTTCCTTCGTACACGGCAATGACCCATACGTGCAAGGGACGATCCGAGAACGGATGGTCATCAAAACTTAACTCCACTTGATTTTGATAATAATCCAAGAATGTAATCACGTACGTGCACCTCATTTCTTCTTCTAACTTCACTTTACCTGTTTCACGAGTATTCTAAAAGTGAAAACGCCAGGAAAGCCTGTAAATCTGGAAAATGATAGCCTACGATCATCAAATGAACACAAAAAAAACAGTCGATGTTCCACTAGGGAACGATCGACTGTCGTTTTGTATTACTTCAAACGTGCTTCGAGTTCTGCTTTTTCTGCTTCGAATCCTGGTTTCCCAAGAAGAGCGAACATGTTTTTCTTATACGCTTCGACGCCTGGCTGATCGAATGGGTTCACTCCGAGGAGGTAACCACTCATGGCACATGCTTTTTCGAAGAAGTAGAACAGGAATCCGAGATGATACGGTGTCATCTCTGGAAGTTCGACTGTCAAGTTCGGTACTTGTCCGTCCGTGTGTGCAAGCAACGTACCTTCTGCTGCTTTATCGTTGACGAACTGAATCGACTTACCTGCAAGGAAGTTCAATCCATCGAGATCCTGAGCATCTTCTTCAACTGTCAATGCATGACGCGCTTGACCGACTTTGATGACTGTCTCAAATAGGTCACGACGACCTTCTTGGACGTATTGTCCCATCGAGTGGAGGTCTGTCGAGAAGTCCACTGCTGCTGGGAAGATCCCTTTGAAGTCTTTTCCTTCTGACTCGCCGTACAATTGTTTCCACCACTCCGATACATAATGAAGTGCTGGTTCGTAGTTAACGAGAAGCTCGATTGTCTTGCCTTTCGCATAGAGCGCATTTCGGACGACTGCGTATTGATACGCTTCGTTGTCAGCTAGGTTTTCGCTCGCGTAGCGCTCTTGCGCGTCACGTGCACCTTGCATCAACTCTTCGATTGAAATACCAGCTGCTGCGATTGGTAAGAGACCAACCGGTGTCAAAACAGAGAAACGACCACCGACATCATCCGGAATGACAAATGTTTCGTATCCTTCAGAGTCTGCGAGTGTTTTTAATGCACCACGTGCTTTGTCCGTAGTTGCATAAATCCGGTGTTTTGCTTCTGCTTTACCGTATTTTTCTTCCATGAACGATTTCAAGAGACGGAACGAAATTGCCGGTTCTGTCGTTGTACCCGATTTCGAGATGATGTTGACCGATACATCTTTTCCTTCGAGGACTTCGAACAAATCGTGCAGATACGTCGATGAGATATTGTGACCTGCATAGATGATTTGTGGTGCTTTCCGATTTTCTTTTGATAACAAGTTATGGAATGAGTGTCCGAGCATTTCGATTGCTGCACGCGCACCGAGATACGAACCGCCGATCCCGACGACTAACAACACATCAGAATCCGACTTGATTTTTTCTGCAGACGCTTGGATGCGTGCAAATTCCGCTTGATCGTAATTCGTCGGAAGATCAACCCATCCTAAGAAATCACTTCCTGCGCCTGTTCCTGCATGAATCGCATGGTGAAGCGTCTTTACCGTCTCCGCCATATGATCTACTTCATGTTGACCTACGAATTGTAGGGCTTTCGAATAATCAAAACGTACTGTTGACATGCCATCGTCCTCCTTATTCATTCGCAACGAAATGCGACCTTCCTTTTCATTAAAACGCAAGAAGGAAGGTCGTTCAAGTCTTTTGTGAAATGATTAGCAAATGTTACAGATTGTTATAGGGCAGCTGTCACGATTTGACGAACATCTTCGTTTCCAAGTGATTTGAAGTTTCCGAAGTCGCCGCGTGTCATCGCTGACTTGACGATTGAATCAACTGTATCCTCTTTGATGTCGTAATCAGCAAGACGGTTTGGTGCACCAAGTGATGTCCAGAAAGCGCTGATCGCGTCAATTGTCGCGTGTGCTGCTTCTATCTCTGATTTACCTTCCGTATCAACGTTAAAGACGTTTTCACCGAGTGTCACGAAGCGATGTGCATTTGATTCGTCAAGCACGTGGCGCATCCAGTTCGGGAAGAGGATTGCGAGTCCACCTGCGTGCGGGATATCGTGAACAGCTGAAACAGCGTGCTCGATGTTGTGTGATGCCCAGTCGCCGCGTGCCCCCATTTGAAGAACACCGTTGAGTGCCATCGTACCAGCAAAAAGAATCGTACCACGAAGTTCAACGTTCTCGAGATCGTTGACGAGTTTTGGTGCTGCTTCAACGACTGCTTTCATAACACCTTCTGTCATACGTTCTTGGACAGGTGCATGCGCAGGGTGGAAGTATTGCTCAAGGCAGTGACTCATCATATCGACGATACCGTAAATCGTTTGATCTTTTGGTACACTGACTGTGTATTTCGGATCAAGGATTGAGAATGTTGGGAACGTAAGCGGGCTACCCCATCCGTATTTCTCTTGTGTCTTCCAGTTCGTGATAACGGATCCTGAGTTCATCTCAGAACCTGTCGCTGCAAGCGTCAAGACTGTTCCAAATGGAATGACTGTTTCTGGTGTTGCTTTACCGATGACGAGATCCCATGCTTCGCCTTCATACGGGATACCAGCAGCAATCAATTTCGTGCAGTCGATGACAGAACCGCCACCGAGTGCAAGCAATGCGTCTACGCCTGCTTCACGTGCGATTTTGATACCGCGCTCTGCTGTTTCGATACGTGGGTTCGGTTCGACACCGTCGCATTCGACGTACTCGATTCCTGCCGCGTTGAGTTCACGTGTAACATCATCATAAACGCCGTTACGTTTGATACTACCGCCACCAAAGACGAGCATGACTTTCTTTGCACCAAGTGCTTCGAGTTGTGGTTTCAGTTGGCTGACTTGACCGTCACCAAAAATAAGTTTCGTTGGATTGCGATATTCAAAGTTTTCCATCTGTGTTGCCTCCTCAATAAGTAATGAACACCTTACATTATCCACACATTCCCCTTTCGCATCTAATTTAATGCTTATTCTATGTAAAAATTGCATAAAAAAAGAGAACCGACCGATGTCGATTCTCTCATGTGGCTTATTTTTGGAAGTTTGATTTTTCAATCCATTCTTCCAATTTACCTTTAAGAACGTTGAATCCAGGTGCTTCTTCTTGTTTGAAAGCAGGACCTGCATCGCGACGTCCAGCGTTTTTGCGTGGACCTTTCGCGCGTGCTTCACGTTTTGGAGCTTCCTGAGTTGCTTTGATCGAAAGCTTCATTTTTTTGTTAGCTTCGTCGATGTCGAGAACTTTAACAGTTACTTCATCGCCAACTTTTACGTAATCGTTGATATCTTTTACGTAATCGTGTGAGATTTCTGAGATGTGGACGAGACCTTGTGTTTGCTCGTCAAGTGCTACGAAAGCACCGAAGTTTTGAATACCAGTTACTTTACCAGTAACGACTTGGTCTTTTTCAAAGTTTGCCATAATGTATACACTCCCTAACTAAATTCATCAACTTATAATAACACACTTTTCTTGTATCGTAAAAAATATTTTTGGAATTTGTTTATTTTTTATTTCACAAGGGAACATTTTAGTAGCAAGACTTCAAGTATTCCCCCTGATTCTGCCGAACTTTCCGAGTTCGGCCCTTTTTTTGTTCTATTGCTGAATTGACCTAAGTGATAAAGAAAAGTGATGCTTGAAACGATAAAGACAAAAGACAGATAAGACTCTCAAAAAAACGGACAGTCTCGGTCTAATCGCTTTCCGCGGACAAGCGCTCATGCCGCTTCAGATACTTTGTATCTTCCAAGGTCATGATGACTTTTTTCCGCAGGAGTCGAGCAAGACCTCACCTGTCCTAGCGTAAAGGAAATATAGAGTAGAAGCAATCACCAATTGATCTATTTATTACTTACAGATCATCGAATCCATTTGCATCCGTTACTTTCGCATACGAACGTGATTTTTGTTCGAAGAAGTCCGATTTCGTCGCGTTCATCGAATCATCCGAATACGCACGAATCCACGGCATGACGTCTTCGTCGTGCCCTTCATAGAGATCCGACAAGCCAATGACGCGAAGACGTTTATTCGCGAGATACTTGACGTAGTCACGCATTTCACTGACGTCAAGACCGTCTAAATCACGCAATACATACTCGCTCCACTCAATTTCAAGATCAACGGCACGTTTGAACGTGTCATAGACGAATTGTGTGAACGATCCATCAGCATCGATTTCTGGATGCTCTGACAAAACAGCACGTAACAATTGACTGATGAAGTACGAGTGTTGGAGTTCATCACGTTGAATATAGCTGATCATCGTCGACGTCCCGACCATCTTTTGGTGACGGGCTAAGTTATAGAAGAAGGCAAAGCCTGAATAGAAGTTGATGCCTTCAAGAACGATTGACGCAACAAGTGATTTCGCAAAGTTTTCTGGAGTTCGGTCATTTTGGAAGTCTTCGTATAAATCAAGAATGAATGCGTTACGCTTCATGACCATATCATCGTCTTTTGCGATATCAAAAATCCGGTTTTGTTCAGCTAATGGAACCAAGCTGGATAAGACGTAGCTGTACGATTGATTATGAACGACTTCCTGTTGCGCGATGATAGCAAGAATCGCATGAACGGACGAATCCGATGTGAACATCGCTGATTCGAGGATGTAGCGTGTCTGAACCGAGTCGAGGATCGAGAGTAGACCAATGATTCGTTTAAAGGCGTCTTGTTCCCGTTCGCTTAATTGATTCCATTGTTGCATGTCTTTTGACATCGAAATCTCATCTGGAATCCAGAAGTTTGATAATAGTTGTTTATAGATTGAATAAAACTGTGGATACGCAATGTCGTTCCAGTTGACGATGGCACTTGTTTCGCCACCGATGATCGCTGTCGCGCGATTTGGATGACGTGCATCAAGCAGTTTGATTTTTTGTAGCTGTTCCATGTGCTTCGACTCCCTCTTGCTGTAATTGAAGAATGGTTCGTTTTGTCCATTCCTTGACGAGATGTGGACGATTACGCGGTGACTGTTCGATTTTCAACAATTCTCCGGCAAGCGGTACACCGAATTTCGAGAGATGATACGCCATCTCATCAACGGCGCGACAATATTTGACGAACATCTTATCTCCCGTTCCAAAAACAGCTGCCTGCGGAATCGCATGCGTGCTCTCTTTTAAAACCGTTCTAAGACAATCGCGCATATCGTCGGGTAACTGTCCATCTCCCCACGTATACGAACCAAAATAGACGATATCATAAGGCATTAACTGATACGTCGTCACTTCGTCCGCAAACAACATCGTCGGCTCGATTCCCATTTCAGAACACGTCTTTGCGACGAGTTCTGCCACCTCCTCCGTGTTTCCACTCAATGACGCGTATACGATTGCTGCCTTCATGATATCGTCCTCCTTATCTTATGATGAACACGACTCACATTCGTCGATCTCAACCGTCGTCGAACGCGTGTAGTAGATCGTCTTCATCCCGAGTTGCCATGCTTCCATGTGCATCTCGAGTAACTCTTTTGCTTTGACGTTATTTTTCACGTACAGATTGAAACTGATTGCTTGGTCGATGTGACGCTGACGCGAAGCATTTTGACGAATGCTCCACAACTGGTCAATCTCAAACGCTGATTTATAGAACCAGTTCGTTTCCGGTGTTAAATCCGGAACTGTAACTGGGATCTTGTAGTTTTTCTTCTCTTCCGAGTAGACTTTTTTGTAGATTGGATCAATCGATGCCGTACTACCAGCAATGATTGCTGTCGATGAGTTCGGTGCGACTGCCATCAAGTAGGCGTTACGCATTCCGTACGCCGTGATGTCCGCTTGGAGACGATCCCAATCGAGTTCCTCCGTCGTTTTGTAATGGCGACGTTTGATGTACTCACCTGTTTGCCATTCCGATCCTTCGAAGAGACGGTACGCTCCTTTTTCTTTCGCGAGTTGCATCGACGCATCGATCGTCAAGTAAGCGATTTTTTCGTAAAGGCGGTCAGCGTATTGCACCGCTTCAACCGATTCCCAACGAATGCCTTCGAGTGCGAGCAGATGGTGCCAACCGAACGTTCCAAGACCAACGGCACGGTATTTTTGGTTCGTTAATTGTGCTTGCGGGACATCAATCGTATTCAAATCGATGACGTTATCAAGCATCCGCATTTGAATCGGGATCAAGCGCTCTAAGACGTCAGAACGAACAGCTCGTGCAAGCGCAATCGATGATAAGTTACAGACGACGAAATCACCCGGTGTCTTCGTGACGATGATTTTACCATCTTCCGTATATTCTTCCGTTACGGTCGTCGGGCTCATATTCTGCATGATTTCCGAGCAGAGGTTTGACGAGTAGATCATCCCTGCATGTTTATTCGGGTTTGCACGGTTAACCGCGTCACGGAAGAACATGTATGGTGTCCCTGTCTCGAGTTGCGAACGCATGTAGCGTTTGACGAGATCGATCGCTGGAACTGTTTTTTTGCTGAGGCGTGGTTCGTTGACACATGCTTCGTAGCGTTCTGTGAAACTACCACCTTTCTCTGTCTCATCGAAGTAATCTTCAAGACTGAAGCCCATGACCGTCCGGATTTCATGTGGGTCAAACAAATGCCAGTCTTCTCGTGCTTCAACAGCACGCATGAAACGGTCCGGTAAGTTGACGCCTGTGAACAAGTCATGTGTCCGAAGTCGTTCATCACCGTTGTTGAGCTTCGCATCCAAGAACTCTAGGATATCCTTGTGCCAGATGTCGAGGTAAACAGCAATCGAACCTTGACGCATACCGAGCTGATCGACGCTGACTGCCGTGTTGTTCAATTGCTTCATCCACGGGATAACGCCGCTTGAAACACCTTTAAAGCCTTTGATGTCTGAACCACGTGAGCGGATTTTCCCCATATAGACGCCGATTCCGCCGCCGCCTTTAGAAAGCGTCGCTACGTCCGTATTTGAATCATAGATGCCGCGTAGTGAATCATCTACTGTGTCAATGAAACACGACGAGAGCTGACCGTAAGACTTACCAGCGTTCGAAAGCGTCGGTGTCGCAACTGTCATGTAAAGGTTAGACAACGCCCAGTAAGCTTCTTTGACGAGTTCTAAACGGCGTTCCTTCGGTTCATTCTGCATCAGTGTCATCGCGATGACCATGAATCGTTCTTGCGGAAGCTCGTACAAGTTTTTGACGTGATCACGTGCGAGGTACCGGTCTGCAAGTGTTCGAAGACCAATGTATGTGAACAAGTGGTCGCGGGATGGATCGATCGTTGCCGACAGTTCGTTGACGTCTTCCTTCGAATACGCATCCAGTAAATGTTTCGTGAAGATGCCGATTTCTGTCAGTTTTTCAATCAGCGTATACAGCGAGCCATACCGTTCTTCTGCTGCATATCCGCGATTTTCACCTGCTTCAAGGTATAACCGATTTAAGTAAGTCGCTGTCGCTACGAATGTCCAGTTCGGCTCTTCTGCCTTCAACATATCGAGTGCGTGCATCGTTAACAGTTCATAGACTTGATCTGCTTGTAAGGACTTCCCTTCAAGCGCTCGGATGGCACGTTCTGTATAGCGGTCGATATCGAGCTCCGGATACGTTTCCGTTGCCTGTCGAATCACGACATATACGTCTTCTATTGTCATTGCACCTTTAAAGATGCGTGCTGTATTCAGTGGAGATGCCACTATGAACCACTCCCATTCTCTATCGTTAAACAGGTTCGCATTACACAATGAAATACGCTAAACTAAAAAAAGACGTCCTACATATAGAAGAAACTCTACAAGTGTCACTCTATATATAGACGTTTTAGACGTTTTTAAACCTGTTAATGTACAAGATATAGGTTATCACTGAAATTCAAAAAAATAACCCCTTGCTTTGAAATTCAGGTCAAACAATTTGAAAAAGGCATCATGACGCCTTTTGAGATATATTGAGATAGCGAGCAAAATGTATTATAAGGTCAAATGACCACTTAAAATAAAGATGGTTCAATTCTCCTATCAGAAGAAAAATATTCTCTTTGAATTTTCTGATATACTGAACGTATCGATCTTCCGTCTATAAGGAAGAAGGACTCAATCCATCTATCACGAAAGACGGCATATACGTATGTACGTTGAAAGGAGCTTATCTCATGCAAGTCGATTACACACCAAATCCGAATTCCGTCAAAATTACGCTCGAAGAACAGCGCTTCGGTGCAAAAAGTACGAGTGTCAAAAAAGAAGATACGCCTGAAGATGCGTTGCTTGCATCGTTGATCGCCATCGATGGCATCGACAATCTGTTCGCTTACGGTGACTTCGTAACTGTCACGAAAGAACCAGAAGCGGAATGGAATGAATTGCTTCCACGCATCGAAGAGTACATGTAAAAAAACAAGAAGACACCTGTTCCTGGACAGGTGTCTTTGTTCAAGGAGCGATCACTGATGCCAACTGTATCCATCATCATTCCAACATACAATCGTCCTCGTGAACTAGCCGAAGCGCTAGAAGCGTTGACGCGTCAACACTATCAAGACTTCGAAGTCATCATCCTAAACAATAATGGCGACGATGTCTCAGCAGTGACCGCTGCCTATCAGGATCGTCTGCAACTGACATATGTCGATCTACCTGAAAACCATCATGTTCGCGCTCGAAACCATGGTGTCATGCTCTCTTCCGGTCGATATATCTTACTTCATGATGACGATGATCTCCTATTGCCAAGCCACCTCGAAGAAGCAGTCGGCGACATCGAAGCAGGTGCGGATTTGACGTATACAGATGCAGAACTCTTTACGTATCGCTGGGAAGGCGATCACCGAATCGCACTTGATTCCGAGCCGTTCGCGTATCCGTATGATTCGGAAACGATACGAGAAGATTCGACGTACATTCCGTCCGGGTCACTCTACCGTAAATCACTTCACGATCAACTCGGTCCGTTTGATGAAGAAGTCTTCAATTATTGGGACTGGGACTGGATTCTACGAGTCGGCAAGGATCATTTAGTACTACACCCGGCACGTGCAACCGTTTTGTACGCCTTCAACCCGTCCGGCAATCATGAATCGGCACGACAAGACGCAGCGCGACGTGTCTATTTTGACCGACTTGTCGACAAGCATCAGCTACCAACTCGTGAAATGAAGAACTTCCATATCGTCCAGGCGGAACGTCGCGCGCGCTTGCGCCAGACACGCCGTACCTTTAATGGTCAATTGACAGAAAGTGAGTGATTCCATGTACACCGAAAAACAACTCGAATTATTAGCATTATTAACACAAAATGGTCCGATGGATGTGAACTTACTCGCTCAGATGCTCGACTGGGAAGCGTCAGAAGTAGCAGCTTCAATCGAGACATTCAAACGTGACGGTGTTCTACTCGGCTACACCGCTGTCATCGACTGGCAAAAGATTCATGCCCATCATGGTGTGACAGCTTTCATTGACGTCAAAGTCACACCGAAACGTGGTCGTGGCTTTGACGAAGTCGCCGAACGGATCCATCGTTTCCCGGAAGTGACGTCGCTCTATTTGATGTCAGGTGCATACGATTTACAAGTCGTCCTAGATGGCAAGTCGTTGCAAGAGGTTTCCCAATTCGTCTCTGAAAAATTATCGACGCTCGATTCTGTCATCTCGACGACGACGCATTTCCGCTTGAAGACATACAAGCATGATGGCGTCCTATTCAGTCAGGATGATGATGACAAACGATTGAAGGTGTCTCCATGAAATCTTTATCTGAACGCGTCGAACAGTTAGCTCCGTCCGGCATTCGCCGTTTCTTTGATCTAGCAGGATCAATGGAAGACGTCATTTCCCTCGGTGTCGGTGAACCCGATTTCGTCACGCCTTGGAATGTACGGGAAGCAAGCTTTGCTGCGCTCGAACAAGGCTATACTGCATATAGTGCTAACGCCGGTTTACTTGAACTCCGACAAGAAATCGCCACTTACATGCAAGAAAAATTCGCGATCTCCTATTCAACGACGGAAGAGATCATCGTTACGACGGGTGCCTCGGAAGGACTCGATCTTGCCTTCCGTAGTTTAATCAATCCCGGTGATGAAGTCATCGTCGTCGAACCAGCATTCGTTTCGTATGCTCCCTTGATCGAACTCGCTGGAGGAATCCCTGTCGCTGCTGCCTGCCATGCCGAAGATGGTTTTGCGATTCAACCGGAAACGATCGAGCAACTGCTGACGGACAAAACGAAAGCGATCATTTTCTGTTTCCCATCGAATCCGACGGGTTCCACGATGACACGCGATCAACTCGCCGATCTTGCACTGCTCGTTCAAAAACATGATCTATATGTCATCAGTGACGAGATCTATGCGGAACTGTCTTACGAAACGGAAGCGATCTGTTTCGCAACCCTCCCCGGTATGCGGGAGCGCACGATCATCATCAATGGTTTCTCGAAAGCCTTCGCGATGACAGGCTGGCGGCTCGGTTTTACTTGCGCGCCATCCGCAATCACGCAATCGATGCTGAAGGTACATCAATATGGAATGATGTGTGCACCAACGCTCGTCCAGTTTGCAGGAATTGAAGCACTCCGTTCTCGTCATAAGACAGTCCCTGATATGGTGACGAGTTATCGTCAACGCCGGAACTATTTCGTCAAGGCGTTAAACGATGTGGGCCTCCCGACACACTTACCAGGAGGTGCCTTCTATGCCTTCCCGTACATCGGTCATACTGGACTAACGAGTGAAGAGTTCGCGGAGCAATTGTTACTTGCTGAACGTGTCGCTGTTGTCCCAGGATCCGTCTTCGGCGCAAGTGGTGAAGGATATGTTCGGGCAAGTTACGCGAGTTCGATCGAACAGCTACAAGAAGCGATCGCTCGCATCCAACGCTTCATGAAACAATGGCAAGACCAAGATGAGGCAGCATCATCTCGTTCACGATAAGTCAACGACAAATAAGCCGCTTGCTCACGAGAGCAGGCGGCTTATTTCATCTCAATCGATATACAAAACAAGGAACATCCGATGATCGTCTTCCGCATGATACGGTGAGACTGGACCTAGTTGTGGCGCAAAGACTTCTAATCGATACGGTGAGTCCTTGAAATCAAGTGGTGTCCGCTCTTTAATCAAGCGCCCCATCTCGTCCGCTAATTCTTTCACTTCGACCAAACTACGCGAACGTTCCATCGGTGCCTCAAAGACAAACGCCTCGATTCCCTCGATCGGCGCACAGCGGAGGAATCGTCGAAGCGACGGAAGTGCCGCCTCCATATTATCCGCTAATGTTCGATCATCCTCATAAATAGGTGCTCCCCAGAGGCGTGCCTCACTTCCTGTCGCACTCCGGAAATGATCGATTGTCTCTTCCGTAATGGGATCACGCGTCAACGCAAAGCGTGTTTTATCCCGCTTCAAATTCTTTTCATTCGTCCGGTCGATTTCTGTCAGTAAATCGAGTCGAAGCGGTCGCGCCAAACGAAACAGTTCACGTTGTAGACGTGCTAAGGAATGACCGATCGGCACGATCGCATCTTTCGATTTCGGCGGTTTATCGCCTTCATACCCGTTCATGACACGTGCAATTTGACCTGCTTCATGAACAAGTCGATAAAACGAACCGTCCTGTTCATCGTTTGCCGTACCGAGTATCTCATGCTGTTCTGCGAGATTCGTCACGTATTGATTGGCAAGACAAGTCGAGATCATCAAGACATCGACAAGTTCAAAGCGAAGGGCTTCTAAATCATTTTGTTCAAATGCTTCCCCGACCTCACCGATTTCCTCCGTCAGTCGTGCAAGACCAGATAGTGGTCGAAAATAACCACCGAGTGATCGAATCGTCGCATCAACCTTTTGTTGCAGTGTCTTCATCTGTTCCATCTGTCTGACCCTCCACGATAGCCTGGCGTACTTGCGCTTCTGTCTCCTGTTTGACGCGCTTTGCAAACGCCTGATTTTTCTTCCATTCTCGGATTCCAATGGATGACGCAGCAATCAACGCAGCAAATAGTCCGATTTCTCTTTTACGCATCGAGATCTCCTCCTTTTGAATGACTCGTAACCTACCTAAACATGATATGATGATATCAATTAATTCTACATAATCTAGTAAGAGGTGTTGCTTGTGTCGACTGAACGTCTTTGGCAAATGGCCCGGTTCTTGACGGTGATCTTCGCCTTCTTAGTTGGTGGATGGTTACTCCTCCGCCTCTCGTCCATCTTGTATCCGTTTGTCTTTGCGTTTCTGCTTGCCCTATTCAGCCGACCGCTTGTCGATTTCTTCCAAAAGCGGTTCCGAATCAATCGTGGATGGGGTGCGTTGTTATCGATTATTTTAATCAGTGGTCTATTAGTTGGTTCCCTCGCCTTGATCATCATGCAATTGATTCGCGGTCTTGTATTTGTCGCCAATCAATTACCAGCGCAAATTCAAGAGTTGAGCCTGTATTTTCAAAAGCTCTACAATGAAAAGCTGGCACCCATCTGGAACGATGCTTCTGAAGCCTTGCGTTCACTGGAACCATCGCAACAAAACACGGTCCAAAACAGTATCCAATCGCTCGGTAGTTCACTTGCGAGTGCGATTGGCGAAGGTTCAAAAAGTATCGCCATGATGTTACAGACGGTCCTTGCGACGTTGCCATCGATTGCCTTGATTTTCGTCATCGTCTTACTCGCTTGGTTCTTCATCGCAAAAGATTGGCATCAGTACGAGATGCGATTGAAACGCTATGAGATGCTCCCTTGGTTCGCTCGTTTCGAGTCCGTCTTCCTAAGCTTACGCTCTGCCTTGTTCGGCTATCTGAAGGCACAGCTCACCTTGATCACGATCACGTTTTTCATCGTCTTGATTGGTTTGTTCATCATTGGTGTAGAGCACCCATTTGCAGTCGCCTTTATCGCTGCCTTTTTCGATATCTTGCCGTACCTTGGTACCGGTTCCGTCTTCTTGCCTTGGATCGCCTACTCCTTGATTACCGGAGATACGACGCTTGCGATTGGCCTTGGTATTTTGTACGCCCTCGTCATTCTTCAACGCAACATCATGGAACCGAAGATCGTTGGTGACAGTATTGGCATTCAACCAATCACTGCACTGATTGCACTGTTTGTCGGTATTCAATTCTTCGGTGTGTTCGGACTAATTCTCGGACCATTGATTGCTGTCATCTTAAAAGCACTCTACAACGCACAGATTTTCCATTACATCTGGGACTTTGTCAAAGGATCACCCACACCATTTCGGTGAGGGTGATTTTTTGGTGCTGCTGCATATAAAGGATATCCTTCCGGATCCACCGGCTGACTTGCCGGTAGAAAATCGCACGGATAACGGGCACCGGTCGCAAGTAGACACGCATCCAGCCAATCATCGATTGCAACATGTGAGTGACGCTGTTCCCATAGCGGCGGACAATCAAAGCGCTCGAGCAATTCGATTCGTTCTGCGATGCCTTCTGTCATCTTTTTTGAGAAACGTGCCGGATGACCAGCGAGTCGCGCGAAGCAAACTTCCGGATGCGCTTCAATCATTTCGCTCCGATATGCATGACGGACTTCCCGAATTTTCGGTAAGAGATACCATGCTTGTTTTGAAAGCCCGATGCCAGCATGTTGTTTTGCCAAATCATTTGCTTCCATATAAGTTGAAGCAGTCAACGCACTGAGGAACGGTGCATTAAAGACACTACTCGTTCGCCCGGGGCGTAATTCCTGTCGCAACAGTTGATCCGTTTCCCGTCGTCCCTCGGTCAAGCCAATCGGCATGTCGATCCAAATCCGGTCAGCGATCGGAATCTGTGCAAGCGTCGGTTCGACGGATCCCGTATAACGACCATTTTTGTACATGACGACGACCCACCCCGCCTTCGCAGCGTCAATCCCGATGACGTTCATTCGTCTTCTCCCGGAAAGAACGTAGTAGCGACAACACCGTGAAGATACCGATGAACGTCGCGAGACCAAGCGATAGCTGGTCGCGCGCATCCATGTACCAGATGATGGTAAGAATCGTCAACAAAACGCCGAGTAGATTCCAGCGTCTCATTTTTCTTGCTCGACGAACCGGTACAGGCTACGGACCATGACACCAGTTGCGCCTTTTGGACCAATCTCGGACGCTTGATTTTGTTCTGATGTTCCAGCGATATCGAGGTGTAGCCAAGGTGTGTCCCCAACGAATTCGCCGACGAACGCACCACCGAAGATCATATGCCCCATTCGTCCTGGTGAGTTGTTCAAGTCTGCTACATCCGAACGACGGACTTGTTTGATGAACGCATCGACATACGGCATTTGCCAAACCATCTCATTCGTCTCTTTCGTCACCTGTTCAAAACGTTCGTAGAGCGACGCATCATTCGTCAAAGCACCTGTGATTTCTGTACCAAGAGCAACAAGTACACCACCTGTCAAAGTCGCGAGATCAATGATTGCTTTTGGCTGATACTCTTTAACGTACGTGACTGCGTCAGCGAGGACAAGCCGTCCTTCTGCGTCCGTGTTCAAGACTTCGATCGTTTTACCCGCCATCGATGTAATGACATCATCCGGTTTGAAGGCATCTCCTGAAATCATATTGTCCGTCGCTGGAATGACACCAATGACGTGAACATCTGGCTTGAGCTGACCGAGTGCTTCAAATAGACCGAGAACGGCTGCCGCTCCACCCATGTCGCCTTTCATTCCAACGATGCCGTCTTTCGGTTTGATTGAATAACCACCTGTGTCGAAGGTGACACCTTTCCCGACGACCGCGATCGGTGCTTCTGCTGACCCTTTATATTCAAGAACGATCAATTTCGGTGGAATGACGGATCCTTGGTTGACGGCAAGCAAGGCGCCCATGCCAAGTGCTTCCATCTCTTCCTTATCAATGATCCGGAGGTCATGTCCATGACGTTCCGCGATGAAACGCGCTTCGTCCGCAAGCGCCGGAGCTGTTAAGAGATTCCCTGGCATCGTTACGAGACGACGCGCTAAGTTCGTCGCTTCAGCCAAGACCGTTCCACGGCGTGTTGCTTCTTCCTCTGAAGGTAAGACCGTCAGATGTAACGTATATGCTTTGGAAGGAGACGTCTTATAATGCTTGACCTCATATGTAGCGAGGGTAAATGTCTCGGCAATCAGTTCGACAGGTTGTCCTGGGAATGTCGTTGCGTCGACCGTAACATGTTCTAAGCGACGTGTTTTGACATGTTGTGCTGCTTTTCCGAGTAAGCGCCGTAAATCATCTTGCGCGAGTTGATCGACTTTCCCGAGTCCAACGAACAAGACTCGCGCGACGTCTCCCGTTAATGTTGGCAACAAGCGCAGTTCTCCTCGTTTCGTTGAGATGTCGCCTTGACGGACCCACTCCTCTAATTTGTCACCATATAATGCTTGTAACCGTTCATCGAGTGGTTGATTTCCTGAAATCCCGACAACGAGTACGTCTACGGATTGATTCGTTTGCATATAAAACTCCCCCTTTGACTAGTATCTATTAGTATGAAGTGTTTTCAGACATTTTCCAACTGATAGCCTCTCGACTTATCGTAAACGCTTTCACTACTTCTGTTCGACAATTTGTCGAAATGCTTGGTTTCAAACAATTGTTGCTCGTTTCACAATATGATAGGATTAAACGGGTGAAATGTTGAGACACTTCAAGAAACGATGCGTTTGCTGTTCCGGGAAATGTCTACGTTTTCATTCAAGGAAGAGTACGCAGAAGGCTCGTTAAGAGAGAGGCGTTTATGGGTATCTATAGATAGCTAAGAAACGAAGTCGTCGCGTTAAAAAAACTTACTGAAAAGAGGGTAATGCACATGGCACAACATATCAAGGGAATTGGCGCTTCTGCAGGGATCGCGATTGCAAAGGCATTCGTGATGGAAACACCGGTCTTTGAAATTCCATCGCACAAAATCGAGGATGCAGCTGCGGAAAAAGAACGTTTCCAAGCAGCGATTGCAAAATCGAAGACGGAACTCGAAGTCATTCGTGAAAATACCTTACAAGAATTAGGTCCAGATAAAGCAGAGATTTTCTCAGCTCACCTTCTTATTTTAGAAGATCCGGAAATCGTTAGTCAGGTGAACGCAAAAATCGAGGACGAACAAGCAAATGCTGCGAAAGCACTCGATGAAGTCGCGAACATGATGGTCATGATTTTCGAATCAATGGATAACGAATACATGCGCGAACGTGCAGCAGACGTCCGTGACGTTACAAAACGGACGATGGCTCACCTTCTTGGTATCACGTTCGTTACTCCAGCTCAAATCAACGAAGAAGTCATCATCATCGCGGAAGACTTGACGCCTTCAGATACAGCTCAATTGAACCGTAAATATGCAAAAGGTTTCGCAACGAACATTGGTGGCCGGACATCGCACTCTGCCATCATGTCACGTTCACTCGAAATCCCAGCAGTCGTCGGAACAAAAGTTGTTTTAACGGACGTTAAGCACGGCGATCTTCTCATCCTTGATGGTGCGGAAGGTGACGTCATCGTCAACCCAAGCGAAGAGCAAGTGGCTGAGTATGAAGCAAAACGTGCAGCATACATCGCACAAAAAGAAGAGTGGAAAAAACTCAAGAATGAAAAAACAATGACAGCTGACGGTCATCACGTCGAGCTCGCTGCAAACATCGGTACACCAAACGATGTCAAAGGCGTTCTTGAGAACGGTGCAGAAGCAGTCGGTCTCTACCGTACGGAATTCCTCTACATGGATGCAGAGACGTTCCCAACGGAAGACGAGCAGTTCACAGCATACAAAACGGTTCTCGAATCAATGGGCGATAAAAAAGTCGTCATCCGGACACTCGATATCGGTGGCGACAAAGAATTGTCGTACCTTGATCTCCCACACGAGATGAACCCGTTCCTCGGTTACCGTGCGATCCGTCTCTGTCTCGATCAAACAGACTTGTTCCGTACGCAATTGCGCGCACTTCTTCGTGCAAGTGCATACGGCAAACTCGCTGTCATGTTCCCGATGATCGCAACGATTGAAGAGTTCCGTGCTGCAAAAGCACTTCTCCTTGAAGAGAAAGCAAATCTCCAAGCTGAAGGCGTTACAGTATCAGAAGACATCGAAGTCGGTATGATGGTCGAGATCCCAGCAACTGCGGTCATGGCTCGTCAGTTCGCAAAAGAAGTCGATTTCTTCTCAGTCGGAACGAACGATTTGATTCAATATACGATGGCAGCAGACCGGATGAACGAAAAAGTATCATACCTTTACCAACCGTTCAACCCAGCGATCTTGAACCTCTTGAACAACGTCATCACTGAAGCACACAAAGCAGGCAAATGGGTCGGCATGTGTGGTGAGATGGCCGGAGAAGAATTGGCACTTCCGATCCTTCTTGGTCTTGGTCTTGATGAGTTCTCGATGTCAGCATCATCTGTCCTTCGCGCACGTAGCTTGATGACACGCCTCAACAAGTCAGAATGTGAAGCAATCGTTGAGCAAGTTCTCGATATGGATACAGCAGAAGAAGTCGTCGACTTCCTCAGCACGACATTCGATATCAAAAAATAATTCCTGTAGACGAATCTGGAGAAATCCAGGTTCGTCTTTTTTTGTCTTATTAAAACAAAAAAACAACGCCCCTTTCTAATAAGAAAGAAGACGTTGTTTAAACATGATTATTGAGCTTGTTTTTTCTTTTCCGGAGCCGCTTGTTCCGATAAAATCGGACGCTCGTTCCCCATCAAGAAGATAAAGATGACACCAAGCACTGCTGGAATCAATGCCCAGAAATAGACGGTTGAGATCGATTCTGCAAGAGACGTCTTAATCGCTGTCGCAACTTCTGGTGGCATCTTCGCAAACGCATCAGCCGTTGGGAATTGTCCACCCGACGGCGCTCCACCTTGCGGCAACCGATCGGAGACAGCTGACGTAAACGTTCGTGACTGAATGATTCCAAGAACCGTGACACCAAGCGTCATCCCGATTGTTCGGAATGTTGACCCCATCGAGGTCGCTGCGCCACGACGTTGCATCTCGATTCCATTGATACTCGCTAAATTCAGCAAGGAGAAGCTAAATCCAACCCCAAAGCCGAGAATGATCATATAGATCGTGACTGCAGTTCGGGATGTATCAAGCGTCATCGTACTGAGGAGATAGACACCGAGTAAGAAAAAGACAGCCGAGACAATCATGACGTTTCGGAATCCAAACTTGTTCGGCAACTGTCCACCAAGTTGCGCCGAGATGACTGAGGCAATCAACATCGGCATCAGGATCAGACCGGAGTTCGTCGCACTGCCACCAAAGACACCTTGCACGAAGATTGGAATGAATACACTCGCCGAGATGAAGACGAATCCATAAAAGAACGCAACGCCCTGTGTTGCCGCAAATAAGCGACGAGGGAATAGACTGAACGTAATGACGGGATCCGCAGCACGTCGTTCAGCAAATGCGAAGGCAACGAACGCGACTAGCGCTGCTCCGAACAGACCAAGAATTTGTGGCGAAGACCATGCATACTCTTTGCCACCCATTTCGAGCGCGAGTAAGAATAAAACTAATCCGGCGACAAGCGTAAAGGCACCGACGTAGTCGATTTTCTGTGTCCGGTGCACCGGTGATTCCTGATAGAAAACTGTCACGAGACCAAGAGCAATCAATCCGAGTGGGATATTGATATAAAACACCCAGCGCCAGTCGAGGGAATCCGTCAATACGGCACCAAGCAACGGTCCGAAGATACTCGAGATACCGAAGACCGCTCCAAACAACCCACTGACTTTTCCCCGTTTTTCCGGTGGGAAGATATCAAAGATGATTGTAAAGGCAATTGGCATCAACGCCCCACCACCGAGCCCTTGCAAGGCACGATAGGCAGACAATTCAATGATCGAGTCTGCCATTCCACACAAGATACTCCCTACCATGAAGAGGAGCATTCCAAAGAGGAAGAAGCGTTTTCTTCCATACATGTCACTCAGTTTACCGAAGATCGGCATCCCAGCAACGGTTGCGATCATGTAAGCCGACGTGACCCATGCATACTGATCAAACCCATTCAGTTCACTGACGATCGTCGGCATCGCTGTCGCAACGATCGTGTTATCCATCGCCGCGACTAAAATCCCAATCAATAATCCGATGACGACAGGTGTCGTATTCGTTTTTGTTGTAGTCGAAGACATCGACGCACCTCATTTCTCAAAAAAATTAGCTAACTCTTATAATAGCTAACTCATTGTATCATCATATGTGCAAAATCTCATTATCAAATGTGCTCTACGATCGTTTCACACAAAAAAAGACGGATCGCTCAGGGCGATCCGTCGCTTTTCTTCTTTATTCTACTCGATACGAAATCGCTTCTCCGGCTTCGACCGTCCGTCCGACATCAACGTCGACTTTTCGATCGCCACTGTTTGTGACGATGATTGGTGTCAGTAATGATGGTACGAGTGGTCGTACTTGTTCAAGATCGACATTGAGAAGTGGTGTCCCCGGTTCGACACGATCGCCGGCTTTCGCCAACGCCTCGAATCCTTTTCCTTCGAGTGACACCGTATCAATACCGATGTGGATTAAGATTTCATCTCCATTATCCGCAAGAATTCCGATTGCATGTTTCGTAGGGAAGAACGTCGTGATCTCACCAGAAACCGGAGAGACGACATATCCTTCCGTTGGTTCGATTGCATATCCGTCACCCATCATGCGACCGGAAAAGACTTGGTCCGGTACATCATCGAGAGAACGAATGATACCGCTTAGCGGTGCGACATATCCATCTTCAGGCACGTAAGCCCCACCACGATCTCCAGCGAGTGGACCGGTATCTACTGCACCATTTCCAGATGTCCGTGCCTCATCCCCTGTTGGTACTTGTGGAATTGGATCAGCTTCCGGTGTTTCTTTTGGTTTATAGTTTGGATCTTTCATGATGTCTGCCATCTCTGTCTTGATACCATCGGATTTCGGTCCAAAGATCGCCTGGACGTTATCTCCGACTTCAAGAACACCGGCAGCACCAAGTTCTTTCAAGCGCTCTTTGTTGACGCCTGATTTATCATTGACCGTAATCCGAAGTCGTGTGATACAAGCATCTAAATGTTTAATGTTTGATGGACCACCGAATGCTTGTAGAATTTCATACGGTAGATCGCCTGCTTGTGCCGTTGAGGTAGCGGCACCTTCTTTAATCGCTTCGCGTCCCGGAATCTTTAGATCAAACTTCGTGATGACGAAACGGAATCCGAAGTAATAGATGACGGCGAAGACAAGACCGACTGGAATGACGAGCCACCACGAGGTTCGGTTCGGTAGAATTCCGAATAACGTATAGTCAATCAATCCACCCGAGAACGTCATCCCGATCTTGACGTTCAATAAATCCATGATCATGAATGAAAGTCCAGCAAAGACTGCGTGAACAGCAAACAAGAGTGGTGCAACGAATACGAATGAAAACTCAACTGGCTCAGTGATACCAGTTAGGAAAGAAGTCAAGGCAGCCGAGAAATACAAACCTTCGACGGCTTTACGACGATCCTTCGCAACAGTATGGTACATCGCAAGACAGGCTGCCGGCAGACCAAACATCATGAATGGATATTTCCCGGTCATATATGTTCCTGCCGTGAATGGTACACCATCCTTTAATTGTGCGAAGAAGATCCGCTGATCCCCGTTGATAATCGTTCCGGCTTTATCCGTATATTCACCAAACTGGAACCAAAAACTTGAATACCAAATATGGTGAAGTCCAAACGGAATCAACGAACGTTCGACGAGTCCAAAGATGAAGGCAGACAGCGGTTCATTTGCTTCAATGATTGTTTTTGAGAACGTATTGATGCCTGTCCCGATTGGTGGCCAAATATACGAGAGCGCAAAACCTGCGACAAGACTGAATAAAGCAGTGGCAATCGGAACAAAACGTTTTCCTGCAAAGAATCCGAGGAAATCAGGTAGTTTGATTTTAAAGAATTTATTATAACTGTACGCTGCTATCAAACCGGCAATGATCCCTCCGAATACCCCCATCTGCAAGGTCGGTATCCCAAGGACCGTCGCATACGACAAGTCACTCGCCTTTTGTGCTTCCGTGATTTTTTCGGGTGTAATCTGTAAGAATGAACTGATGACCTTGTTCATGATCAAGAAACCGACGATGGCTGCTAAGCCGGCGACCCCTTCTCCGTTCGCAAGACCAATCGCGACCCCGACGGCAAACAGTAATCCGAGGTTTGCAAAGATGATATCACCTGCATCCTGCATGACTCGCCAGATGACGACTAGCGAATCATTTTCGAGGAATGGCAAGTATTGCGTTAAGTTCGGGTTTTGAAACGCTGTCCCGAACGCAAGCAATAACCCCGCTGCCGGTAAGATCGCTACCGGTAACATCAGGGCCTTACCAATCCGCTGTAAGACACCAAACACGTTTTTCCACATGCGTATATTCCCTCCTTTATTTAAACAAACTACTTAGTTCATACCCTAAAATATTCTAGCGCAAAACGATTCTAAAAGATTTTTCCAAAAAAAATGAGCCCTTCCACAGAAGGACTCATTCCTAAAAACATTAGACTGTTTTTTCTTGTTTGCGTGATGCGATGACGGCTTGGATCTCAGACTTGATGTTGTCTGATTTCGGTCCGTAGATTGCTTGAACGTTGTTACCAACTTCAAGGACACCAGCAGCACCTAATTTTTTCAACTCATCTTTGTTAACTTTTGATTTGTCGAGAACTTCGACACGAAGACGTGTGATACAAGCATCTAAGTGTTTGATGTTCGATTCAGAACCGAGTGCATCAAGGATACCTTCAGCAAGTTCAGAACCTTGAACAGATGATGTTTCTTGAACTTCATCTTCACGACCTGGTGTTTTCAAGTTGAACTGACGGATTGCGAAACGGAATCCGAAGTAGTAGATGACAGAAAGTGCAAGACCGACGACGATAACGAGCCACCACTGCGTGCGTCCTGGAAGAACACCGAAGAGAAGGAAGTCGATCAAACCACCAGAGAATGTCATACCGATCTTAACGTTCAACAATTGCATTGTCATGAACGAAAGACCTGCGAAGACTGCGTGAACTGCGAACAAGATTGGAGCTACGAACAAGAATGCGAATTCGATTGGCTCTGTGATACCTGTCAAGAAAGCTGTAAGTGCTGCTGATCCAAGAAGACCACCAACGACTGCACGACGCTCAGGGCGAGCTTCGTGGTACATCGCAAGTGCTGCTGCTGGAAGACCGAACATCATGAACGGGAATTTACCAGTCATGAACGTACCAGCTGTTAATGTTGCGTTGTCTTTCAATTGTGCGAAGAAGATCGCTTGGTCACCATGAACGACTGTTCCTGCTGCATTCTTGTACGAACCGAATTCGAACCAGAATGGTGCATAGAAGATATGGTGAAGACCGAATGGAATCAACGAACGTTCGATGAGACCAAAGACGAATGCTGCGAGTGTTGGGTTTTTCTCCATCATGAAGTGCGAGAACGAGTTCAAGCCATCTTGCGCGAACGGCCAGACGAATACGAGAACAAGACCTGCAACCAATGAAACAACTGCTGTGACGATTGGAACGAAACGTTTACCAGCAAAGAATCCAAGGAACTGTGGCAATTCGAGATTATGATACTTCCCGTACGCCCAAGCTGCGATCAGACCGATGATGATACCACCGAATACCCCAGTTTGAAGTGTTGGGATACCGAGTACGTTTGCATATCCTTGACCGTTAGCGACCATTTCAGGTGTAACGCCGAGCCATACGCTCATCGTTTTGTTCATGATCAAGAATCCGACGATTGCTGCAAGTCCGGCTGCGCCGTCCCCTGCAAGACCAATTGCGACACCGACCGCGAATAAGAGTGCTAAGTTACCGAAGATGATATCCCCAGCTGCTTCCATCAATTTTGCAACCTTGATGATTGCATCATTTTTTAAGAACTCGAGTTTTGATGTCAAGTTCGGATTTTGCATCGCGTTACCGAATCCGAGTAGGATACCGGCAGCTGGCAAAATCGCTACAGGAAGCATCAACGCTTTACCGACACGTTGAAGAACAGCAAAAATCTGTTTGAACATGTGTGTTTCCTCCTTTTCCTGTTAAGAGCGAAGTATGATGAATAATGCCAATGATTGAGACGAAAAAAGTCAGACATCTGACCGTTTTTTTACAGAAAAAAATCAGGCACGAGCGGATTGTAGACAATAGACTTATCCCGTTGAATAACGGAAATAAAGCTTCTTGCCCGACATCCCACTCATGCCTGATCGTATCAGTAACACGTAGTCCGTGCGGTCATTTACCTGAATCGTACTGCACTAAGCGTTGCAGATGCATCGTAAGATACGTCGCCTCACCGCGCGGTACCGCTTTCTTCAACTGACGTTCCATGATGGACATCAGCTCCCAAGCAGTATCATAGCATAGCGGATATTCTTCACGCAATAGCTTTTCTACTTTTTCTGGAGCCTCTAGATACTCCCCATTGGAAACCCTTTCAATCGCTGAACGAAGATGCCGAATCAGACGCTTGTAATCAAGCGATTTTCGGTCGATTTTAATCCCCAGTCGCTGTTCGATATGACTAGCAATTAAACCGACGAGCTGATGATGGCGGTTGACTTCGAGTACGTCTTTGAAGTTCGTCGCTGAATGAATATGAAGTGCAATGAACCCTGTCTCGGCTGGAGGCAAGTAAAAATTCATCTCAGCACTTATGAATTCGACGATTTCTTCAGCAAGTGCATACTCTTCCGGATACAAAGCTTCCGTTTCGGCAAGAAATGGATTCGTGACTTCCATTCCCTGTTCTAGTCGCTTGAACGTAAACGTCAAGTGATCCGTCAATCCAATATGGATATGCTCATCGACTCGTTTACCAAAACGGGTCTCAATCATCGAAACGATCTCGTTCATCAGTGCAATGAAGTTCTCATCCAGATGACCGACGAGCGCCTTATATTGATCCTGTTCTTCTTTATCCTTCAACGTGTAGACTTTTTCCAACTTGTCGAGATCTGTCAGTTGATCGCCTGGCTTCCGACCGAAGCCAATCCCTTTCGCGAGGATAATGACTTCCTGATTCGCACCAGTCGAACAAATGACGACATTATTATTCAATACCTTGATAACGTGGTACATTTGTTTATCCATTCGCTCTCAACCCAATCTGCTCTTACACATTTATTTAAAGACATTGTTTTTATTATAACGGTTTTTCAGACACGAAAAAAGCCTACTTACTCAAGTAGACTTTAAAACATTTGGTAACCGCTCTTACGCAAGAAACGAATAGATAGACCGGCGATGATGATTCCAGCAAAACCAGCTGCGAACATCGTGATATCCGCTGCCTGTAGACCAGCAATCCGGTCTCCGAGATTCGGAATCGCTTCACGTGCATTCGTGAAGTATTCGAGCGTTGATTGGTTGTCGATCATCATGATGATGATGATCGGATAGAGTACGAGCATCACCCATGTACTCCGCAACAACATGTTTAAAATGAATCCGATACTAAAGAACATGACGAGATAAAGAACACTCCCGATCACGGCTTGAATGATATGCATACTGTTCCCCCTTTGAATCTCTTCTAGTATAACCGACAAAAAAGGCAAATGCACGAGTGTACATTTGCCTAAAACGTGAACTTAGAACTTCCCTTTTTTGATCGCAAGACCAAGCTTTTTCAGTTCGAAGAAGTGTTTGTTATCGATGACTTTTTTCATGAACGATGCGTTGCGACCGTAGATCTTCTTACCGAAGACCATGCCGATGCCGTCTTTGTGACCAAGTGAAGCGACTGTTCCTTTGTTCTCATACGTGAACGACGATGTTTGACGTCCTGTGATGAGTGCTGCAATGTTCTCAGCGACTTTGTGTGCTTGTTGTGTCGCGATTTGTGCAGTTGGAGGGTACGGACGGTTCGAACTTGGATCCATGACTGCTGAACAGTCACCGATCATGAAGACATTGTCGTGTCCTGGAACACGAAGATCTTCTTCGACGACGACACGGTTACGCATCGCTTCAAATCCAGATGCTGCAACGACTGGGTTACCACTGACGCCACCCGTCCAGATGATCGTGCTTGCTTCGATCGTTTCAGTAGTGTCGCCTTGAAGCGGACCGAATGTGACACTTCCTGGTCCACATTCCTTGATGCCGTTACCGAGTTTGAACTCGACGCCTTGGCGCTCAAGCCATTTGTGTGCGTAGTTGACGAGATCAGCGTCGAATCCTGGAAGGACTGTTGGTGCTGCCTCGATGTTGACGACGCGAACGAGTTCGCGTGGGATATCATATTGTTTGCACAGTTCTGGAATACGGTTGACGAGTTCACCCATGAACTCGATTCCTGTAAATCCAGCACCACCAACGACGATCGTCAAGAGTGAACGATCTTGTGATCCTGTTGTTTTGTACTGTGCGAATGAGTAATCGATATGTTCCTTGATTTTACGGACGCTGTTCAACGAGCTGATCGTCAGCGCGTGTTCCTTCAATCCTTTGATACCGAATGTTTCAGGAACACCACCGAGAGCAACGACGACGTAATCGTAAGGAACTGTTCCGCCATCTTGTAAAAGAACTGTTTTTGCAGCCGTGTCGACTTTCTCGACGATCCCTTTGACAAGCTTGACGCGAGACGGGTTGATGACATCATTAATGTAGATGCGCGCTTGCTCCGCAGACATCGTACCTGCAGCTGGTTCGTGCAACCAAGTTGTTTGGTAATGATAGTCGTGTTTGTTAATCAACGTGATGTTCGCTTGATCGACGCCGAGTTTCTTTTGAAGGTTGACTGCTGTGATCAATCCACCGTAGCCTGCTCCAAGAATAACAATGTTAGGTGTGTTCATGTTCTGATACTCCTTACGAATCGTAGTTTTGTTGTGATTTTCTTCACATTCAATTACAGACGAATGCTCAAAAATTTTGTTCAAATAATGTTCACATGTCTATAAGCCTATTGAAACACTTTTTAGGAATGATTGCAAAAGAAAAATGTAAATTCCCTTAAAAAAATGTGAGATGTCCCGCACTTGCACCTGAACCCCCTATTTCCTATATAATAGACCTATCCAACGCTAGGAGGGAATCAGATGCACCAACCATATGATGTCACGATCATCGGCGGCGGTCCAGTCGGACTGTTCACCGCGTTTTATTCAGGAATGCGCCAGATGAAGACGAAGGTCATCGAGAGTCTACCTCAATTAGGTGGTCAACTCGCTACGCTTTATCCTGAAAAATATATATACGATATCGCCGGTTTTCCGAAAGTAAAAGCGCAGGAACTGGTCGATCGTCTACTTGAACAAGCGAATGAATTTGATCCGACATACGTGCTCGGAGAAACGGTCATCGCTTACGAACGTATGGATGATGGAATCATCCGCCTCGTCACGAACAAAGGCGAGCATTATACGAAGACTGTCATTCTGACGGCAGGAAACGGTTCGTTTGCTGCGCGTCCACTCGGCGTCGCTGACGCGGAGCGCTTCGAAGAAACGAACTTGCACTACTTCGTCAACGACATGGAACGTTTTAAGGATCGCCAAGTCGTTTTACTTGGTGGCGGCGATTCCGCAGTCGACTGGTCCTTGATGCTTGAACCGATTGCAAAATCCGTCACGCTCGTCCACCGTCGCGATAAGTTCCGTGCCCATGAACATTCGGTCGAACTGTTACACGATTCGTCCGTCAACGTCATGACGCCATATACGCTTGAATCGGTCACAGGTGAGACGCACATCGAAACGATGACGTTCAAGCATGCTGAAAGTGGAGAAGTCGTCGTCGTCGCTGCTGATGATGTCGTCTGTAACTTCGGTTTCGTCTCGTCACTCGGACCATTGAAAGAATGGGAAGTCGAATTCGAACGGAACTCGATTCGCGTCAACTCGAAGATGGAGACAGCGATTCCCGGCGTCTTCGCTTGTGGTGATATCGCGACTTACGAAGGACGCGTCAAACTGATTGCAACTGGCTTCGGTGAAGCTCCGATTGCTGTCAATCAGGCGAAACTTCTCGTCGACCCATCTGCTCGTCACCCGCAACACTCAACTAGCTTGTTCGAAAAAGTAACGAATCATTCTTAAGATACATGTAATTGACTATAAGTGATAAGAGGTCGGATTCCGGAATACATACCGGAGCCCGACCTCTTATTTTCATAGAATTACGCTAGGGCGTGCCCCCATATCTTCGACTCCTACAGGAAGAAAAAGCACGATTCATACGTACGATCTTTCAATCCATTTGAACTGGAATCCGGTAAACCCGTTGCACGATCTCCACTCCACCGCGCTCAATCATCGATTCCTCAATGACCTGACCACCGAATCGCTCGTAAAATCGACATGCTGGATTATCCTGCAAAACAGCGACCTGCATAGTTCCATACTCTACTAAGTCAGAAGCAATACGTTGAAACAACGCTTTTCCAAGTCCCAGTCCTTGAGATCTCCGTAATACATAAATCGCGTACAACTCCCCTTCACGCGCATCACTTCGACTCGGTCCACCTTGCGCAAAGCCAACGACTTCCTCTTCTGACATAGCGATATAGACACGTTGGTCGACTAACGTCTGCTCCCATTGTTTCGTCCGTTTCTCGTAAGATAACTGTGCTAAATAAGAATCAGGGATGATTCCTTGATACGTCTCCCGCCAAGCGTTGATATGAACGCGAGCAATGGCCGACGCCTCTTCAAGACGTGCTTCACGAATCTTCATAACGCAATGACGAAGCGACGTGTCTCGCGTCCATTGCGAACAGTCGGTTCGATTTCCTGTCCGTCGTTCGCTAAGATGACACGACGTGATGCGAGATTATCAACACCACACGTCAATAGCACTTGATCCAGTCCTCGTTTACTCGCTTCTTCAAGCGCAAGTTGAAGACCTGTCGTCGCATACCCCTTCTGACGCTCGGATGGTCGGATGCCATATCCGATATGTCCGCCGTACAACTTCAAGTTCTCCGTCAAATCATGCCGAAAGTTCAACGCTCCGACAATCCGTTCCCCGTCGACCATCCAATACGTCGAATGCGTGACAAGACCCGGTCTGACTGTCGTTTCCATTTCTTTAAGCTCCGCGAAATAGGTAGCAAGCGGCTCATACGTATCCCCGACTGCTTCCGGTACGATTGTTTCACCTGACTTTCGCCAGTCTTCCAAAAAGGCACGGTACTCTGTTTCCCATGCGAGGGTTGGCTTCATCAACTGCATCATTGGTGATTACGCACCTCCTCTTCAATCAAACGATCGAGCCAGTCATCAATATGTTGGAACAGATAGCCTGCTTGTTTCGCAGCTGTCGTGTCCATATAGAAATCGCGTTCTGGCGCTAGGGGCGACTCGTCCTCCCCTTTGCTAACGAGTTGGCTTGTCGTTCCTGCGACACGGTCAATCTTATCCATCAGGTCTTCAATTGATAAGACCCCGTCACTCGCAGCGTTGATCGGACCTGTCATCTCTGAACGACCACACCACTCAAGAAAGGCTGCTGCTTCATAACTTGAGATATAGCCCATCTTCGCATACGTGTTTTCGGCAACGATCGGACGACCGTCAAGCGCCCGTTTGATATGGAAGACAAGTCGTTCCGTATAATCATCTGGTCCGAGGACAACCGGGAAACGAACAGCAACCACAGGGAATGTCGCGCGTTGGAAGAAATAACTCTCCGCTTGGCGCTTTCCTTCCCCATAACCATGTTCCTTCTCAAGATCATATTTTCCGGGAAACGGATTGTAGGCGCGTTCCGTAATATTCGCTCCACCGTCTTCATAAACAGACATCGTTGACGTCAATACATACCGTCCGACTTTTCCTTCAAATTCGTCGATTGCGAGCTTGGCTTGATACGGCGTGAAGCAGATGTTGTCATAAATGACATCCCAGTGCTGTTGACTCAAGTCCTTCATCGTACTGCTTGATGTCCGGTCTCCTTTAAAGAATGTCAAGCCCTTCGCGACTGGTGGAGTATGCTCGCCGCGTGTGACGATCGTCACATCATCTCCCGAATCGGCTAAGCGAATCGCTAAGCGCCGTCCGAAATAACGTGTTCCCCCGAAGATCAATACTTTTCTCATCCTGAAGCCCTCCCTATTCGTAGTAGCATTCACTCTCTGTAATATTTCGAGTCAACGGAACAGGTCTCCTGTATGTAGACAATAAAAAAATCGTGGACGATGTCCACGATTGTATCAATCAACAACCACCCGGTGTACCGGCATTCGTTGCCGTACGGAATGAAGTTCCGCAACCACATGTTGCGATGGCATTCGGATTCGTGATCGTGAATCCACCGCCAAGCATTGACTGTTTATAATCGACTTCCAGTCCTTTGACGACCGGATAATCTTTTTCGTCCACGATGACGGTCACGCCGTGCTGTTCGAAAACGAGATCCGTTTCTTTTTGTTGATCGAATCCCATTCCGTACGACAGACCACTACATCCACCACCTTGGACGAGCATCCGAAGATTTCGTTCATCTGCTGGTGCCTGCGCCATCATGTCCTGGACTTGTAACGCTGCTGCCTCCGTTAAATGGATCATGTCATCACCTTCCTTTTCTTTAGTATACGCAACTTTTGAGCGAATCGAAACCTAGTTGCTTGAAACCATCTTGAATTCGTTGTATAAATGGTATGTACAATAAAATAATCGTTCCATCTTCAGGGCAGGGTGAAATTCCCGACCGGCGGTAAACAACTCATATGAGTTGAAGCCCGCGAGCGAATAGGGCGCTATTTGCTGATTCTGTGTAATTCAGGAGCCGACAGTATAGTCTGGATGGGAGAAGATGGCGGCATGAGTTTGAATTTGATCGATTTTGCAATAATCGATTAGGTTTATTTAATGCGGACTTCTCCCCTGTTGATTTCATCAATGGGGGTTTCTTTATGGTCGCAGTCATGCCAATACTTCATCGAGAGGAACGAGCAAAAGGAGACAATACTCGTATGAAACGCACACAAAAAATGGTCACTCTGTCAATGTTAGGTTCAATCTCGTTTGTTCTTATGCTTATCAATTTTCCACTACCGTTCTTACCGAACTATCTGAAGATCGACTTCAGTGATGTTCCTGCTCTCGTCGCAGCGATCATGTTCTCACCGGTCGCAGGTGTCATCGTCGAAGCATTGAAGAACGTGTTGTACTATATCTTCCGCGGAAGTGGTGTTCCGGTCGGAGAATTCGCTAACTTCGCTGCAGGCGTTGCATTCGTACTACCTGTCAGCTGGTTCTACCACAAAAAGAAATCAACACAAGGTCTCGCAACAGGTCTCGTCGCTGGTACGATCACGATGGCACTTGGTCTTGCGATCCTCAACTATATCTTGATCCTTCCAGCGTATGCATGGTTCCTAGGTATGGACTATATGGCGGATCCAGCTGTCAAATGGACAGCGATCACAGCCGGTATCTTACCGTTTAACGTCATCAAGGCACTGTTTATCTCGGCACTCTTCATTCCATTGTTCTTGAAACTACGACCATGGATGATGCGCCGTCAACAATCTGCTTAATCCGAAAAGCTGCGCCCGCTGACGGACACGAATCCCCTCGTTCAAACGAACGAGGGGATTTTTTAGCTATGCTCACAGCTCATTCTCTTCGATTTTCAGGTAAATCTTCTCGAGCAACTCTTCCGGTGTTTCGCCTACGACGGTCTCACCATCAACGAGACAAAAATGATCGAGCGAACAAATACCACAATAGCCGAGACAACCGTATTCGACGACGTCAACATTCGGGTCACGTTCGAGTTGTTCCATGACGACCTGTGTACCAGCCGCTAAGTTACTAATACAAAATTCAATAATCGGATTCACTTTTTTTCCTCCTTCAAGCAGGAAACGACCTGCCTCATGTCGTATTATACAAGGTCAGACTGATTTAGGGGAACTAAGGGGGATTTTACGTTATGAAGCAATTGGTCGTACTTGGCGGAGGATATGGTGGAATGCGGATTTGTGAGCGATTCAAGGACGAGGAAGTTGCCGTCACGCTCGTTGACCGTCTACCGTACCACGCACTCAAAACGGAATATTATGCACTCGCAGCAGGTACATTATCAGATCGGGATGTCCGGATTGAATTTCCGGAGGGGAAACATCTTACCTATAAATATGGACATGTCATCAAAATCTCACCCGAGACGAACACGGTCCATCTGCAGGACGGATCAGAATTATTTTATGATGACTTGATCATCGCTCTCGGTTGCGAGGATAAATACCATAACATTCCGGGTGCTCAAGAATTTACATATAGCATCCAGACACTTGAAGAATCACGAAAGACACAGCAAGCCATTTGCGGACTCTCACCAGGGTCTGTCGTCTCAATCGTCGGCGCTGGTCTATCCGGTGTCGAACTTGCCAGTGAACTGCACGAGAGCCGGAAAGATTTAACGATCCGGTTGTTCGACCGCGGACCATCCGTCTTGTCGTTCTTATCGGACAAAGTCTCTTCTTACGTTCAAGAATGGTTCGAGGAGCATGACGTTGAAGTCATCAACAATTCGAACGTCACGCTCGTCACGGCAGACGACGTGCGTAACGGCGACGATACGTACCCATCCGACTTAACGATTTGGACGGCGGGTACACAACCGGTCAAAGTCGTTCGCGATCTCGGTTTTGCTGCGGACAGTGGTGGTCGAATCAAATTAACAGACCACCATCATGTACCGGAATACGATAATCTATTCGTCATCGGTGATTGCGCAAGTCTACCGTATGCACCAAGTGGTCAACTCGCAGAACATCAGGCAGAACAAGTCGTTGATGTCTTGCAAGCCAAGTGGCAAGGTAAAAAATTACCGAAGTTGCCAGAAATCAAACTGCGCGGAATGCTCGGATCACTCGGAAAATCAGACGGGTTCGGAATCGTCATGGGTAAACAGGCGCTGACAGGAAAAGTCCCACGTCTCTTGAAGTCCGGTGTCTTATGGAAACATAAAAAGATTAAATGAGTAAAAGAGGTATCCGACTCGGGATACCTCTTTTTTCGTTCACCCCGCCTGACTTAACTTCGCATCAATCGCCGCCGTGATCGTCTTTAATTTAACGTACCCCTCGTCAATCATCTCGTCATCTAGAACAATCAACGGGTAAAAATAGACATCTTCTTTCAGCGCTTCCGTCCATTGATCCGCTGCTGCTGTCTCGAAATCGATATAACGTAACGTCATCGCTTGCTCATATTTCCGCCCGAGTACGGCTTGTAACCAGCTGAACGTCTCTTCCGAGCTGGGTGCCCCGACACAACTCGGACAAGTGACTGCTGTTCCGTAAACCGTGATTTCCATCTTGAAGTCCCCCTTTTCAATTCACTCCTCTTTAGTATACAAGTTTTCCAGATTGAGAACATTTTTCAACCCTGTTACAATGAAACTATACGAAAGGATGTGTTTACGCATGGAAATGTTTGATCAAGTGAATGAAGTTCTTGAAAAATTGCGTCCGTTCCTTCTTCGTGATGGAGGAGACGTTGAACTCGTAGATGTAGAAGACGGAATCGTAAAACTCCGTTTGATGGGAGCTTGTGGTAGCTGCCCAAGTTCAACAATCACATTGAAGGCCGGTATCGAACGTGCCCTTCTTGAAGAAGTCGCTGGCGTCGTTGAAGTCGAACAAGTCTTCTAATACATGAAATCCCGAACGAATTCTCGTTCGGGATTTTTTGATTCACAGAATCCATTCAGCTAACGTATCGACCATATATGTCGGTTGACGATCCTGCCCTTGAATGAAGACTGGTGTATGGACGCCAGAATTAACGTGCATCGTCCGGATGCCTCCATTGATTCCGAAGAGAATGTCCGTATGGTAGTTATCGCCGACCATGATGACGTCTTCTTTTGACAGACCAATCATCTCCGTTGCGATATCAACCATGACCGGTTCCGGTTTACCGATGAAGAACGGTTCCTTCTCCGTCGTCACGCGTAGGACCGCTGTCAAGGCACCGTTCCCTGGTAAGAAACCACGCTCTGTCGGAATCGCGATATCACCATTCGTCGAGATGAATCGCGCACCGGCACGAATCGCCAGAGCACCAACAGCGAGTTTTTCATACGTGATTTGACGATCGAGTCCAATAACGACGTAATCTGCTGCTTCGGTTGCGACGACATCTAACCCTTCTCGTTCAAGCGCATCGATTAGTCCTGTTTCTCCGATCGCATAGACGCGCGCTTTCGGTGACAAATCAGCGATATAGCGACCTGTCGCCATCGCGCTCGTCAAGACGTGCTTCGCATCAGAATGAACACCCATCCCGCGTAACTTCTCCGCCACGGCTTCTGCCGTCATTGACGCATTGTTCGTCACGAACAAATACGGAATCCCTTCTGCTTGCAGACGATTGACGAAATCGACCGCTTCTTTCACCGGTTCCGTTCCATTATACATCGTTCCATCTAAATCAAATAAATAGCCTTTTGCCTTCATTCTGACTCACTCCTCGTTTGGTAAAAATGCAGACACCGGTCCGAGTTCTGTCTCGATATACCGACGAATCGCTTCCGGGAAACGACGTAGTTCTGCTTCCTCTGTCTCTAGTACCGCCCGAATCTCCGCCATACTTGACTCTGTGAATGACCGGACGATCAACGTACGTAACGCAACGAGCTTCTTGAGACTCGTCGCAAGCGGTCCATCGATGACCTTCTCATCTTCTAAGATGAGGATGATATCTTCATAACTTCCCGGATCCCGCATGATGAATCCATCAATCATACTGTTTCCGATGTCGATGACACTCTCGATGACTAAAAAACCAATCCGTTCCATAGCCAGTGCCGTCGTCACCGGATCCCCCGTAACTTCTTTACTTTGTCGAAGTGCCGTCTCATAACAGACGACCGTCTCTTCGATTTTTTGACGATTGACGAAATACATCTTCATTCCCCCTCACATCCTCCATTTTATCGCTATCCGGCAATCCTGAAAAGCAGAAAGGTCATTTGCATCACATTCCCCAATGTGTTATCCTCAATTTAGATTTTTACTGAAAATAGTATGTCACATTGGTGACGTGGAGGTTATATACATGGAACGGGAACTCGCACTGGAAATCGTACGCGCTACGGAAGCAGCAGCACTAGCTTCTGCTCAATGGATTGGTCGCGGTAAGAAAAATGAAGCGGATGATGCAGCAACGACTGCGATGCGTGAAGTCTTGAACACGGTCAACATGAACGGAACAGTCGTCATCGGTGAAGGCGAGCTCGACGAAGCACCGATGCTCTTCATCGGCGAACGTGTCGGAACAGCGAACGGTCCAATCGTTGATATCGCGGTCGATCCGCTCGAAGGAACGAATATCGTCGCTAAAGGACTTGGCAATGCGATGGTCGTCATCGCCGTCGCCGATCAAGGCGCCCTGCTCCACGCACCGGATATGTATATGGATAAATTGACGGTCGGTCCGAACTTGAAGGGACATGTTTCGCTCGATGATCCACTTGAAGTCATTATTGAAAAAGCAGCACAATATAACAATAAACGGATTGAGGACGTCACGGTCATCATGCAAGACCGCCCACGTCATGATCACTTCCGCGAAGCCGCGATGCGGATGGGCGCTCGCGTTCGTCTGTTTGAAGATGGTGATGTCTCAGCTGGAATCGCGCCACTCTCTCCCGCGACAGGAATTGATATCTTTATCGGCACAGGCGGTGCTCCTGAAGGTGTCATCACGGCTGCCGCTGTCAAAGCGATGGGTGGCGACATGCAAGCACGCTTACACCCGATGAACGAAGAAGAAACAGCTCGCGTCATCCGAATGGGTCTAGCGGATCCACTTCAGCTCTTAACGCTCGACGACCTGATCAAAAGCGACGACTGCATCTTCGCAGCAACAGGCGTCACGACAGGCGAAATGCTCGATGGCGTGAAGTTCTTGACGGATGATATCGTTGAAACGACATCCCTCGTCATGCGTTCGAAAACACGGACAATCCGAAAAGTGATCGCCGAGCATAGCTTGTCACGCAAACCGTACTTGCAAAAAGTCCCCCAAACCCTTTAATCTGAAACAGACGTTAGGGAAATGAGGGAAGCTGGATGATGGAAGAACGTGATTTTTTATATGATGATGTCGAACAAACGAAGACACGCTTCGTCAGTTGGATTGGCGAAGCAAGTCGTTTTGATCTCGCCATCACGCATTCGGAACATTTTTACGGTAAGGTTCTTGTTTTGAATCTCTTATCGAATCGTTATGCAATCATCGGCGCTGATGATTTCGATGAACCCGGCTATATCGCAACGGCGTTTGACGTCGAAGACGATGCGGCAACGGAACTCGAGATGTATCTGCGCGCTTATATCGGTCTATGAGAAAAGCCTTCGTCGCGGGACGAAGGCTTTTTTGTCTTATAAGAGACGATCGTTTCGTTCATTTAGTGTGTTTGGTCCGCTGAAGACATTCGTATTGTCTGACTCGTCATGGGCACGGCGTTCCGAATGCTGATCCGCTTCATCACCGACGAGTAACACGAACTGACCACTTTCGACCGCATGGTTCGCGCGATCGACGTCTTCTTTCGTTAAGCCACTTCCTCGAATGACGTCTCCATGAGAGGTCGCATCATCCTTTTTGAAGATGCTCTTAATTTCCTGCCACAAATTACGATGATCTTCCTGCGACAGACGCGTTGATGTCTGTTGATTGTTTAGATCCGCTAATTCCTCGATTTGTTCGAGATCGTATTTGTCGTGCGCTAATACTTTTAAATCAGTCGATACGACCCCGGCAACACGGAGATCGTGCACGGCACTGACGACTTCTGGTACGGATGAGTAAATTCCAACGATTCGCATGGATAGTTCCCCCTATAGGTACGTGATACTTATAGTAATAGCCGAATTCTCTCCACTAGAAACGCTTTTCTGTATGACAGTTTGATTACTCGCCTTCCACCTTGTCTGGTGCAGGTGCGAACTTCCGTTTCAACTTCAACGTATTGGATGAAGAACCGTCGAAGCGAGGTGGTGCTTCTTCTCCTTCTACCAATCCGACCTTCTTGACGATGAAATAGGCACATCCGAAGTTACAGTATTCGTAGAGATAATCGGCCACATGCGAAATCTTCGTATCGAATGTCGCTTTCTCGTGTTGATCCTCATAGAAGCCACGTAGTCGTAATTGACCGTGCCCCCAGTCGCCCACGATATAATCATATTTCTCAAGGACATCGCTGAAACGACCGATGAAGGCTTCCTCATTAAAGCCTTCCCGTTTCTCTTCGACGACCTCATAACGTTCCCGATTGACTTGTATCATTATTCCCACCTCCTGCTGTTCTTATCATAGCATATTCCATTTCTCCTGACAGACGAAAACCGTCCGAGTCAGCTGCTCGAACGGTTGTTGATCGTTAGTCGATCGGAAGTGCTGTTTTATTCTTTTTCGCTGCGTTGACTTGCTCATCTGCATGATACGATGAACGAACGAGTGGACCAGCTTCACAGTGTGAGAAACCTTTACCAAGCGCGATCTGTTTCAATTCAGCGAACTCTTGTGGCGTATAGTACTTGATGACGTCGAGGTGCTTTTTCGTCGGTTGGAGATACTGACCGATCGTCATGATATCGACGTTGTTTGCGCGAAGATCATCCATCGTTTCGAGAATCTCTTCCCATGTCTCACCAAGACCAAGCATCAAGCTCGACTTCGTTGGAATTTCAG
Source organism: Exiguobacterium sp. BMC-KP (assembly GCF_001275385.1). Classification (NCBI taxonomy): domain Bacteria; kingdom Bacillati; phylum Bacillota; class Bacilli; order Caryophanales; genus Exiguobacterium; species Exiguobacterium sp. BMC-KP. The sequence continues at coordinate 1,702,657 of NZ_LGIW01000015.1, forward strand.
GTGCGAGCTCCTTCGAACGACGAAGGAATTCAAGTGTCCGGTCGTATGTGGCTTTTGCACGGACGGTCGGTGTCAGACGGCGGACCGTCTCGATGTTATGGTTCATGATGTCTGGTTGTGCGTCAATCAAGGTTTTCAGAGCTTCGAAGTTCCCACCCATGTCTGAAGGTAAGACTTCGATTGAAGTCTCCGGGTTCATCCGACGAACTTCACGAACCGTCTCAGCATAAACGCCTGCTCCGAAATCATTTAGATCATCGCGAGCAACCGCTGTGATGACCGCATGCTTCAAATTCATCAAACGAACGGATTCTGCAACCCGTTTTGGTTCTTCGAGATCGAGTTCGTTCGGACGTCCTGTCGTCACGGCGCAAAAACGGCACGCACGTGTACAGATACTTCCAAGAATCATGAACGTCGCCGTCCGGCGTACTGCCCAACACTCGTGGATATTCGGACACTTTGCTTCCTCACAGACAGTATGTAGCTTTTTCTCGCGCATCATACTCTTTAATTCTGTGTAGGTCTCATTCGTATTCAGCTTGATTTTTAACCATTCCGGTTTACGTTGGATTTCTCCGCGTCCCATGGTTTCGCTTCCCCCTTCATCCCCAAAAAGTCAATTCATGTCTGCTTTAGTATAACAAACAATCAGGGTTTGCGAACATGCAATTCATTATATTCCGACTTCTCCGATAAGCGTTCAAATAACAAATCACGCAACAATTCAGGCATGAAATATTCTTTTGGCATCTCTTTGATTGCTGGGAATAATGGACCGAACGTAAACATATCCGGCAAGGCGACAGAATAATCGCGAGTTGGCTCAAGCGGTTGATGATCTGCCAAACCAGCATAGTGCATCCGCCCCATCAACTTTCCTCGGAAACCAAGACCACGAACCTTTAAGTGCTCGAACTGATCTGTGTTGACTTCATCGAGGAATGTTTGTACTTCCACTCCCGTCATCGTCACTTTACAAGGATTGATCGGGTGTGGACAGAGTCGATGTAAATCAAAGGCAGAGACGGGACCTGGTGGAAGCGACCCGAGAAGAATACCGGCTGGTACACAAGCGATATCTGCCTCACACCAGTCGCGCATCGTCTCGACGAGCAACTGCGAAAACGGCGACTCACTGAACCAATCATTGGCTAGACCCGCTGTCTCGCCAATCGGTTCCTTCATCTGTTGTTCTGCCAGATATTGTTCTCGATCGAGTAATTTCGCTGTTGCCTCATCCTCGACGTAATCGTGTAGGGAATGAAGCACTGCTTCTTTCTCACCCGTATCTGTGTTCATATAAATCTCACCCGCATATTGACCGTGTTTTCCGGCTTGCGTGATTAAGACACCGTTCTTGACGACACCGTCATCGAGGACATGATGTGTATGCGCTCCGATGATTAAATCAAGCTCTGGAAAACGCATCGCGAGTTCTTCGTCTTGATAGAAACCAAGGTGACTTAAGCAAATCAAGACGTCGACCTCTTGACGCAACCGCTCGATTTCGCGTGCTGCAACCTCAAACGGTTCTTCGATCGTCCAACCAAGCAAACCATATAGCTCGATATAAGGCGCCGTCAGACCAAAGACACCAACTTTTCCGGTCGGTAATTCGTGAATAACACCTTGCTTCGCAAACGATGCCTCTAAATTCGAGACGAGGACCGGAAAGTCTGCTTCCGTATAGAGATCCGCTAACCAGTCGTGCGGAAACGTAATACCTTCATTGTTCCCAATCGTCACTGCAGTTGGCATCAACGCATTCAACAGATGCGTATTGATTTTTCCTTTTGTCGCTTCCGTCGCTGGATCCACACGGTCCGCATGATCGCCGAGATCAAAAACGAGCGAATCATACGTCCGGTGTTCCTTGACGAAGGACATGTAGCGAGGCCACATGTCGAAGTGTGAGTGCAAATCATTATAGTGAATGATGTGTAACTTCATGCAGAAGCCCCCCTTGATGATTTAAAACAAAGAGATTTGTCGCGGTGCGAGTTCATAGTCGAGATCAAGTATCTCGATTAGTCGTTTCGCATTCGGGGCAGCATCTCCTGCTGAGTTGTTATTGAAAAAGACATAGACATCCTTTGCTTGCGCTGCAACGTCGCGGACGTGACTTGCAAGTTCTTGTAGCTCTTCTTCTGAGTAACGATAGAGACAGCGGACTTTTCGCCAATCGTCACTACTTTGACTCGGTTTCTTTAACCAACCGGCCTTGTTTCGTCCATGTAATCGTATGAATGCCGTCTCTTGCGTCACGACTGGTACGAATGGGACGGAACCATCTTCGGTCTGCGGTTCGTCACAAATCGTATGAATGAACTGATGTTCCTTCAGAAAACGGAGCGTCCGCTCACGGTATATTTCCGAGTACCACGATGGATTTCGGAATTCGATCGCGACCGGCAGTCCGGCAAGTGATTTTCGGATCGTTTGCAAGTATTCCAAGTGCAATTTACTGACATCGAACCATGGTGGAAGTTGGACAAGGATTGCCGCAATTTTTCCACTCTTTCGCATCGGTTCGATTGACGCGATATATTGTTCAAAAATCGGTCCGAGCGGATCTTTGTTTTCTCGGTCGTGCCCACTCATCGCCCGGTGAACCTTGACGATGAAGCGGAACCCGTCCGGTGTCTCAGATACCCATTTCTCGTAGTTTCGTTCTGGTTGAATCGCATAGAACGTCGAGTCGACCTCGACTGCTGGAAAATGCCCGGCATAGGCCGCTAATTTTTCCTTTCGGTCCTGCGGGGTCAAGTAGAGACTATCATGATCTCCCCAGCCTGTGACACCGATATATATCATGCTCTCTTCCCCCCTCACGTGTACTTTTCTACCTATTCATCATAGCATAGCAGAATCTACGATTTCTTCTTCAATGCTTCAATTTAAACGTTCATATTCAAGTATGATACATCCTGATTCGAAGCGCTCTGTTTTGATTATTCTTAATTGTTGAGGCTGATCAAAAACAGAAAACATTTTTCGACCGTTACCGAGGAGCACGGGATAAATCACGACATGATAGCGATCGACGAGTCCTAACTTAACTGCTTCAGCAGCAAGTGTCGCTCCTCCAATCGCAATCTGTTTACCAGGTAAGGCTTTTAGAGCTTGGAGTTCCTCTACAAGCGACTGAGTCGCAAGACGCGCATTTCCTGAAACGGATTCAAGCGTACGCGAGAAGACAATCTTATCGAGTTTTTGCCACGTTTTTGCATACTCAACAATGATCGGCTCGTCTTCTTGATCCGCCGTCTCCCAGTACTGCATCATTTCATACAAACGCCGTCCATAGACATGGGTATCGAACGTTTTCTCATAATCGTTGAAATACTGGTGTAACGCTTCATCCGGCGAGGCAAAAGCGATACTGCCTGAGGCGTCCTCGATATAACCGTCAAGTGAGACTTGAAAGGAATAGACGATGTCACGCATAATAATCCCTCCTCTTTCCCTCCTTTACCCGTTTTCCTCAAGTCATGAAAAAAACTCTCTCATCCGCAGATGAGAGAGTAAGACGAATTATCCGATTGAACCTTCCATCTCGAACTTGATGAGACGGTTCATTTCGACCGCATATTCCATTGGAAGTTCTTTTGTGAATGGCTCGATGAAGCCCATGACGATCATTTCCGTTGCTTCCTCTTGTGAAATCCCGCGGCTCATGAGGTAGAACAATTGCTCTTCCGAGACCTTCGAGACTTTCGCTTCGTGCTCGAGCGAAATGTTATCGTTGAGGATTTCGTTGTACGGAATCGTATCCGACGTCGATTGGTTATCCATGATGAGCGTGTCACATTCGATGTTCGAACGTGCACCTGTCGCTTTACGTCCAAAGTGAACGATACCACGGTACGTGACTTTACCACCGTGTTTTGAGATCGACTTCGAGACGATCGTCGACGACGTGTTCGGTGCTAAGTGAATCATTTTCGCACCTGCATCTTGGTGTTGACCTTTACCAGCGATTGCAATCGACAATGTCATACCACGTGAACCTTCACCTTTGAGGATGACGGCTGGGTATTTCATCGTCAGTTTCGAACCGATGTTACCATCGACCCATTCCATCGTTGCGCCAGCTTCACAGATCGCACGCTTCGTAACGAGGTTGTAGACGTTGTTCGCCCAGTTTTGGATCGTCGTGTAACGGCAGTAGGCATTTTTGTTGATGAAGATCTCAACGACCGCTGAGTGAAGCGAGTTCGTCGTGTAGACCGGTGCTGTACATCCTTCGACGTAGTGAACAGATGCTTCTTCGTCAACGATGATCAATGTCCGCTCGAATTGACCCATGTTTTCCGAGTTGATTCGGAAGTAGGCTTGAAGCGGCGTGTCGACTTTAACACCTTTTGGTACGTAGATGAACGATCCACCTGACCAGACCGCTGTGTTCAATGCTGCGAACTTGTTGTCTGTTGGCGGAATCAATTTTCCGAAGTATTCACGGAAAATATCTTCGTTTTCTTTTAACGCTGTATCTGTATCTTTGAAGACGACACCGATATCTTCGAGGTCTTCCTTCATGTTGTGGTAGACGACCTCTGACTCGTACTGAGCCGAGACACCTGCCAAGTATTTTTGCTCTGCTTCAGGGATACCGAGCTTATCAAACGTACGTTTGATTTCTTCTGGTACTTCATCCCACGATTTCTCTGCACGTTCAGACGGCTTGACATAGTACGTGATGTCGTCGAAGTTCAATTCTGAGAGATCGCCACCCCACGCCGGCATCGCTTGTTCGTTGAAAATCTTGAGTGATTTCAAACGGAAATCAAGCATCCATTGTGGTTCTTCCTTCATTTTCGAGATCGTTTCGACGACTTCAGTCGTCAAGCCGCGTCCAGAACGGAAGATCGAGATGTCGCGATCGTGGAAACCATATTTATAATCGCCAATTTCCGGCATGTTCTTTGCCATGTTCATTTCCTCCTCTTACTTGCTTGTGACCGAAGTTTACTTCCCTTCTTCTACGCCGCGTTCGAGCGCCTTCCAGGCAAGTGTCGCACATTTGATCCGTGCCGGGAATTTCGTGACACCCGAGAGTGCCTCGACGTCCCCGAGGTCGAACGATTCGTCGTCATAGTCTTTTCCTTGGACCATGTCCGAAAAGATATCCGCGAGTCGTAAGGCTTCTTCGATAGTTTTCCCTTTGACGAGTTGCGTCATCATTGAAGCAGACGCCATGCTGATAGAACAGCCCTCCCCGTCAAATTTTGCATCACGGACGACATCGTCTTCAATCGCGAGCTGGAGACGAATCGTATCGCCGCACGTCGGATTGTTCATGTCGATCGTGACGCCCCCCTCGATCGCACCGCGATTTCGGGGAGTTTTATAGTGATCCATGATCACTTGACGATACAAGTGATCGAGATTGTTAAAATCCATGACTGAAATACTCCTTCGTTTGGCGAAGTCCTGTCACGAGTGCGTCAACCTCTTCTTTCGTGTTATACAGATAGAAGCTAGCGCGAGCCGTCGAGCTCGCCCCGAGCCAACGCATCAATGGCTGTGCACAATGGTGACCGGCACGAACCGCGATTCCTTGCATATCAAGGACGGTTGCGACGTCATGTGCATGGACATCACCGAGATTGAACGTGACGAGCCCAACGCGTTCTTCCGGACCGTAAATCGTTAGTCCGTCGATGTCACGCATTTGTGCCATCGCGTACTGCGCGAGTTCACGTTCGTGTGCTTCGACGTTTTCAAGACCAATCTCTTCTAAGAAATCGATTGCTGCTGATAAACCAACAGCACCCGCGATGATTGGTGTACCCGCTTCGAAACGGTATGGCGATGGTTTGAACGTCGATTCTTCAAGACCGACGTAATCAATCATCTCGCCACCGAACTCAACCGGTTCCATCGCATTGAGTAATGCCTTTTTCCCGTAAAGGACACCAACGCCTGTTGGACCACACATCTTGTGTGCAGAGAAGGCGAGGAAATCACAATCGAGATCCGTGACATTAATTCGTTGATGCGGTGCACTTTGCGCGGCATCGACGACCATGACGGCACCTCGAGCATGCGCAAGACGCGCGACTTCTTTGATCGGATTGATCGTACCGAGGACGTTCGAAACATGTGCCATCGCGACGATCTTCGTCCGGTCGGACAGTTGTGCTTCGACCGCTTCGACCGTCACGCGACCATCCGTTGTCAAATCAACGTATTTCAACTTCGCTTTTTTGCGTTTAGCGACTTGTTGCCACGGAATGAGATTTGCATGGTGTTCGAGGTACGTGACGACGATTTCGTCGCCTTCTTCGACATGCTCCATCCCGTAGCTTGACGCGACGATATTAATCGCTGTCGTCGTGCCGCGGGTAAAGATAATTTCTTCATGGTGTTGCGCCTGGATGAAACGACGAACGTTCTCACGCGCACCTTCGTACGCATCCGTCGCTCGTGTTCCGAGCGTATGGACGCCACGGTGCACATTCGAATGAATCGTCTTATAGTAGTCGTCAATCGCATTGATGACGACGAGCGGCTTCTGCGACGAGGCCGCACTATCGAGATAGACGAGTTTCCGGTCGTTGACCTGTTGGTCGAGGATCGGAAACTGATTGCGGATGGATGCATCGATTCCCATATTAGTTTACTTTCCCTTCGATGACTTGAACGAGACGTTCTTTCACCGAGTCAATCGCAAGTTCCGAGACGACTGGCTGGAGGAAACCGTGAACGACGAGGCGTTCTGCTTCCTTCCGTGAAAGGCCACGGCTCATCAAGTAGTAGAGTTGTAATTCATCGACACGACCGACAGATGCCGCGTGTCCTGCCATAACATCATCCTCATCGATCAAGAGGATTGGGTTTGCATCACCACGTGCCTTTTCAGACAACATGAGGACACGTTCCGTTTGAACGCCGTTTGATTTTGAAGCGCCGTGATGGATCATCGACGTTCCGTTGAAGATCGATGTTGCTGCGTCTTTTTGGACACCGTGGATCAAGATGAAACCTTCTGATCCTTTACCGAAATGGTCCGTACGGACGTTGAAGTTTTGTTTTTGCTCTCCACGACCGACCGTAACGGCTTTCGTATCTGAGAACGAATCGTTTCCGACGAGGTGTGTTTTTGTTTCTGTGACCGTGTGACCGTCATTCATGTGACCGAGTGCCCATTCGAGCTTCGCGCCTTGTTTGACGACACCACGACGGTTCATATACGTGATGGCACCCTTAGATAGTGTATCTACACCACCGAAGAGAACTTTTGCGTTGTCTTCGACGAATACTTCTGTGACGACGTTGACGTTGTGCGCTTCGTCACCGTAAGAGACGAAGTTTTCGATATACGTCAATTCGCTATCAGCGTCTGCAACGATGATTGCATGGTGGTAAAGTGCAGCGCCTGATTGCTCAAGCGTGTAGATTGCTTGCATCGGTACAGAAAGCTTGACGCCTTTTGGTACATAAAGGAACGTACCGCCGTTACGAAGTGCTGCGTTTAATGCCGCAAGACGATCTTCGTTGACTTGAACGCCTTCCGTCATGAAGTACTTCTCGACGAGTTCCGGGTGTTGTTTTAATGCGTCTTCGAGCGTCGTGAAGATGACGCCGTTCGCCGCTTCACTGTTTTGCGCGTGGACGAGTTGTCCGTTACGCGTGACGAGCATGTGATCACGGTTTTCGCCGATCAATGCTTCGATATCTGAAGAAAGACCAGTGACGGTTTCAAGTTCCGTCGTACCTTCTGTGAAGTTCCAGCCTTCGATCTTGATTTTTTCTACTTTTGGCAATGCGAGCGTTGGGGCAAGATCAAGCGCGTCTTGACGCTTTGCGACCATCCAAGATGGTTCCCCTAAGCGAGTCGCACGTTCTGCCACTGCCTCGCGATTTACTGCAAGATTCAGTTCTACAGTCATCATGCTTCCTCCCTCGTCTTACGCTTTTGTTTCGATTTCGACGTCTTCGATGCCGAGTTCTTTTTTAACCCAGTCATAACCTTCTGCTTCGAGACGGTGTGCGAGTTCTTTACCACCAGACATGACGATTTTTCCGCCCATCATGATGTGGATGAAGTCTGGCTCGATATAGTTCAAGAGACGTTGGTAGTGCGTGATGATCAAGCAGCCGAATTCAGGTGAACGCATTTCGTTGACACCTTTTGCAACGACTTTAAGTGCATCGATATCAAGACCTGAATCGATTTCATCAAGAATTGCGATCGCTGGTTTGAGCATCATCATTTGAAGAATTTCGTTACGTTTCTTTTCTCCACCAGAGAAACCTTCGTTGAGGTAACGGTGTGCCATTTCTGAAGGCATCTCGAGAAGACCCATTTGTGAATCAAGCTCACGGATGAACTTCATGAGTGAGATTTCATCGCCTTCTTCACGACGCGAGTTGATCGCTGAACGAAGGAAGTCTGAGTTCGTAACACCACTGATTTCGCTTGGGTACTGCATTGCGAGGAACATACCTGCTTGTGCGCGCTCATCGACTTCCATGTCGAGGACGTCTTCGCCGTCGAGTGTGACTGAACCAGATGTTACTTCGTACGATGGGTGACCCATCAATGCTGATGCGAGTGTTGATTTACCTGTCCCGTTTGGTCCCATGACCGCGTGGATTTCCCCGCCTTTGATTTCCAAGTTGACGCCTTTCAAGATTTCCTTGCCGTCGATCGCGACGTGTAGATCTTCAATCTTCAAGTGTGAAGCCTTCATGTTAGAATCCCTCCATCTATTCATTTCGTGACTGACGATTCAGAACACGAGCGTTACTAATTTAGTATCATTCTAATCTTAAAGAAACATGGCGTATTATTCAAGCGTCATCGCTCGTTGTTTTTTCTCAAAATCATGCGTTTTGTTGAGAATCATTCGAAAGTGTGACCGGTTCCTCTAGTTCCTTGATCGTCGAACCCCGATGAATCCGTTGTGACAGTAAGAGCAGTGGTATTCCGAACAATGTCAAGCCCGCTAAAATCCCGAAAATCGGTAATGGACGGTCCGCTCCATATAAACTTAATAAATGACCACCGGCAATTGGACCGATCGATTGACCAATCGATGTTAACCCCATCGCTCCGAAATAACTACCTCGTAATTCTGGCTTCGCAAAGCGATCGGTCAAGATGTCAGTCATCGTAAACATCATGACTTCGCCGCACGTGAAGATGACCATCGCGACGACCATCAACCAAATCGAACTCGCATTACCGATGATGAACAAACCGACAGCAACGGTCGCAATCCCGGTCGTAATCGAGACGAGTGGTGACGTCTTAACACCAAACTTCATGATTGGATATTGCACGATTAAGACGGTAATCGCATTGATCGTAATCAAGATCGCATAGAGCGTCTTCCCACCTTCAAGCAGTGACGTCTCCGTCAAAAACTGTGGCAAGGTCGAGTTGAACTGGCTGTAACCGAAGACACCGAAGATGATACCCGCGAGTGCGAGCGTAAAGGCAATGTCGGTCCGCAACAGACGAATCGTCGCTCCAAACGACACCTTCTTGCCACCGTGCGTCTCAGTGATTGGATGGCGTTTGAACAAGATACCGATCATCACCCCGTACGCGATATAGACGAACGCTGTGATGTAAAACGTCGCTGACGTGTTCCCCGCACTCAGCAGTAAGGCGATTCCCGGACCGATCGCTGCTGCGATGTTGATCATCGCGTAACGGATATTGAAGACGAACAACCGGTTCGCTTCGTCCGTCGTATCACTGATCAAGGCACGAGCGGATGGTTCAAAAATCGAACGACAAACCCCGTTCAAGGCACTCAGAATGAAGAACGCCCAAAACGTCTCGACTTGAGCGAGCGCAATGAAGACGACCGCGAACCCAATTGTTCCAGCGAGCATCATCGCCCGACGACCGTAGCGGTCCGACAATGTACCACCGATGAAACTCATGACGAGACTGGCGATCGCCGAGATACTGAGGACCCAGCCGACATCAACCGGATCAAATTTCAAGACGGTCGTCATGTAGATGGCGAAGAATGGCATCGTGATGAACGTTCCAAGACGCGAGAAAAACGTCCCGAACAAGACCCCGAGTGTCAACGGATGCAGTTGACGAATGCGTTGCATATAATTCCCCCTAACCCCTGTTTCAGACAAATGAAAAGCATCCTTCCATTATATAGGAAGGATGCCGGCTTCGGTGAACTTATTTGCTGACTGGAACGACCGCACCTTTGTACTTGTCGAGAATCCAATCTTGGTTTTTCTTTTCGTGTAGCACGTCAATAAGTGCTGTGACACGCTTGTCTTTTTCATCGCCATCACGTGTAACGATGATGTTGACGTATGGTGACGACTCATCTTCTGATGCGATCGCGTCTTTCAATGGGTTCAGACCGTTATCGATCGCATAGTTCGTGTTGATGAGGACTGCGTCGCCTTCATTGTTTTTGTAAGCTTGCGGAAGAAGTGATGCTTCGATGTTCGTTTTGAACTTGAGTTTCTTCGGGTTCTCCGCGATATCACCGAGTTGCGCATCTGTCGTTTTACCGTCTTTGAGTTTGATCAACCCTTCGTTTTGAAGGAACGTCAAGACACGACCGCGTTCCGCGACGTTTGAGCTCGTTAAGATTGTTGCACCGTTTGGTAACTTATCGAGTGACTTGTATTTCTTCGAATAGATACCGAGTGGTTCAACGTGGACGCCACCTGCGTTCGCGAACTTATACGATTTATTTTCTTTTTCTTGTTGCTCGAGGTACGGTACGTGCTGGAAGTAGTTCGCATCGATTTCTTTTGATGCAAGTGCTTTGTTCGGAAGTACATAATCTTGGAACTTCTTGATTTCAAGCTTGTAACCTTTTGCTTCATATTCCTTTTTGACATGCTCAAGAATCTCAGCGTGCGGTACGTTTGAAGCACCGATGACGAGTGTTTTATCGTCGCTTCCTGATGATTTTTCACCACAAGCAGCAAGGCTGATTGCTAAAACAGATACAGCGGCAGTACCTACGAATTTTTTCCAAACTTTCATGAATGATTCCTCCAATTATAATCAAGATTTGAATTAACGTTTATCGATTGCCCGGATCAACAAGTCACCAATGATTTGGATGACGAAGACGATCGCTAAGATTAAGAGTGTCGCAATGACGATGATATCGTTTCGAGAACGCTGGAATCCTTCGATGAAGGCCATGTCCCCCAGTCCACCTCCACCGATTACTCCGGCCATTGCCGTATAACCGACAAGTGAAACGAGTGTGACCGTGATACCCGAAACGATGGCAGGCAACGCTTCTGGGATTAAGACTTTATAGATGATCTGGAACTTCGTCGCGCCCATCGATTCAGCTGCCTCGATGACACCTTTATCGACTTCGCGTAACGCGAGTTCGACCATTCGACCATAAAATGGAGCGGCTCCCAAGATCAGTGCCGGTAATGCTGCCGTTGGTCCGAGGAATGAACCGAAAAGCGCTAACGTAATCGGAATTAATAAGATCAGTAAGATGATGAATGGAACCGAACGGAAGACGTTGACGAGTAAGCTTAAGATTGAATAAAATGCTCGGTTCTTGAACAACAACTCTTCGTTTGTCGCAAACAATAATAAACCAATGATCAGACCGAGAATGAATGTCGAAAGACCGGCGACTGCTGTCATATAAACAGTACTGCCTGTCGCTCCCCACACCATCTCCCAGTCTAGGTTGTCAAAGAATGAAATCATCGGTGATCCACCTCCACTTCAACATCACTGGCTTGAAGCTTCGTGATGACCTCTTGTGTTGCTTCAGTTTCCCCGATCAACTGAATGAACAGTGTACCGAGTGCCCCTTCCTGCGATTGACCAACGTTCCCGCCGATGATATTGAACAGGACCGGTGAATCTTTCATGACTTCCGCAAGGATCGGGCTTTCCGCCGTCGATCCGACGAACGTCAACTGAACGATCTTTCCGGTTGGGTACCGTTCGCGGAGTTTCGCGAACGTCAACTCGTTTTCCAATGGTGACGTCAATTGTTTGACGAATTCCTTCGTCATCGCTTGCTTCGGATGACGGAAGACTTCTGCGACTGGACCTTGCTCGACGATTTTACCGGCTTCCATGACGGCGACCCGGTGACAGATTTTCTGAATGACGTGCATCTCATGTGTGATCAAGACGATCGTCAATTTCAGTTTCTGGTTGATGTCGACGAGTAACTCAAGGATTGAGTCCGTCGTTTTTGGATCGAGTGCACTTGTTGCCTCGTCACATAAGAGAACGTCCGGGTTCGATGCAAGTGCTCGAGCGATACCGACACGTTGCTTTTGACCACCGGATAATTGTGACGGGTAAGCCCCTTCTCGTCCGTCCAAACCAACGAGTTGGATCAACTCCGCGACTCGTTCTTTGCGGCGTGCTTTCGGGAAGCCACCGAGTTCGAGTGGGAACATGATGTTTTCTTCAACAGTCCGTGACCAGAGTAAGTTGAAGTGTTGGAAAACCATCGAGACATTCTTACGGACGCCTCGTAATTCTTTTGGTTTGAGTGATGTCATTTCAACACCATCGATTTGGATCGAACCACTCGTTGGTGCCTCGAGCATATTAAGCAAGCGAATCAGAGTCGATTTCCCTGCTCCGGAATAACCGATTATTCCAAAAATTTCACCGCGCTCGATTGTCAGATCAACATTCGCAACGGCTTCGACCGCTCCGCGCTTTGAGCGATAAATCTTTCCTACGTCTTGTAAACGAATCACAACTGTCCCTCCTAAATAAAAAAAGTGCGCGCGTTTTTGAGCAAACGCGCGCACTTTTCAGTACACAAAACCATTTGCTCTCATCTCCCAGACTTTTGTCTGCTGGAATTAGCACCACTTCGGATTAGATCCGCGGTTGCCGGGTTTCATCGGGCCAGTCCCTCCACCACTCTCGATAAGAGTTTCGGTATTAAGTTTGTAGAATATATTCTGAATATTAGCAGGGGTTATTTTTGTTGTCAAACAGTTTTTTCAGAAACTTTTTCGAGGAACGTGAAAGCACGTGTTAAGTCTTCTTTCAAATCTTCCGCATCCTCAAGTCCAACTGAAATCCGAACGAGACCGTCTGTGATCCCGAGTTCTGCCCGACGCTCTGCTGGGATTGACGCGTGCGTCATCCGTGCAGGAACGGAAATCAGACTCTCAACGGCGCCAAGACTCTCAGCGAGTGTGAAGAAGTGTGTTGCCTCGACGAGTTTTTCTGCGTTCGCTGCTGAACCGACATCAAAGCTGATCATCCCACCGAATCCAGTCGCTTGTTTCGCTTGGATGTCATGTCCAGGGTGCGATGCAAGTCCTGGGTAGAAGATGTTTGAAACGATGTCTTGTGCTTGTAAGAACGCAACGAGATCATGGGCTGTTTCTTCGATCGCATCCATCCGAATACCAAGCGTACGAAGACCACGGACGAGCAAGAAACTGTCTTGCGGTCCAAGAACGCCACCTGTCGAGTTTTGGATGAAGTGCAGTTCTTCGCCGAGCGCATCATCTTTGACGACGACAAGACCAGCGACGACGTCCGAGTGTCCGCCGATGTATTTTGTTGCACTGTGCAAGACGATGTCTGCACCAAGTGCGAGTGGTTGTTGATGGTATGGTGTTGCGAACGTGTTATCGACGACGAGTTTGAGATCGTGACGTTTTGCGATCGTTGCGATTGCCTCGATATCTGTTACTTTCAACAATGGATTCGTTGGTGTTTCGACGTAGACGATTTTCGTGTTGTCTTGAATCGCTGCTTCCGTTGCTGCAAGATCCGTCGTATCGACGAATGTCACTTGGATGTTGAACTTCGGTAAGACGCGTTGCATCAAGCGGAACGTTCCACCATAAACGTCATCTGTCATGACGATGTGGTCACCAGACTCAAGCAAATGGAAGACGGCATGGATCGCTGCCATCCCAGAACCGAATGCAAAACCACGTGCGCCGCCTTCAAGATCTGCAATCAAACGTTCGATGCTCGTCCGTGTTGGGTTCGCTGTCCGTGAGTATTCGTATCCGTCTTTGAGTTGACCGATTTTATCCTGCTTGTATGTGCTTGTTTGATAGATCGGTGGTGTGACGGCACCTGTTGCCCGGTCGACACCTGTTCCTCCATGAATCAATGCTGTCTTCTTACGCATGAGTTTCGTCCACCTTTTCAAAGATTTGTTGGCTTAAGTAGCGTTCGGCACTGTCTGCGAAGACCGTGACGATCGTACTGCCGGGGTGACGCTTCGCGATATCAAGGGCAGCAACGAGCGCTGCACCTGCTGAACTACCGACGAGTAGTCCTTCACGAGCGGCAAGTGTATGGACCGCGTCAAATGCATCGCGGTCAGAAATCGTATGAATCTCGTCAACGAGCTCACGCGGCACGAGACTTGGCCATTTTGCTGTACCGATGCCTTCTGTCTTGTGCGGACCGGCGGGACCACCGTTTAAAACGGAGCCTTCCGGTTCGACGATCGCTGCTTTTGTGCCGAGACGTTGTTTTAAGAAGTCCGCTGTTCCGGCAAATGTACCACCTGAACCACAACCGGCAACGAACCAGTCGATATGCGGTAAGTCAGCAATCAGCTCAGGACCGAGTGTCCGCTGATACGTGACTGGATTTTCTTCGTTTTCGAATTGTAACGGAACGTAACTGTTCGGAATTTCCTGACCGAGTTCTTTTGCCCGGTCAATTGCCCCTTGCATATCAAGTTCAGTCGGTGTGTTGACGACGGTTGCGCCGAGTGCCCGCATCAACGTCTGCTTTTCCTGACTGAATTTTTCTGGAACGACACAAATGACTTGTAGATCGTATTTCTTAGCGGCGAGCGCCAAGCCGATGCCGGTATTCCCGGCTGTCGGCTCGATGATCGTACCGCCTGGTGTCACATATCCGTTTTCGATTGCTGCATCAACGAGTTGAATGCCAAGGCGGTCTTTGACGCTGCCCCCAGGGTTCATCCATTCGAGCTTCGCCAAAATGCGCGTACCAGCAGGCAAATCGAATGAAGTAATCTCGTAGAGTGGTGTGTTTCCGACGAGGTCGCGGACGTTGTTCGCGATCATCCGAAGACGATGTCCCATTCATCACGACCGGCAAGCATTTTCTCGGCATAGTGCTTCGCTCCTTTAAGGTCATGTGCGCTTGCAAATCCACATTGGACTTCGTTTTGCGCTGGAATCTCTTCTGCTGCGAGGACGTCATTCAACGTCTTCTCAACGAGTTCGCTCATTTTTTCGACCGAGTCAAAGTTCATCATCGCCATGTAGAAACCTGTTTGGCATCCCATTGGCGAGACATCGATGACATCATCCGAGTAGTTACGAATGTTTTCAGCAAGTAAGTGCTCGAGTGTGTGCATCGCACGCATCGGCATTTGCTCAACGTTTGGTTGTGTGAAACGGATATCGTATTTGACGACTTGGTCCACTTTACCTTCTTTATATCCTGCGACGCGGATGTAAGGTGCTTTGACTTTCGTATGATCCAGGTTAAAGCTTTCGACGTTCATTTTTTGAAGTGCCATGATTTATTCCCCCATTTTCTCGGCTTCTACGAGCCAGACGAAGTGATTGTATTGTGTGAAGTTAACAGTGAATCCCCGTGCTGTAAACAATTCTTCCATGACTGGAATCAACGGGTAAAACTCGCGTTCGAGATCGTCCGCTAATGCGTCAAACCCTTGAGCGCGTGCTTCGCGGATCGTTTGCAGGCGCGCCTCTTCTGAGACGAACATCGTATCCGCGTAGACGATTTTTCCGTCTTTCGGTAAATGCGACGCCATCAGATCAATTGCTTCTCCCTTTTCCTCATCCGTTAGATGATGAAACGCATAAGTGGAGACGAAACTGCTTGCTTCCTTCGCTTTGAACGAGAGGAAGTGACCATCCTGTACATCAAGCGATGGAATCTTCTCCGTCAAAATCGCCCGCATCTCTGGACTTGGTTCGACGGCGAGTACGGCGTCGTGACGTGTTAGAAGACGTTGTGTCAGGTTCCCTGTGCCTGCTCCGAATTCAATGACCGGCGACTGCGCTTTATCCGCTACTGTATCCAAAATCTCATCGTATCGACGAAAGACTTCTTTATACTCCGGATCGTGCCCGGTTACTGTCTCGTCATACGTCGATGCCCATTCTGTGAAAACATCCATAAAACGTACTGTCATGCCTTGTCGTCCTCCATCTCACCAGTTAATTCCGAGTAATCGGATATGAATTAAAGTAATTTTCCTTATTCGCATTGTAGCAAGGAGATCCTATCCTGGCAAGCGACCGGCTCGAAAAACTTCCAGAAAACAAAAAAAAGGCGTTGCCGGCGAACCGACAACACGAATAATGTGGTTAGAAATGCTACGAAGGAAAACCCAGCTCCATTCGGAATTGTTCGCTCTTCCGCGTGGAGGACGGCGCCTGTTCGACATGATCGTCAGCTTACGTTCACTTCCTGATCGGTCCTTTCGATCCACCACCTGTCTATTGCACCGCTTCGTCTTTGGGGGACGACTTAAGGGGAAACAATACACCGGCTTAGGATGGGAGAAAGGGTTCAAGACTTGAAGCATATGGAACGGTCATCTCTGCTAGACTTCCTATAATGCATTTCTAGAAGTTGTTATGAATATACCATTCATATTTCTGCGTTGTCAACGGATTATTGTAAATATTCCGACAATTTAACAAAAAGAAAAATCCAGTCGGACTTTTCTTAACGTTCTTGACAGAAAGCGAAGACATTTTGGACGGACTGGAAAGCATAAAGTCGCTCTACGACTTGGTTTTCTTCGATTCGCAATAACGCCGGTACGCTCATGACTCGGGCTTCTTCTAAGAAGTCCGGAATAAAATTCCCGTTCGCCTTCTGAATCGATTGACCTGAATCCGTAGCTTCGACGATATCAAGCATTCGTTCCGCGATAGCGCATGTCCCGCACATCGGTGCATAGACATACAATAACCCGTTTTCCGGGACAGTCGTGACCTCTTGCATTGGGGTCTCTCCTTTCTTCGTGGTATCTGTCGTCAGTATACAAAAAAAAGAGAGCGGACGAAACGCAAGCGCCTCGTTCACTCTCTTTTCGTTAAGTATTACTCGTTGATCATCGATTTGTACGCTGCAGCGTCCATCAATGCCTCAACTTGTGAAGCATCTTCGATTTCGATGTCGACCATCCAAGCGCCTTCAAATGGTGACTCGTTGACGAGTTCTGGGGAATCCGAAAGGTTTTCGTTGATCGCAACGACTTTACCAGAGATCGGTGCATATAATTCTGAGACTGTCTTGACCGACTCGACTGAACCGAATGGCTCGTTTGCTGAGATTGTATCCCCAACTTCAGGTAATTCGACGAAGACGATATCCCCGAGTTCGTGTTGCGCGAAATCCGTGATTCCGATACGCGCTTTGTTTCCTGATACTTCGACCCATTCATGTTCTTCCGAATAGCGTAAGTTGTCTTTTACTTGACTCATTTCCGATTCCCCCTGTGGACTAATTTGGACTAACGTGTTCAGTATACCAAAATCGACTCTGAACTTAATACCATTTTCCTTGATACAATTCTTCCTTGAAGCCAATCGTAACGTCTTTCCCGTCGGTAACGATTGGACGCTTCAGCAACATACCATCACTTGCGAGCAACTTGTATTGCTCGTCTTCTGATAACGCAGGAAGTTTGTCCTTGATGCCTTGCGAACGATACGATTGACCGCTCGTGTTGAAGAACTTCTTCAACGGCTCCCCACTTTTTTGGTGGAGCTCCTGAATCGTTGCTGCAGACGGTGTCTCTTCAACGATATGTTTGTAATCGACTTCGACACCGTGTTGTTCGAGTGCTTTTTTTGCTTTGACGCACGTACTACATTTCGGATAGCCGTACATCGTGACTGTTGTTGTCATGTTCATCACCTCACCTTCAAGAGTAGCAGATGGATCACTTCTGCTTCAAGCGTGCGAGCGCCCCGTCGATCTGATCTTGATGATGGGCGTCATGGGCAACGAACGACTCGACGAATTCTTGCGGTCGGAAATTCTCATAGGTCGCCGCAAATTCCTCGTCAGACAGACGGTTGAGATGGTCGACGATGTCACGCCGGACACTGATCGCTTTCTTCAGTAAGGCAAGCGGATCGATATGATGCGCATACTCGATTGCCAGTCGATTGAACTGATCGAAATCCGTCTCGACCAGTGTCAACGGTTCGTCCGGTAACTTCGAGATGGCATGATCATAATAAAACCGGTCCCATAAATAGAGGTGGCTGACACACTCAAGGACCGTCCACTTGTTAAGGGCAAGCGGCAGTTCCCATTCTTCTGGCGACAAACGTTCAAGGGATTGATAGTAGGCAATCGCAAATTGCAGTTCAACCAATTCTTGGCGCATCTCGTTTTCCCTCCTCAACCAAAAACTTCGCCTTTACAGAGATTTTCCCTGCAAAGGCGAAGCGGTAAACCTGACTTAGACCGTATATTTATTTGACTCGATGAGGCGTTTTGCGATGTCGCGTTTCGTACCGATGACGTTGGTCGGCTGGTAACGGCTGAATTTTTTGAGCGCCGAGAGCAACATCCGGAGTTCGTCGCCGCTTGCTGCCGCGTAGAGTGTCTCTTTCGCGTCACGCTCGACAGCTTCGAATGCTTGTTGCGCGAAGACTTCCGTATAACGGACTTTCAGTTCGCTCTTCTCGATGCCTTTATCGGCAATCGCTTTGTCCGTCCGGACGATCGCTGACTCAAGCGCATAGATTGCACTCATGATGTCGGCTGTGTTCGCTAAGATCTCTTGCTCGCCTTGGAGTTTGTCCTGGTATTTCTGGACCGCTGTTCCGGCAGTCAACAAGAAGATTTTCTTCATCATTGCGAGTAAGTGACGTTCGCGATCGAGTGGTGCTGTTCCGATTTCTGTTGGCATGAAGCTCATCACTTCTTGTTGCAGACGTTGTGCTTCCGCAAGCAACGGCAACTCGCCTTTCATCGCTTTCTTCAACAATGTTCCCGGTACGAGGAGACGGTTGATTTCGTTCGTTCCTTCAAAGATTCGGTTGATCCGTGAATCGCGGTACATGTTCTCGACTTCATATTCTGCCATGAAGCCGTAACCACCGTGAATCTGAACTGCTTCGTCGATAACGTAATCAAATGTTTCCGAAGCAAAGACTTTGTTCATCGAGCATTCAATCGCATACTCAGCAATCGCATCGGCGATTTTCTTACCGTCTTTGCTCTCTTCTTCTGACAGCTGATCAAGGCTATCTTGGAACAGACCACCTGTCCGGTAAACTGAACTTTCCATCGCATACGTCTGTGCTGCCATCGTCGCGAGTTTTTCTTGAATCAATGGGAACGAGCTGATCGGTGTTTTGAACTGCTTGCGTTCGTTTGAGTACTGGACTGCGAGATCAATTGCTCGTTTCGACGAACCGACAGCACCAACAGCTAATTTATAACGACCGACGTTCAAGATGTTAAAGGCGATGACGTGACCGCGTCCAATCTCACCGAGGACGTTATCGACTGGTACTTCTGCGTCTTGTAAAATCAATGTCCGTGTTGATGATCCTTTGATCCCCATCTTCTGCTCCTCGACACCTGTCGAGACGCCTGGATATGATCCTTCGACGAGGAAGGCTGTGAACTTGTCACCGTCGATTTTTGCGTAGACGACGAACAAGCTTGCGAAACCAGCGTTCGTGATCCATTGTTTTTCACCGTTTAGGATGTAGTGCGTTCCTGCTTCATTCAAGACAGCCGTCGTTTTAGCACCGAGTGCATCCGAACCAGAGCCTGGCTCTGTCAATGCGTACGAAGCGATCCACTCCCCTGAAGCGAGTTTCGGCAAGTATTTATGCTTTTGCTCTTCGTTACCGAAGAAGACGATCGGCAACGAACCGATTCCGACGTGTGCGCCGTAGCTGAGGGCGAATGAACGACCGCGCGCGAACTTCTCCGTGATGATCGAAGACGAGATCTTATCCATCTGATAGCCGCCATATGCTTCCGGAACGTCTGCGCCGAGTAAACCAAGCTCGCCTGCTTCACGGAGTAGACCGACCGATAGTTCGAACTCGTGTTTTTCGATCCGGTCCAAGACAGGAACGACACGATCTTCGACGAACTTCGCTGTCATATCACCGACCATTTTGTGTTCTTCCGAGAAATCCTCTGGTGTGAAGAGACGTTCTGGTGCTAACTCATCTAATACAAAACTGCCACCTTTGATTAATTCGTTTGTCGTTTGGCTCATTGTCCTGTTCCTCCTTCAACTAGTTCGAATACACCTGCTGCGCCCATTCCGCCACCGATACACATCGAGACGACACCATACTGGACATTCCGGCGTTTCATTTCATGCAAGAGCGTTAATGTCAATTTCGTTCCTGTACAACCGAGTGGGTGACCGAGGGCGATCGCTCCACCGTTGACGTTGACAATGTCTTCGTTTAGTCCAAGCTCACGGATGACTCCGAGCGACTGCGAAGCGAACGCTTCGTTCAACTCGATCAAACCGACGTCCTCAAGCGTGATACCTGCGAGTTCGAGTGCCTTTGGAATCGCGACGACTGGTCCGATCCCCATGACTTCCGGACGGACACCACCGACTGCGAACGATTTGAACTTGCCGAGAATCGGTAAGCCTTGGCGTTCTGCCTCTTCCCGTTCCATGACGAGGACGGCAGCGGCACCATCTGACGTCTGCGAAGAGTTCCCTGCTGTGACGCTACCGCCGAGACGGAACGCTGGGCGAAGTTTCGCAAGACCTTCAGGTGACGAATCCGGACGAACGCCTTCATCGTGCTCGACGACAAATGTCTTCTCTTCGATTTTCAGTTCATCATTGACGAATTGTTCCGTCACTGTCACCGGGACGATTTCGTCAGCAAACTTACCAGCTGCGATTGCTGCTGCTGCCTTTTGGTGACTCTTTAGTGCAAAGGCATCTTGATCTTCTCGTGAGACATTGTAGGTTGCAGCGACTTGCTCCGCTGTATGCCCCATGCTCATGTAGTACTCCGGTGCCGTATCAACGATCGACGGATTAGGTCGGACGACGTGACCGGGCATCGGGACTTGACTCATCGATTCGAGGCCACCAGCGACGACAGCAGTTGCTTGCCCCGTCATGATTTTCATTGCCGCGTCAGCAATCGATTGTAAACCACTTGAGCAATACCGATTGATCGTGATCGCCGGTACCTCGTGTGATAATCCACCGAGGACTGAAGCGTACCGGGCGATGTTCATCCCCTGCTCTGCTTCTGGTAAGGCACATCCGAGGATGACGTCATCAACCGCTCCCGTGTAACCGGACCGTTTCAACGTTTCCTGGATGGCGATGCCTGCTAATTCATCCGAGCGTATTGACTTGAATGCGCCCTTTTTTGCTTTTCCGACCGGTGTCCGTGCACCAGCGACGATTACTGCTTCTTTCATCCGAATCCCCCCAGTCCTCAGTTACGAAGCGGCTTGCCTTTGACGAGCATGTGCTGCATCCGTTGTTGTGTCTTCATCTCACCGATCAGGCTCAAGAAGGCTTCCCGTTCGATGTCGAGCATATATTGTTCATCGACGTGGCTACCGAATGCGACGTTCCCACCGGCGATGACGTGTGCGAGTTTACTGGCGATTTTCAAGTCATGCTCTGAGATATAACCGCCGTAGAACATTTCGCGTGTCGCGAGTTCAAGCGTCGCTTTCCCTGCACGACCGACGACCGGAATCTTCGCTTTCGCTGGTGCTGTGTAGCCAGTCCGATCGAGTTCCAAGACAAGTTGTTTTGCATCATACGTCAAGTGATCGCGGTTCATCGAGATTTGATCAACGGAGCGGACATATCCGAGTTCGCGTGCTTCAAAGGCTGATTTTGAGACTTTTGCCATCGCGACGTTTTCAAATGTCTTTTGCGCTGCTTTCTCGATGTTGACGAGTCCGTCTGGTGTGTTTTCTAACAGTCGACGATACGTGTTGACGTTTCCGCCGCCTCCTGGAATCAGACCGACACCGACTTCGACGAGACCCATGTACGTTTCCAGACCAGCTTGCAGACGAGCTGCCGGAAGCGAGATCTCGGTACCACCACCAAGCGTCATTCCTTGTGGTGCAGTGACGATTGGACGCGATGCGTAACGAATCTTTTGAATCGATTGTTGGAATTTGTTGATGATCCAGTCGAGTTCGAACCAGTTCTCATCTTCTGCTTCCATCAGCATCATCGCTAAGTTCGCACCGACACAGAAGTTTTTGCCATCGTTTGCGATGACGAGACCACGGTGGTTTTTCTCGACGAGATCGACTGACTGTTCGATCATCTGCATGATGTCGACACCGATTGCATTGCTCTTCGATGTGAACTCAAGGACCGCGACATCGTCTCCGATATCAAGCAAGCGTGCTCCGTTATTCTCTAGTAAGACACCGTTTGATTTTCGGACGTCACGGAGGCGGATTTCCTTCGGATTGACCGTCGCTCCGACGTAATCTTTCGTTGCAACGTCATAATGGCGACCCGATGCATCATAGAAACTCGTCTTCCCTGCTGCGAGCATCTCATCGACCCATGTCGGTACTTCGTAATCGTCTTGTTTCATCTTCGCGACTGTTTTCTCGACGCCAAGTGTATCCCATGTCTCAAACGGTCCCATCTTCCAGCCGAAGCCCCATTTCATTGCTTCGTCGATCGCTTTGATGTCGTCTGCGATCTCACCCGTCAGTTGTGCCGAATAAAGCAATGTTTTCGCGTGAATTGGCCAGAGTAACGCACCGACACGATCTTGCGCGAAGACGACAGCCTTCAGTTTATTTTTTGCGCCCGGAAGTGCTTTTGCTTGTCCGATCGACGGTTCAGTAAGCGCTTTCTTTTCAACGTACTCAAATGTCTCAAGATCAAGTTCAAGGATCTGTTTTCCAACTTTTTTATAGAATCCTTGCCCCGTCTTTGCACCGAGCGATCCTTGTTCGACAAGGCGACGCATCTCAGTCGGAACTGCAAATGTCTCCTTCTCCTCGCCTTCAGGCAATAAGTCGTAAACGTTGTTCGCGACGTGGACGAACGTGTCGATGCCGACGACGTCGAGTGTCCGGAACGTCGCTGAGCCTGGACGTCCGAGTAATGGACCTGTGACGGAATCGACCTCCCCGATCGAATAGCCACCCTTTTTCATCTCATCCATCGTCACGAGGAGACCGTATGTCCCGATCCGGTTGCCAATGAAGTTCGGTGTGTCCTTCGCGATGACGACACCTTTTCCGAGTCGTTCTTCTGCGAATTGTTTCATGAAGTCGACGACACTTGGATCCGTGTCTGACGTTGGAATCAACTCGAGTAACTTCAGATAACGTGGTGGGTTAAAGAAGTGTGTCCCGAGGAAACGACGGTTGAACGATTCCGAGCGCCCTTCGCGCATCGCCTCGATCGAGATGCCCGATGTGTTCGAACTGACGATTGCGTCTTCCCGAATGAACGGTTCGATTGTTGCGAACAATTGCTGTTTGACATCGAGTCGTTCGACGACGACTTCAACGATCCAGTCCGCTTCTTTCAAACGCTCTAAGTCGTCTTCTAAGTTTCCGACCTCGATGAAGTCGATCAATTTCTTCGATGCCAGTGGTGCTGGATTTTGTTTCAAGAGCTTTTCGCGGTTATCGCGCGCGATGCGGGAACGGACGCGCGGATCACTCAGCGTCAAACCCTGCTTCTCTTCTTGTGCCGTAAGTTCTTTTGGTACGATATCAAGCATCAATGTCCGTATGCCAGCATTCGCAAGATGTGCCGCGATGCCTGCACCCATCACCCCTGAACCGATGATGACGGCGAATTGGATGTGTTTCGTCAACTGTATTGTGGTCGGCTGACCGATTTGACTCGCCATGATATACCCCCTGAGTTTAAATTGAATGAACAACCATTCATTATACTGACAAAAAAAGAAGCCAATCGGTTTTCGTTTGCTTCTTCTACATCTTCATCATAAATGAATAATGATTCAGTAGCAATAAAAAATCAGTCAATGGACAAATTTTCCTGTTAGACTGATATAAAGGGGTGGTTGAAAATGAGTCAAACTGAGCACGTATGGAATCAAAAAGCCGCTGACTGGGCGGAGCGCGCTGATGATATGTGGACGAATGGCAGCCGCAAAACCGTTTTACCGTTCTTACGAAAAATGATCACCGGTGGTCGGTTGCTTGATCTCGGTTGTGGCGATGGTGCCGCCTGTCGACTACTGACACCGGACTTTCAAACAGTCGGACTCGATGTCTCTGACGAGATGATTCGAATTGCACGTCAGAAATCACCCGAGCAGACGTTCATCGTCGGAACGGGCGAAGCATTACCGTTCGGCGATTATGCATTTGACGTCGTTCTTGCCGTCAATTCACTCGAATGGTCGACACGTCCCGTCCAGGTGTTACAAGAAATTGAACGCGTCGCCCCACTTGTCGTCATCAGTCTACTCGGTCCGACAGCCGCACCACGGCAACTTGCTTATCGTCGTCTCTATGGCGAAGAAGTCGCGATGGGGAATACGATGATGCCGTGGGAATTGCTGCAGCTAGCAAAAGAACGCGGCTGGACGTTACTTGATGAAGCAGTCATCCAAAAAGAAGGAGCCGTCATAACGGGGCATCGATTACTTGATCAAGCCCATGCTTTCTCATGTTTATTCGCTTTTCAGACGACGGCTGTAAGGGAGCGATAAATATGTCATATAGTCGTTTTTTCACTTCAATTTTAGGTGTGATTTCCATTTTCTTTTTATTTTACGTACAAGATCTTGGTATTTTCGAAAAGTGGCAATTCTATATTTTCTTCATGGTTATATTCGTTGGTACACAGGCCTTAGGAGAACGGGTATTATTTCGTCGATTTGAAGAAAAGCGATTCCATCCACAGACAGCGGTTTTATTGGTGGCACTATTATTTGTTGGAATTTTTATTGCGGCGAATGTTTTGTATCCTTGATATAAATCAATCCGTACTACAACGTTGCTAACCTCACTGTCTTCTCCCCCGCTTTCCTCAGGCGAGACACAAGCCATTCTTCCTCATCTTTCGGATGATGAATCCGGGTCTTGTTTGTCTCTGACAGCGCGATAAAAACACCGCGCTTTTTCCTGTAGGAGTCGGGTGAAGACATGTGAGGAGAATGCAATCATTTGTTATCCAAAGAACTCAAAAGCGATCGATTTCCGTCAATGGAATCGATCGCTTTTAAGTTTGGTTCATCTAGGACGAACCAGGCATCTTCGACTTCTGCAGGAAAAGGAAGCATGAATCATGCTTCCGTCAGGGAATAGGAAGACCCGGCAAATCGTATGGAATGCGAGATGCCGCGGCTTACTTCCCGCCTGAGGAAAGCGAAGATGCTGGAGACGTCCGTCACACTATGACTAATCATTCTTCGTGCGTTCGCTGATACACTTTCCTTAACCAATCCTCTACCTGTTTACTTCCTGTCCGTTCTTCCCATATCAATCGGAAATAGAGTGTCTGCAGCATCTGCTTGACGTTACGATATGTCGTCCACTCTGTATCGCCCCATGTCACATCACTCTCAAGCCACTTCTTCACCTTCTTCTGTTCGATTCGTTGTAATAAGATATCTTCTGACAGTCCATGACGACAAGCTTGCAACCATGCCGTTACCATCCGGTCCGCTTCTTCATCGACATAGAGATAATCGGACCGCGTCAACTGACGAATCATCGCATCAATCGCTCCGAGCTCCTCCTGCGGACGACTCGCTGGGTGCGTAAACCAAACTGCATAAACATCGGCGATATGTGCCATGCTGTGTGCCCACCCCATTCCGTCAATGAATCCACGGACATCCTTTTCTTGCTCCAGATAAGTTTGTAAGTAAGTAGACAGCCGATCCAACTGACTTTTCGTCATTAAGTGTCGGGTTTTGTCCATCACTAACAATTCAGCGAGTGCTAATGCTGAAAATGATCGCGTCAGAACAGCTGTTGTGTCCGCTGTTCCCATTCTATACATCAATCCATGCCCGCTTAAAATAAAATCGAAAATTCGATTGGTGTCTTCTATCGTAAATGACTCTGATGCGATGTAGGTCGCTAACTGCGGATAGATCAATCCATCTCGTAACTCAGAATCTGTCGAACCGATATGTAGAAGGAACTCATCGAGTAAGGCAGGCGTTACACGCGCGTCTTGTTGTAGCAGTTCCTTGAATTCTTGTTCTGTTCGCACTATTTTGTCCTTCCCTTCCTG
This sequence comes from Exiguobacterium sp. BMC-KP, assembly GCF_001275385.1. Classification (NCBI taxonomy): domain Bacteria; kingdom Bacillati; phylum Bacillota; class Bacilli; order Caryophanales; genus Exiguobacterium; species Exiguobacterium sp. BMC-KP. The sequence goes on from NZ_LGIW01000015.1 coordinate 1,728,858, forward strand.
AATCAAAAAAGACGATGCAGCGCTGCATCGTCTTCTCTACTTATCCTTTGACCATTCCTTTGAGAACGAAGGCAACGTTTGCCGGTCGTTCTGCTAAACGGCGCATGAAGTAACCGTACCAGTCGCGTCCATAAGGAACGTAGACACGGACTTTATAGCCTTGTTTGACGAGTTCGAGTTGACGCTCGACCCGGATGCCGAATAACATCTGGAATTCGAACTGGTCTTTTTCGATCCCGTTTTCTTTAGCGTAACGGATGATTTGCTCAATCATCGCATCGTCATGCGTTGCGACGGCAGCATAGTTTCCGAGTGATAATTGTAACTTCACGAGCTTGATGTAGTTGTGGTCGACGTCTTCTTTTTCTGGGAACGCGACCGTTGCTGGCTCTTTGTACGCCCCTTTGACGATCCGGAGATTCGTCTCGAAGCGACCGACACGTTTGATATCATCTTCCGACCGGTAGAGGTATGACTGGATGACCGTGCCGATGTTATCGAAAGATTGGCGCAATTCTTCAAACAATTGAATCGTCTTTTCACAACGTGGCTCATCTTCCATATCGATCGTGACGAAGACACCGAGTTCTTTCGCCCGTGTTAAGATCCGCTCCATGTTCGAACGAATCAAGTCGTCCGAGATATCGAGTCCGAGTGATGTCAGTTTCAACGAGAGTTGCGAGTCTAATTTTTCTTCCGCAATCATCTCAACCGCACGAATACATTCTTGTGTCATCATCTCTGCTTCCGCCACCGTCGAGATGAACTCCCCTAAATGGTCCATCGTGACGCATAATCCTTTTGCGTTCAATTCCTGGATCGCCCGTTTTGATGCTTCCAATGAATCCCCTGCCACGAAGCGACTTGCTCCGAATTTAAGCCCGTATCGCTTGGCGAGACCGTTCAATGTCTTGTTTTGCGATAAGAAGATAAAACCATCCCGTAGTACTTTTTCCATCACTCATGATTCCCCCTAAATAAATGCTAGGCTGTTTTACCGTATCGGTTCACATCTCTGCACTCATATTATGCCATAAAGCGCTTACATACGCTCTTTATTTCGTTTATTTTTGAGAATCCGTTGGGCAACAAGTCCTACGGCAAAGAATAAGACATACAATCCGATGGCAACGAAAAATTTCCAGGAGAATGGATCACGCAGACTTGAACCAATATTGTTGTAAACGAACGCACCAGGAATGATCCCAATGTAGTTGGCGATCGCGAACTGTTTGAAGCGGATTTTCGAGAGACCCGATGCGTAGCTGATCGCGTCAAACGGAAACAACGGGATCAACCGGACGACTAAGACAACGAGAAAGCCATTCGTCGCAATCCGGTCGTCAAGCACGTTCAGCTTTCCTTTGCCGATTAACTTTTCGACCCCACGCCGACCGAGCAAGCGGGCAATCCAAAAGCTGAGCAAGCCACCAGTACCGGCGCCAATGACGTCGAGTAATGTACCGAGCCATGGACCATACGTATAACCGCCAAAGACGGTCAACAGACTCGCTGGGAAAAAGACGAGTGGTCGGACGGTATAAGCAAGCACATAAAGCAACATACCAGTCAGACCTTGATCCCGTACCCAATCGGACAACGCTTGAATGTCGAATTGCTCCAGCATTCCAGACATCCGGAAGTACAGGAGCAATCCAAGACCAAACATAAAATACAGCGTGATCGGGAGCCAGTCCCGTATGCGCAGTTTCTTCATGACATCGTCGCCGGAGCAACGTAATAGAAAATCGATAGGAAAATTAAGACACTGCCGGCAAGGACGAACAAATGCCAGATCGCGTGGTTATATGGCAACCGTGCCCAGACGTAGAAGATGACACCGAGAGAATACGCGAGTCCGCCACCGAGGAGGAGTAAGAATCCTTGTAACCCGAGTGCTTCATAAATCGGCTTGATCGCAAACAGACAGCACCAGCCGAGAATCAGATAAGACGCATTCGAGATCCAAACGTACTTACCTGTCGAATAGAGCTTCCAGATGATGCCGAGTGTTCCGACACCCCAGACGATTCCAAGCAACGTCCAGCCGAGCGGACCACGGAGCGTGATCAAGGCGAACGGTGTATAACTACCGGCAATCAAGAGATAGATACCAGCATGATCTAAAATTTGCAAGACTTTATTCGCTCTCGTGTGCATCAATGAATGCATCAACGTCGAGAACAGATAGAGCAGAATCATCGTCGCCCCGAAGATACTGACGGCAGTGACGTTCCAAGCGCTACCGGATTTCGTCGCCTGCAGGATCAACATCACGAGCGCAACGATACTGAAGATGACACCGAGACCATGCGTGATGGCACTAGCGATTTCCTCTTTCAAGGAATCACCTTTTGCGAGCAGCTCTTCGATCGTTTCCTTGGATTGTTGCTTGATTGTTTGCTTGATTTCTTTTTTCGTAACCAACCGAACACCTACTTTCTAAAAACAAAGAACTATGCTTTTGATTATACGCCCTCATGCGACAGCGTGCCTATCGAAAGATTCTGTCGATTTGATGACATCTGTCATCTGATTGTCTTTTCCCGCTCATACAAAAATCCACACCGCTTAAGCGATGTGGATTTCGTTTACCACTTTTCAATATCTGGGCGGTCCTTGAACGTCGATTTTGTTCCGTGACGTTCATTGAGGACGGCTTCGACTTCTTTGAAGGAGACACCACGGTCAGCAAGCAAGACCGTTAAGTGATACAACAAGTCTGCTGTCTCTTCTGCTAATGTATCGTCGCCAGCAAGGACGACTTCAAACGCCTCTTCGCCAAATTTCTTCGCAATCTTCTCGTACCCAGAAGCAATCAAATAGTTCGTATAGGACTCTGCTTCCTTCGCCTCAATCTTCGCTTTGACGGTCTGTTCCAGTTCGTATAACATCGGGCACCTCCACTTCCGTATAGAAACAACTGCGATTTCCGGTATGGCATGTTGGACCGTTCGCTTTGACCGTGATCAAGAGACTATCTTGATCACAATCGATCCACATCCGTTTGAGTTCAAGCGTGTTCCCGCTTGTCTCGCCTTTCGTCCAGAGACGATTCTTCGTCCGCGAGAAGAAGGTGACGAGACCGGTCGCAAGCGTCTTATCGTAAGCCGCTTGGTCCATGAACCCGACCATCAAGACATCGTTCGTCTGCTCGTCGACGACGACGGCAGCGACGAGTCCTTTTGAAAAATTCAATGTCGTCATCGGACTTCGACTCCCCGTTCTTTGAGGTAGGCTTTCGTTTCCGGCATCGTGTACGTCGCTTCATGGAAAATCGAAGCAGCTAGAGCCGCGTCAGCCCCTGCCTCTAGTCCTTCCGCTAAGTGATCGAGTGTTCCGACCCCACCGGAAGCAATGATCGGCACGTTGACGACTTCACGCAGACGACGGATCAAGGCGAGATCATAGCCGTCTTTTGTGCCGTCAGCATCCATTGAAGTGACGAGTAATTCACCGGCACCCAGGGCAACGGCTTCCTGTGCCCACTCGATTACGTCACGTCCGACGGGTTGTGTGCCACCGTGCGAGAAGACACCCCACGAATCACCGGTCTGTTTCGCATCGATCGCGACGACCGTCGCTTGGACACCAAACAAGCGGCTGACTTCTTGAATCAGTTGTGGGTTTTGAAGCGCTGACGAGTTGAGTGATACTTTATCGGCACCGGCACGAATCAACCGTTTTGCGTCTTCAATCGTCTTGATTCCGCCACCGACCGTAAACGGCATATAGATGACTTCTGCGACGCGTTCGACGATATCAAGCATCGTCTCCCGCCCTTCTTGCGTTGCTGAAATATCGAGCAGGACGAGTTCGTCGGCCCCTTGTTCGTAATAGTATTTCGCGACGGCGACTGGGTCCCCAAGATCACGTAAGTTCTGGAATTTGACCCCTTTGACGACACGTCCTTCTTTGACGTCAAGACAGGGAATGATCCGTTTCATCAACATACGCGTAACACCTCTTTTAAGGCAAGTGATCCGTCAAGTAAGGCCCGACCGACTACTGCTCCGTCCATCCCGATCTCTTTGAGACGCGCAACGTCGTCAACTGTCGTCACACCACCGGAAGCGATCAATTCGACCCCTTCACGTTTTAAACGATCAAGTCCATCAACGTCCGGTCCCATCATCATTCCGTCACGCGAAATGTCCGTATAGAGGAACGTCTTGATGCCTTTACCGATCAAGTGCGTCATCGCCTCTTCGAGCGTCCAACCGCTCGCTTCGAGCCAGCCGCGTGTCTGAACGATGCCTTCTTTTGCATCTAACGCAACAGCTAGTTTATCACCAGCGAGGGCGATCATCTGCTCGAGTAATGCCTCATCTTCAAGGGCGACCGTCCCGACGAGAATCCGGTCGATTCCGGCACCGACGTATGCTTCGACGGTCTCGATATTGCGGACACCACCACCCGCTTCAACGAACAAACCGGTCTCTTTTTTAATGTCGGCGATTAAGCTCAAATGTAACGGTTCGCCGGCTTTCGCACCGTCGAGATCGATCAAGTGAATCGCAGTCGCCCCGTCTTCCTTGAAGCGCTTCGCGATTGTCAACGCATCACCGAAGAATGTCTGTTGGTCAAAATCTCCTTGCTTCAGGCGTACCGCCTGTCCGCTCATTAAATCGATTGCTGGGTAGAGTTGCATGTCGTCTCTCTCCATTCCTTCAGTAGTTTCAGTCCGACTTCGCCACTCTTTTCCGGGTGGAACTGCATCCCCGTGACTTGTCCTTTTTGAACGATTGCCGGAACGAGACGTCCGTATTCAACCGCGTCGACGATCCATTCTGGATCACAGACGGCACCGTACGAGTGCACGAAATAGACGGCTTCGCCGTGGTTCGTCAGTTGGTGCCACCCCATATGTGGTAAGCGGACGTCGCTCGGTAGTTTTTCAATCGTTCCCGGTAAGATTCCGAGTCCTTCCGTCAGTCCATCTTCGTCACTTGATTCAAAGAGTAACTGCATTCCGAGACAAATCCCGAGGAATGGTTTCTTTTCGGCTTGTTCTTTTAAGAAGTCGACGAGTCCCGTTTCCTTTAGGCGCTCCATTGCCGGTGCATAGGCACCGACACCCGGTAAGACGAGTGCTTCTGCTTGGTCGAGCAACTCTGTGTCACTCGTGACGATGACTGCTTCGCCGAGTTCCTTTAACGCGCGCTCGACGTTCGCGATATTCCCGACGCCATAATCGACGATTGCTATCATTGATCAATCAACCCTTTCGTAGACGGTACGCCTTCGCTCGTCACAGCAACTGCCTGACGAACAGCCCGACCGAGTGCTTTGAACAACCCTTCGATCATGTGGTGTGTGTTCGAACCATACAAGACTTCGGCATGAATCGTCATCCGGGCACTCCGTGATAAGCCTTGGAAGAACTCTTCTGCAAGTTCCGTATCAAAGTCACCAAGCTTCGGATTCTTGAAACTAGCACGGAAGACCGTGAACGGACGACCGCTGAAGTCGAGGACGACCGATGCGAGTGTCTCGTCCATTGGCACACGCGATTCACCGTAACGTTCGATCCCGGCTTTATCACCGAGCGCTTCCGTCAATGCTGCCCCGAGGACGATCGCTGTATCTTCGACCGTGTGGTGGGCATCGATCCACGTATCACCTTTTGCGGTTACCTTCAGACCGATTCGGGCCTGAAAGGCGAATAATGTCAACATATGATCAAAGAATCCGACACCGGTCTTGATCTCAACAGGACCTCCTGCGAGATCAATCTCGACCTTGATGTCTGACTCTGCACTTACTCGTTCGCTTGCGCCACGCCGCATCGTAATTCCTCCTCTACACACGTTTCTAATACTTGCATCGCTTCTGGTGATCCACAACTGACACGGAATGCTTGGTCAAACAAGCGGATTCGCAATCCGGCGTCAGCACAACGCTGCGTAAAGCGCTCGGCTTCTGAATACTCGACATAGACGAAGTTCGCTGCACTCGGATACGTCTTCCCGATCGGGGCGAGAATCCGTTCAATTGCTTCACGGCTCGCATACGTTTCCTCTAAGACACGATCGAGTTCCGGTTCTGCCATGATGGCGATACCGACAGCTGCCGATAAACCAGAGACGTTATATGGTGATTTAATCTGTTCGATTTCTTCGATGATTTGTTCGCTCGCGATGACAAAACCAAGTCGGAGCGATGCGAGTCCGAACGCTTTTGAGAGTGTCCGTAAGATGATCGCTTTCGGATACTCTTCTAGTAGATGAAGCATCGACTGTTCGAGCGCGAAGTCGATATACGCCTCATCGATGACGACGTATTTGCCACTGTCGAGCAAACGGCGGATGTCTGCTTCCTTGCGAAGGACACCGGACGGATTGTGCGGGTGACTCAAGAAGATGATCTCACCGGGTGCGGCAATCAATCCGTCAACGTCAAGCGCCATCTCGTCAAGTAACGGCACGCGTTCGAACGGTGCCCGTGCTCGGTCAGCGTAGAACTGGTACATGACGAAGTCCGGTTCTGAGGCAATGACTGGCATACCGGGTCCCCCGTAGCGGGCACATAAGTAGCCGATCAACTCATCCGAGCCATTTCCGGCGACGAGTTGCGTCGGACGGACACCAGCGTACGTCGCGTACGATGCTTTGACTTGATCGATGATTTCAACAGGATATTCGTTTAATGGGAACGTTGCGATCAATTCCTGAATCGCTTTAATCCCGACTGGACTGTGGGTCGTGAATCGTTCGTTTTGGTGTAATCGCATTAGTCTTCCCTCACTTCGATAGCTTGTGCGTGTGCTTCAAGTCCTTCGACCCGGGCAACGGTCTTCGCTGCGTTCGCGAGACGTTGTACGCCTTCACGTGTTGCTTCGAGCATCGTTTGGTGACGTAGGAACGTCCGCGCTGATAATCCAGACGCAAAACGAGCTGTCCCGGATGTCGGTAAGACGTGGTTCGTTCCGGCAACGTAATCGCCGAGTGTTTCCGGTGTCTCGTGACCGAGGAAGATCATCCCAGCGTGACGGATCGATTTGACGACCTCTTGCGGATTGGCAACCGCGAGTTCCAAGTGTTCCGCTGCGAGGCGGTTTGCTTCTTCAATCGCTGTTTCGAGTGGGGCGACGAAAACACCACCGTTTTCCATTGCACGACGAGCAATCTCTTGACGCGGCAATTGCTGTAAGCGTCGTTCGATTTCTGCATCAACGGCTTGTTTCATCTCTTCTGTCGGCACGAAGGCGATCGCGACAGCGTCACGGTCGTGTTCAGCTTGAGCAAGAAGATCAGCTGCGATCCGGTCCGGATGCGCCGTTTTGTCAGCGATGACGACGACTTCCGATGGACCGGCGACCGAGTCAATCCCGACGATGCCGTAAACTTGGCGTTTCGCTTCGGCGACGAAGCGGTTCCCGGGTCCGACGATTAAATCGACAGATTGGATACTTTCTGTTCCGAATGTCAGCGCTGCGACCGCTTGCGCTCCACCAATCGTATAGATTTCTGTCACACCAGCGATGCGTGCGGCAACGAGAACCTCGTCACTTAAGTTCGTCATCGGCGTCACCATGACGACACGGTCGACACCAGCAACCTTCGCTGGAATGGCGTTCATCAAGACCGTCGATGGATAACTCGCTGCACCACCCGGTACGTAGATCCCGACTGAATCGACGGGAACGAACCGTTGACGTCGTGTCACGTCTGCTTCGACGAGTTCGATGTCAGACGGAAGTTCCTGTTCGTGCCATTCGACGAGCCGTATCGCCATCAACTTCAACGAGTCGATCAAGTTCGCGTCTGCCTGTTCGAACGCTTGTGTGATCCGTGTTTCACTGAGACGGAAATCTTCGAGATCGACCTGATCGAATTGGTTCGTGTAATCGCGGACAGCAGCGTCACCGTCTGTTGCGACGCGTTCGAGAATCGCGCGGACTGCGAGCTCCGTGTCGCGATCGATGCTGAAAGGTTTTGTCGGTGTCATGATCGTGTCACTCCTTCTGTCAATTGCTCCAGCAAGCGGATGACTTCAACCCGCTTCCGTTTTAACGTCCATTCACTCGTAAAGAACCGAGCACTGATATCGATGATTTTCTCGTATTCGTTTAATCCGTTGGCGCGTAACGTCTCACCTGTCTCGACGATATCGACGATCGCGTCAGCAAGTCCGAGTAACGGTGCTAGTTCGACCGATCCGTTCAACGGTACGATATCGACGTCGACACCGAGTTCGCTGAAGTAGCGTTTTGCGATGACGGGATACTTCGTCGCAATCCGGACGCGGCGCCCACCTTCAAATTGCAAAGGCTCTTTCGCACAGACGGACATTCGGCAGACACCGAACGGCAATTCTGTCAGTTCCGATAGTTCTTGATCCGATTCAAGTAAGATGTCGCTCCCCGTGATCGCGACATCAAGAACACCTTGGGCAACGTACGGAATCAAATCCGATCCTTTCATAAAGACGAATTCGTGCTCGCCCCGTTTGACGATCAGTTCGCGTTCAATGGCTCCCCATGTCTCGACGCCAGCTTCTTTTAGATAACGTTCTGTCGCTTTCGACAGCCGTCCTTTTGTAATTCCGATTCGCATTTAGAGCACCTCCGCCAACCGTTCGACCGAGAATCCGATGCCGAACGCCTGTTGTTCTTGTCCGAATTGTTCATAAAGTCGGTCGTAGCGTCCACCGACGAGGACGGGTTCTGTCACACCTTCGATGAAACCGTGAATCGTGATCCCGTCATAGTACGTCTGTAAGCCCATTTGACCGAAGTCGAGATCGGCATTGACGGCTTCCGCGAGATCAAGCACGGCATTGAGTCGTGTCTCGTCAACGTACGGTAGAATCGTCTCTGCCCCTTCACGTCCGAATAATAACGGAAGTTTCGCAAGTAACGCATCATCGAGTTGACCCGCAATCCGCTTCAGTTCGATGACGTTACGTAAACGGAGCATCTGTGTCACTTGATCACGTAAGTGGTGATCACCGACGCGCGTCTCAATCAAATGCTCGATTAGACCGGCATCGCCGATTGAGAGTGTGACTTCTTTTCCTGTCAGTTCCTCAACGAGTCGGACCGCGAGTTGGATCGCTTCGACTTCCGCGAGTTGTCCCCGTTCCTCAAACCCGACTTGGAACTTCTCTTCTGGTTGAAAGACCGAGCCACTGTAGAAGACTCGTTTATATTGTTCGCGACCGCGTTCGCTGAGTGCACGCGCGACACTAGTCGTAAAGTCCATCCGAATCTGTTCCCGTCCACCGATTTCCTCAATTAGGGGGGTGATTAATCGGGTATAGTTAGATTGTTCGAGTCCATCTTCGAGCTGACGGATGACCCGTTGAAGCCTTGTTGCCGAGGCACCGACGTAATCCGTCGCTCCATCCTTGAGTCGAATCGTAGAAAATGATTGCATACTCCCACTCCTTTATCTTATTATCACTGTACCACGCTAAATTATTTAACGATAAGATACCGCGTTTCGGGCACATTGTCAATCGCTTTGCTTGCCAATTCTAAAAAATCGGAGGGTTTATCATGCAATTATTGAAATGGGACGGTCACGTCCACAGTCCATATTGTCCACACGGTACGAAGGATCCACTCGAAGCCTACATCGAGCGCGCGTTAGAGCAAGGCTTAGAACGAATCAGCTTCACGGAACATGCGCCTTTACCTGAAGGTCTGACGGACCCCGCACCGGATAACGATTCCGGAATGTCGTTCGCGACAGCCGATGCCTACCTGAAGGAATTGACACAACTCCGCGAGACATACAAGAATCAAATCGACATCCGGATCGGGATGGAGTTCGACTACTGGGAAGGGCATGTCGATGGCACGCGTGACATTATCGCTCGCTACGCTGACTTCTTGACCGACGGTATTCTCTCACTGCATTACTTATACATCGATGAGCAGTACTATGGCGTCGATTTCAGCAAGGAAAGCTTCGGTGAGATCGTCACGAAACTCGGGAGCGTCACAGCCGTCCATGAACGGTATTATGAAGGCATTCAAGCCCTCGTCATGACAGACCTCGGTGCACATCAACCAAAGCGGCTCGGTCACTTGACGTTACCGACGAAGTTCATCCAAACTTATCCGCTTGAATCGAATCCGTCGAACCTCGACGACACGTTGCGGAAGATCCGTCAGGCGAACTTTACGCTCGACGTCAACACGGCAGGACTTCGTAAGCCGTTATGTGGTCTTTCCTATCCTTACCCGGAACTCCTGCAAGTCACGCAGTCGTTATCGATTCCGCTCGTCTATGGATCAGATGCCCATCTTGCAAAAGATGTTGGTGCTGATTTTGATTTCAAATGGTAAGAACGTAAATAGATAAAAGATCGCGCGCTTCACTTACTCTGACAAGAGTTGTGTGAAGCGCGCGATTTTCTTTATTCTGTTTCGCTATACGGAAACGATCCTGACGTGACGGATGGCAATGATGCCGCAAGTATTTTAAGACGATCAACTGATACGTTACCAGCTAACAGAACCGTCTGTTCGCCGTCCTGATAAGACAAACTAGCTTCCCGCTTCGTCTCATGGACGTAAGCTTCTATTCCATTCATTAATGTCACGACCTCCGACGGTTTGCTGTCAATCGGTTGTTGCGGGAGCTTCGAAACCGTAAGGATTGATTGTTTTCCAGCAAACGTCCATGTGATTGGCGCGTCTTCCGCATCACTCCAACTCATTTCATTCGCTGTAAATGTCGAAAACGGGAGCTTCAAGCCACGTGATTCCGAGCGTTCGGTTGTAACAGGTCCCGTCGCAGGAAGAACACCAGTTAATATCCAGCGATCAGACTGTTCATAAAACAAAATGATGTAATGATGTGGTCCTTCCGGAGACTGCAGAGTGACAATCGCTTTTTGACCGAGAATCGTTTCCGACAAGATATCATCTTTGGTCGGTACGGCGGTTTGTCCGTTTTTGTAGGTCAGCTGAATTTGCTCGACGCTCGCTTTGCCCGGTGTATCTGCCTCGACGGATGGCTCTTTAATTAAAATTTCTTCGACTTCCTTTTGTCCTTTAGTTGGTTTCACGGACGTAACTTTTGTAGATGGTTTTACAGCATGATCCTTTGTCTCCGTTGCACATCCCGATAAAACGCAACTACTGATCAATACGACAGTTGTCATCGATTTCATAAAACGCATTGCTCCTCCCCCTTACCATACCTTTACTTCTTTTAGTATGGCAGGTCGATTCCTGCAAGTATCTGAACAAATTCGCACAAACAGGAAATGTTTTATTAAAAATCAGCTCAAAAAAAGACCGGTAAACGTATCGCATACGTCTACTGGTCTTCTGGTTTATCTATTCTAAGTTGGCATGTTTTCCGTACATCGTTTGTGAATCGAGCTGCTTGTCTTCCATGATTTGTAGAATCAAGGCATCATAGAACAACAACATCGTCTGTTCGAACAATGAGCCCATTGGTTGAACCGTCTCGTCCGCTGATGCCGTTTGTTCTTTCGGAACTCCGGGGAGTTTGACGACTAAGTCGGCTAATCGCGCTAACGTCGACGTCGGATTGATCGTGACAACGGCAACCGTTCCACCGAGTTGCTGTGCTTTCTCGACGATTGGAATCAGCGTTTTCGTCTCACCTGATCCGGAACCGACGATTAACAAGTCACCCTCGCGTAAATTCGCCGTGACCGTCTCGCCGACGACATAAGCATCGAGTCCCATATGCATTAGCCGCATGACGAACGCTTTCCCCATCAAGCCGGAGCGACCAGCTCCTGCGAGAAAGATTCGGTTCGATTGAAGCACAGCATCTGCCAGTTCTTTCGTCTCCGTCGCATCGATTGCTTCGACCGTCGAAGTCAGCTCTTCGATAATCGTTTGAATGTGTGTCATTTACGCCTCTTGAAGCATCCGGTGCATCGTTGACGCTGTTTCTTGTTTATCATCTTGTCCCGTAATCCCGCCACCAACGATGATCAGATCAGGACGTGCCGCGATGACTTCCGGTAACGTCTCCATCTTAATGCCACCTGCAACAGCAGTTTTTGCATTTGTCACAACCGATTTGATCGTCGCAAGATCCTCGAACGAGTTTTGACCGACTGCTTGGAGATCGTAACCTGTGTGGACACAGATATAATCGACGCCTAATGCATCAAGTTCTTTCGCACGTGTTGCGATATCTTTCACGGCAATCATATCCACGAGAATCTGTTTGCCTGATTTTTTCGCTTCTTCGACTGCCCCTTTGATTGACATGTCTTCCGCTGCACCAAGGATCGTCACGATGTCAGCACCGTGTGCGACAGCTTGGCTGACTTCGTAGCCGGCAGCGTCCATGATTTTCAAGTCAGCGAGGACTGTTAAGTTCGGGAACGCGGCTTTCATTTCTTTGACGGCACGGAGCCCTTCGTTGATGACGACCGGTGTGCCGATTTCAACGATATCTAAATTGTCTTCCCCGATTTCTTTGACTAAAGCAATCGCACCTGCTGTATCGACTAAATCAATTGCGAGTTGTAATTTCATTCTGAATCTCTCCCGTTCTTCTCTATATTGTCGTACCTGATACTTCCTTCAAACAGAAGGAACAGGATTAAATATAATCCGCAGGAGCATTCTTGAGAAGTACGCACTTTTAATTTACATAGTGCGGTTTTTCATACATAGTGCGGAAAAGTATACTGTCGACCGGAAGAAAGACTATACTGGAACAGGAGGTGGAACGATGCCACATTTTGAAGACCGTCAGTTTAACTGTGAGAAGGAATTGACCCTCTCGATCATCGGAGGAAAATGGAAGATGCTCATTCTTTGGCACTTAGGCAAGGAAGGAACGAAACGCTTCGGGGAACTGAAAAGTCTGATGCCCGGGATCACGCAACGGATGCTCGTCAATCAACTGCGGGAACTCGAAGATCACCACATCATTCACCGGGAAGTCTATCCGGTCGTACCACCGAAGGTAGAATATTCTTTGACACCGCATGGTCATAGCTTAATGCCGATTTTAGATGCGATGTATGACTGGGGTAAGGATTATGCGAAAAACGTCTTGGAGATCGACTTCGAACAACAAAAGATATCACCATAAAAAAGATGCTCATGGTCTCGTCTCTTTTCAGAGATAAGTCCACTGAGCATCTTTTTTTAGGATTCTTCCACTGTATAAATCTTCGACATCGCCAGTTCATCAACGTATTCCCCATCGATGAAAAGTGACGCAATCCGTGTGCCTTCGATGTTGAAGCCAAACTTATGATAGAGCTCGATTGCCCGCAAATTATCCTTGCGAACCGTCAACTCGAGTCGGATGAGTCCAGCTTCAACAGCAAAGGCATCGACTGCTTCAAGTAAACCCGCACCAAGCCCACGACCTGTATAGGCATCAAGCAAACCGATGACAAGATTCGCGCGGTGTCGGATTCGACTCGGTTCACCACCAACGACGAGCACATACCCGACAAGTTGTTCATCAACGTCCACGACAAAGATGTCCGAGTTGGCAGCCTGACCGAACTTTTCGATGAATGCCTCCGCCTGTTCTGTTGACAGGACGCGTTCCTCCGGCTCATACAACATGTATTTCGTTTCCCGATCAATGCGTCGCATCAAGTCCGATAAGGCTTTTCCGTCCATCAACGTGGCACGTCGTATCATAGGTGTAGACTCCTTTTAAGTTAAGATATTCAATATAATTTCTTATGAAAATAATTATAAACACGGACAGATAGTGTTTAACTATATTCATCTAAAAGAAATTTTTCTTCATATATGTCTTCTCCTTTAGAAGTAATTATCAACTTAATGCTTTGTTCATCAGCTTCTAGTTTAACTAGTTCTTTCTCCTTCAAATAGTTTATAGCATTTTTTAATTCGTTATGCAGTAGTTCGAATTCTTCATTAGTGTAATTGAAACTATACTTTGAAGAATTTCCTTCATAATATTTTTTATTATACAACTCATTAAGTATTAAATCCCTGTATTTGATGCGTAAGTCTACTGTTAAACTTCCAAAGTCAACATCAATATTGTTAAAAACTGCTATAGCATGACTATCATTCACTTCATACATTGGGTTAAAAAAATCATCTATAAATCTGTTTTTTTCTTCGATTTCTATATTTTCTGTAGATGTCAGATTTTCCAATATTCTTTTAAATTGTATCTTGTGTTCTTCAGATCCTATTTGATAAGAATCTAATTTTTTTAGTTTTTTTAATGTTTCTTTATTTAACTTATTTGAATCAAAATAAAAATTTTTTGAAATTGCAGAATATGCGACTCCGTAATTGCCACAATAAAATATAGCCAATTTCCATATTTTAAAAAGACATGCATATTGATATTCTAATTTAATATCAGCGCTCTCACTATTTTTTAAGATGTCTATGTATTCTTCTATAACTGTACAAAATAATTCTATTTCAGCAACTTCCTTTTGAAATCCTGAAAAATCATCAAAATATTTATTACTCATCACTTTTCTATGCTTTGAAAGTATTCTATAGTTCACGTATATTGTATTATTAGAAATTAAATCAAATATTCTTTTTTTTACATCTCTAGATCTTACGTGAATTTTTAAATCGTGACCTTTTCTGAAATCTGTTTCTATTGAAAAATAATCATAAATATCAGGAATTATTTTATAATAAAAATTCTTTAAAGTTTCTGTTCTCTTGTTATCTTTTTCGCGTTTTTTAGTAAAATTATTATTTAATCTTTGTGTAAACCAAGCTGCTAAAAAAGCAACCAACAGTGTTGTAAACCATTTTGTTTCAAAAATAATTGATAATAAATTCGTAATCTCCATAATAAGTTTAGAGATAATCATTTAAATCCACTCTCCTTATGACTTAACTTACAAAAAAATGCTAAGTCCTTAACAATCAAGGAACTTAGCACTTTTCGAAATCTTAAGATTTCAGGGTATGGAGACGGTGGGAGTCGAACCCACGTCCGAAGGCATCGTATACTTAAGCTTCTACGTGTGTAGTCAATTTATTGGGATCTCGTCGTCAGGCTGCCAATTGACAGGCGTCCGTCCGACCAGTCTGATTCCATCTCTTCTCTTTCCCTCCAGACGGAAGGGTCCAAGCGTAGCCTGTTTAAAGTGAGACCCTAGAAATCAGCCGACCAGGCGACGGCTGCTAGGATCCGTAGCGGCAATTAAGCTGCTGCGAGTTGTGTGTTAGTTTTGCCAGTTATGGCTGGTGCGTTTTAACGAGGCCGACCCCTCGACACGCCACAGAAGACCGAACTACCCCCGTCGAATCCGTAACGTCCCCAAGATAATAAATTGGGGCTTTCCGAATACTAATATTCTAGCAGAAAAGTGTTACGGGTTCAATACTTTTGCTTATCGCGTAGTGCCCGGTCGATATCACGCTTCGCATCCTTCTTCTTCAGGTCGTCGCGTTTATCGAATTTTTTCTTCCCTCGTCCAAGCCCGATCAAGCATTTTGCGTAACCGTTCTTGATGTAGACCTTGAGCGGTACGATCGTATAGCCGTCCCGTGAGACTGCCCCGATCAAGTTTGCGATCTGTTTCTTGTGTAGCAACAACTTCCGTGGGCGGAGCTGTTCATGGTTGTACCGGTTCCCCTGTTCGAAGTGGGCGATGTTCGAATTCCAAAGAATCGCTTCTCCCCCATCGAACCGGACGAACGCGTCCCCGATACTGATTTTTCCTTTGCGGACCGATTTGATTTCCGTTCCCGTCAAGACGAGACCGGCTTCAATCGTATCCTCGATCGCATAATCGAACGAGGCCCGTTTGTTGTTCGCTAAGACTTTCGAATCTGTTCCCTTTGGCATGTTCATTCACCACATTTCCGATGCGGAAGCGCTTATTTGCGCTTCCGTTTCTTATTCGAGACCGCCTTATGGAATGGCGGCTTATCCTTTTTGTCTTTCAGCGCGAAGCCTTTGCCCTTCGACTGGTCCTTCGACTTGCCCGGACGTTTTGACTTGCCACGCCGGTCGTCCTTCTTCTTGTCGTCACGTTTTTGTCCCGGACGTCCACCGCTTGAGCGGATCGTCTTCGACTCGAACCGTTTCTTCGGCTGCCGTTCCGGCATCCCGACGACGCTAAAGTCAATCGTCCGTTCATCGATGTTGACGTTCGTGACCTTGATCTCGACGACATCCCCAATTCGGAACTGTTGCTTCGTCCGCTCACCGATTAGCTGATAGTTCGCTTCATCGTAGCGGTAGAAGTCATCCGTCATCGCTTGGATGTGGACGAGTCCTTCAATCGTGTTCGGCAATTCGACGAACATCCCGAAGTTCGTCACACCACTGACGACGCCTTCAAATGTCTCGCCGATGTGTTGCTCCATATACTCGGCTTTCTTCAAGGCATTCGTTTCCCGCTCAGCGTCAACCGCACGACGCTCGCGTTTTGACGAATGGTCGGCGATTTCCGGTAAGATTTCCGAGTACCGGTCTTGCGTCTTTTGCGACTTGTCATTGTAGACGACATATTCACGCAACAGACGGTGAACCATCAAGTCTGGATACCGACGGATTGGTGACGTGAAGTGCGTGTAGTAGTCCGTCGACAGACCGAAGTGACCGATTGGTTCGATGTCGTATTTCGCTTGTTGGAGCGAACGGAGCATGACCGTACTGACGACGGCTTCTTCCGGCTCACCTTCAACAGCGTTCAAAATCGATTGCAACGTTTTCGGTGCGACCGACTCACCCTTGCGTTCTACGTTGATGCCGAAGTTGCCGATGAACTTGAAGAACGTATCGAGACGTTCAGCTTTTGGCTCATCGTGAATCCGGTACATGAACGGTAATTTTTGACGCTGGATGTGCTCCGCGACCGTTTCGTTCGCTGCAAGCATGAACTCTTCAATCAGCTTCTCGGCGACTGACCGTTCCCGGAGGATGATCTCACTCGTCTTGCCTTCTTCGTTGACGAGGACCTTCGCTTCTGGGAAGTCGAAGTTGATCGCCCCACGACGTGAGCGACGTTCGCGCAGAATCGCTGCGAGTTCCGCCATCTTGTCGAAGTACTCGACGAGATCTTGGTACTTCGCGATTACTTCTTCGTCTTCGCGTTCGACGATTTTCCGGACGTCCGTGTACGTCATCCGTTCCGTCGTCTTGATGACACTTTGGAAGATTTCATGGTTGACGACAGCCCCGTTCGCGTCGATTTCCATGATACAGCTGAGTGTCAGGCGATCGACGTGCGGATTGAGCGAGCAGATCCCGTTCGATAACCGGTGAGGGATCATCGGGATGACGCGGTCGACGAGATAAACACTCGTTCCACGCTCACGCGCCTCTTCGTCGAGTGCTGAATCTTCTTTGACGTAATGCGAGACGTCGGCGATGTGGACACCAAGCTCGAAGTTGCCGTTCGCTAACTTCTTGACGTGAACCGCATCATCGAGGTCTTTTGCGTCCGCTCCGTCAATCGTCACCGTCAATTCATTCCGCAAA
Source organism: Exiguobacterium sp. BMC-KP (assembly GCF_001275385.1). NCBI lineage: Bacteria > Bacillati > Bacillota > Bacilli > Caryophanales > Exiguobacterium > Exiguobacterium sp. BMC-KP. The sequence continues at coordinate 1,746,272 of NZ_LGIW01000015.1, forward strand.
TCAACGCGTCCGACTAAATCTTTCTCATCGATCTGATCCGGTACAGCGTTCGCCTCAGCGATTGCTTCCGGTGAGAAGTCGACGTTGATGCCGTGTTTATGGACGATCGACAAGATGTCGACGCCTGGGTCATTTTTGTGACCGATGATTTTCAAGACTTTCGCTGTTCCGGCGTAGCGACCATCCGGATACTTCGTGATCCGGGCGAGGACTTTATGACCATCGACGGCACCGAGTGTGTCTTCGTTCGCGACGACCGGTAAGAACGTCAATTTCGTATCATCCGGTTCGATATAAGCGATCGATTCAATCCGTCCTTTTGGACTGACGAACGTGCCGACGAAATCGGCTGGTCCGCGTGAGAGAATCTTAAGCAGTTTCCCTTCACGACGGTCGCCGCCGTTTGATTCGGCAAACACTTTGACGAGGACACGGTCGCCGTTATAGACGTTCTTCAGTTCCGGTGCCGGCAAGAAGATATCACCTTCTGAGCCGTCTTCCGGTGAGACGAAACCGAATCCGCGTTGGTGAACGGAAATCTTCCCTGCGACTTGACCGATTTGCGCAAGCGTTCCGTATTTGTTCGAGCGTGTCCGGGCAATCAACGCTTCGTCTTCCATGGCGTTTAGCGTCCGAATCAATTCCTTGAATGCTTCCGTATCCGCTAGTTCTAGTTTTTTCGTTAATTGATCAATCGACAACGGACGTTCTTCCGTCGTGATGACCGTTAGTATTCGTTCACGTAATTCCAACGTGACACCTCCAGTTACTTGCTCCAGTTCAATGACTCTAGGAAGTCCAAGATGTCAGAGTGGAGCTGGTCTTTTTCTTTATCGAGCGTAATGACGTGACCTGAGTTCTCATACCAGATCAGCTCTTTTTGGAAGGCACTGACTCCATCATGAATGATGTTCGCAGAGTCGGTGTTGATCATGTGATCGTTGCGTGCTTGGACGACGAGCGTCGGTGCGTAGACGTCCTCAAGCGAGTCGCGTGTCTCACGCAGCAGTTCCTGCAAGTCCTTCAAGGTCGGCATCGGTTCGAAGGACGCCATCTCTTGGTCGATCTCTTCTTGCGATTTACCTTCTCGCTTCTTGAATTCTCGTGCGTACTCGGTGACTCCTGCATACATGACTTCTTCACTTTTGATGTAGGCGGGTGCACACATCGGGATGACCGCTTTTACCGGACGGTTCATCGATAACTTCAGCGACATGACACCGCCAAGCGACAGTCCGCAAACGGCGATTTCGTCATAACCTTTATCGACGAGTTCTTGATATCCGGCAAGGACATCCTGCCACCAGTCGGCTGGCCCGGTCTTCGTCAGCTCTTCGGGTGGGGCAGCGTGCCCTTTATATTGTGGTGCAAGGGACGTATAGCCCTGTTTTTGTAGATAGCGACCGAGGATGCGGACATCCGCGCTCGATCCCGTGAATCCGTGTAATAGTAAAACGGCACGTGGGCCGGCTTCGAAAAAGAATGGTTTCGGTAAAGTGATTTTCATAAAATGATTCCCCCTCTAACTCTATACCCCATATCCGGAAAAATTGAATATCGAGAAATACAAAAAACGACAGCGCGATCATACGGCTGTCGTTTCAATGCTCACTTATAAAAAGCGACGAGTAACGCCAAGATGAAGAGTAATGCTCCTAAGATAGACGCCACACGATTTAGGACCGCATCCAAGCCACGAGCTTTTTGGCGACCAAATAATTGTTCTGCTCCACCCGTCAATGCTCCGAGTCCGGTCGTACGACCCGACATCAATAGAACGACGATGATGAGAAGAACGGAAACGACGATGAGGCCGACAAGAGCCACGTTATGAATGATCATCGATGATCCTCCTTCAGTAATATACGCTTCTTTCATTATAGAGAAAAACAAGTACGGGAACAAGGAATAGATTTAGGAACTTTTTCCTGCGTCCTTTACCCGACGAAAAGAGACACCTGAATCATCGACTCAGATGTCTTAAATACTTATTGTTTAATCAATTCGAGATCAACTGGGATGTTCTTCTCGACTGATTCACCCTTTAAGTGCTTGATTGCTGTCTCGACACCCATCTTCCCGATTTCAGTCGGTTTTTGAGCAATCGTTCCTGCCATTTTTCCGTCTTTGACGGCTTTGACCGCATCATCCGTTGCATCGAAGCCGATGACTTTCACATCATTCAGACCCGCTGCTTTTAACGCTTCAACCGCACCGAGTGCCATTTCATCATTATGAGCGAAGACAGCTTTGATGTCTTTGTTGTTTTGAAGGATGTTCTCCATGACCGACAATCCTTTTGCCCGGTCGAAGTTTGCTGCTTGTTTTGCGACGACGTCAAGTTTACCGTCGACTGCTTCATGGAACCCTTTACCACGGTCACGAGTTGCGGATGCTCCTGGAATTCCTTCGAGTTCAACGACTTTTGCTTTATCGCCGACGAGTTCGATCATGAACTCACCTGCTTGTTTCCCACCCGCGACGTTATCTGACGCGATGTGTGCGACGACGTCGCCTGCTTCTGCGTTCCGGTCAACTGTGATGACGGGAATGTTCGCATCGTTTGCTGTTTGAACGGCTGCACCAACTGCTGCTGAATCCGTTGGGTTGATCAAGATGAGATCGACTTTCTTTTGAACCATGTCTTCGATGTCGCTTGCTTGTTTTGCTGCATCATCTTGTGCATCGGCGACTTGAAGTGTTGCGCCTTGTGCTTTTGCTTCTTGTTCTGCCCCTTCTTTTAACGAGACGAAGAATGGGTTGTTGAGGGTTGAAATCGAAAGACCGATTTTGAAATCCTTCGTCTTCTTCGTTTCACCGTTGCTGCTGCCTGGCTGTTCCGTCGAACAGGCTGCTGCGAAGACCATTAATGCCATCATGACGACTGCAAGTAGTTTTTTCATCTGTAAATCCTCCTTTTTGAGTGTGGGTTACGCTGCTTGTTTCCGGTCCGCGAGTACCGCGAACAAAATGACTAAACCTTTGACGACGAGTTGGAAGAACGAGGAGACACCAAGCAAGTTAAGTCCGTTGTTCAGTGTTCCGATGATCAAGGCACCAATCAAGGTACCGACAATCCAGCCACGACCACCTGAGAGGCTCGTCCCACCAAGGACGACCGCCGCGATGGCGTCGAGTTCGTACGATGTCCCCGCCGTCGGCTGTGCCGAGTTCAGACGAGACGTCAGGATGATGCCGGCAAGTGCTGCCATCAAGCCTGAGAGTGAGTAAATCATGATCTTCACTTTATTAACTTGAATCCCCATCAACTTCGCTGCTTCTTCGTTGCCACCAATCGCATACGTATAGCGACCGAACGTCGTCTTCTTCAAGATGAAGTAGAGAACCGCAAAGGCAAGCAACATCGTTAGAACCGGTACTGGGAAGATCCAGAAGTAGCCGCGTCCGAACAGTTCGAACCAGCCACCTTGGCTAAGTCCAGTGATTGGTTTCCCGTCCGTATAGACGAGCGTCAAGCCTCGGAAAATCGTCATCGTCGCAAGTGTTGCGATGAACGGTGCGACTTTCCCGAGTGAGATGACCATTCCGTTCAACGCACCCATGACAGCTCCGACGATCAATCCGGCGAGAACAGCGATCAACGCTGACATTCCATCCGTCATCAGACCCGCGACGAAGGCGGACGAGAGGGCGAGAATCGAGCCGACCGATAAATCAATCCCACCCGTCAGAATGACGAACGTCATCCCGAAGGCAATCAAGGCATTGATCGAGACTTGTCGTAAGATGTTAAATAAATTATTCAATGTTAAAAAGTCCGGTTCCATGATCGAGACGACGAGGACGATCGCGAACAATCCTGCGAGTGGTCCAAGCTTTTGTCCGATCCCAAGACGTCTCGGTTTTGCTTCCGTTACCTTGCCTTGCATCAATTCCATATCATTGTCCTCCTGTCGCAAGTGTCATGATGCTTTCTTGCGTCGCTTCCTGTCGTGTCAACATGCCGCTCATCTTGCCTTCGCGCATGACGTAGACGCGGTCGCTCATCCCGAGAATCTCCGGGAGGTCCGAGCTGACCATGATGATTGCGACCCCCGCCGCAGCGAGTTCGTTCATGATGAGGTAAATCTCTTTCTTCGCCCCGACATCAACACCACGTGTTGGTTCGTCGAGTATCAAGACTTTTGGTTGTGTCCCGAGCCATTTCGCGAGGACGACCTTCTGTTGGTTCCCCCCGGATAGTGACTTCGCCGGTTGGTCCATCGAGCTATGGCGGACCGAGAGCGACTTCAAGTACCCTTCTGCGAAATCACGTTCTGCCTGATCCTTGATGACACCGGATCTTGATAACGAACGGATCGTCGGCAGTGAGATGTTCTCACGCAGTGAAAAGTCGAGGAACAATCCTTCGCCTTTGCGGTCTTCGGTCAAAAAGCCGATACCTTGGCGAATCGCGTCGTACGGTGTCTTGATCTTCAGCGCCTGTCCGTTCAGCTCGATTGTTCCATCTTTCAGGCGATCGACTCCGAACAGTCCCCGCATCACTTCCGTCCGCCCAGCACCCATCAAACCCGAGAAGCCGATGATTTCGCCAGCTTTGACGGAGAACGAAACATCGTCAAACCGTTTCCCGCTCGCCTGCTTGACTTCAAGGACGGTCGCGCCAATCGAAACATCACGATCCGGATACCGTTCTCCCATCTCGCGACCAACCATCTCCCGAACAATCTGTTCGAACGATGTCTCAGGAATCGCGTGCGTTGAGACGGAAATCCCGTCCCGTAAGACCGTGATCCGGTCGCAGAGCTCGAAAATTTCCTCCATTCGGTGCGAGATATAGACGATCGAGACACCTTGATTACGCAGTGCCGTTGCGACGCTGAATAAGGCGCGAATTTCCCGCTCCGTCAGTGCTGCCGTCGGTTCATCCATGATGATGACCTTCGCGTCCGTCATCAAGGCTTTCGCAATCTCGATCATCTGTTGTTGACCGACCGACAAGGTCCGGGCAAGTTGATCGACGTCCATGAAGACGTTCAATTCCGCGAGTTCGCGTTCTGCCTGGCGCTTCATCTCCCCTTGCTTGAGAATCCCAAAGCGTGACTTCAGTTCCCGTCCAAGGAATAAGTTCTCCGTCACCGTCAAATCGGGGAGGATGTTCAGTTCCTGGTGGATGAAGGCGATTCCCGCCTCTTCGGCAAGCTTCGGATTCTTATACTCGACGACCTGTCCATCAACCCGGATCGTCCCCGCGTCCGCTTTATGGACACCGGTCAAAATCTTCATCAATGTCGATTTCCCAGCACCGTTCTCTCCCATCAAGGCATGAATCTCACCCGCTGCGAGGTCGAAGTCAACGCCTTTAAGGACGGGAACAGGACCGAATGCTTTTTTAATACCTGTCATCTCGATACGCATCGCACGACCCCCTTAAAAGATTACGCCGGAACGGAAGATAACATTTGCGTACGGTGTCGCTTCCCCGGTGCGGATGATGACCTTCGCCTGCTGCGTCAATTTCTTGAATTCTTCATGTGAGACGAACGTCGTCTCAATCTGCATGTCTTCCAGTGCCTCAAGGACATTCGGATTCGCTTCCGTGATCTCCGTTGCTAGTGTCAGTTGTTCGATCGCCATGTCACCAGCAACGACACGGACGACATCGAGAAATGACGGTGTGCCAAGTTCAAGTGCTAAATCGATTCGTGCAACACCGTCTGGAATCGGTAAGCCGCAATCGGCGATGACGATCGTATCGGTATGACCAAGATCGGTCAGGACCTTGCTGATATGACTGTTTAAAATACCGTGCTTCTTCATGCGTCTCCCTCCATCTGTTCCCGTGTTGGCATACCGCCTTGAGCGCCGAGTGCGCGGATCGATAACCCGGCTGCCCGGTTCGCGAAACGAATCGCATCAACGAGCGATTGTCCTTCCGTTAACGCAACAGCTAAAGCACCGTTGAACGTATCCCCTGCACCCGTCGTATCGACGACGGTCGTCTCAATCGCTGGAATCGTCACGATCGACTCTCCGTCATAGAAGCGTGCCCCCCGACTACCTTCCGTTACGATCAATTTATTCGGATATTCCATCAACCAATGTTCGATTGACTGGTCTTGTCCGAAGATCAAGCCGCATTCATGTTCGTTTGGTGTTAAGTATGTGACATGTTCAATCAATTCCGGACTGAGTGATATCGCCGGCGCTGGATTCAAGACGACTGGAATGCCGGCTGCATGTGCTTCCCTGGCAACAGTCTCGACCGTCTCGATTGGAATCTCGAGCTGGAGTAAGATGATTTCACTGTCTGCGAGAATCGGTGCGAGTGTATCATCCGCAAATTTCACATGTTGATTGGCAGACTGAACGACGACGATCGAGTTGTCGCCTTCAGCGAGCGTGATGTGTGCCGTCCCAGTTCGTTCGCCTTCAATCGTTTGCAAGTGTGTCGTTCGCACCCCTTGCGTCTTGAAGTTTTCGCGGATCGCTTCGCCGTTTGCATCACTACCGACGCAACCGATCATTTCGACGGTACTACCGAGACGCGCGACTGCAACGGCTTGGTTCGCACCCTTTCCGCCCGGTACGGTATGAAAGGCATCCCCGATGACCGTTTCGCCTGCGCCTGGACGGCGTTTACTTTCGACGACGAGATCCATCGAGATACTGCCGATGACACTGATTTGTTTCATGCTTCCTCATCCTTCCGTTTCGTCGTTTCCCGTTCGATGATTTCAACCGTTAACTCATGATGGACGGCGGCAATCGGTGTGCCTTCGATCCGCTGAATCAAGAGTTTCGCGGCCAGCTCCCCCATTTGATAGATTGGCTGCGCGATCGTCGTCAACGGTGGTGAAATCATTTGTCCGAGTTCGATCCCGTCATAGCCGATTACTTGCAGTTCATCTGGAATCGTAATCCCGCGTTCCGCCGCAACTTGGATTGCTGCCGCGGCAATGACATCACTCGCAGCAAAGATCCCGTTGCAGTGATAGTGATCAAAAAGATAGTTCGCTGCGTCGAGCGCCCCTTGAAAGTGGAACGGTGACTCGATGCTTGCTACGAGATGGGTTCCGGCGATTTCCTCGAACCCATCCCGCCTTTTCTTGATCGTCGGGAGTTTCGATGGACCACTGATTACTGCTAGCTCCGTTGCACCTGCTTCCAGTAGAAGCGAAGCCGCCTTCTTCCCGCCTTCGTATCCGTTTGAGGTTACCGTTGGAATCGCCCCTTGTAATACACGGTCTAACGCTACGACCGGCACTTCGAGTTCTTCATAGTTCGGATTGTTCGAGTAGTTTGTCGTGATGATCAATCCGTCGACATGCATTGCCTCGAGTGACTTGATATATTCGCGTTCTTTCTGAAACTGTTCGTCTGTGTTACACAAAATGACCTGAAAACCATGTTGATGTGCCATATCTTCCACAGCCCGTGCGAGTTGTGGGAAGAACGGGTTCGTGATGTCTGGAACGATCAATCCGATCAGTCCGGACCGTTTTTGGAACAACGATCGCGCGACCCGGTTCGGTCGATAATCCAATTGTTTGATTGCCTGAAGCACCGCCTTACGCGATTTCTCACTGACATAACCCTTTTCGTTCATGACGCGTGAGACCGTCGCGACGGAGACATGTGCCGCTTTCGCTACTTCCCGGATGGTCGACATGTTTCGCCACCTCTTTCTTTTGATAACGCTTACAAGAATCATCATATTGTGTAACCGGTTACACATCAATCTTTTTTGTATAAAATATATTTTATTTTTTTCGAATCCTTGGATGAAACCATAAAAAAGAAGCCTGATGCCGCATCAGACTTAAGATCATACCGTATTAACGTTCACTTAAAAGCTCTGGAGCACTCTTAAATAAAGACGATCAGCGAGAGACCTATCAGAATATTGATGAACCCTAACCAGTCCGTCGCTTTTGTATATAACGATGGCTTATCTTTTTTGACGCTATCGTTAAGGAACATCAGTGTCACGGCAATAACGGTTGTTACGCCAAGTGGAGCGTTTAGAAAACTATCGGAATACGTAAATAAATTATTCGTAATGTAGACACTGTTTAAGACGGACAAACCAAACAAGATTTTCTGCACGTAAGCCACTCCTATAATTATTAAGATCTGATTTCGTTCTTTCTCTATTATAGAATATTCTTCCAGAAACCCTTCCTTACATTATCGAAAGAAAGCATTTAGATTCGGACGCAAATAAACCATGAGGCAGTGTTACATCACCTCACGGTTTATGAATTATCAGCTTAGGACGGAAATCAATGAACATCTCTACTTCGCTTCTTTTTACTTTTCTTCTCTGTATACAAGCGACGGATCAAGGCAACAACGAACGCAACGATTGCGAGCGGCTCGAACAAATAGATCAACAGGAACGTGACATCAATAACAGCATCCTCTGGATTATAACGAATGATGTAGAGCGCCCCTGGTAAGATGGCGATTAATCCACCGATTCCGAGAGCTGTTCCCAAAATCAGACTCTGACGCGAAAACCGGCTCGTGATTTGGTACAAGCCGATGAATAGTATGAGTTCCGTAAAATAGATGAGGCGCAATGGGATGTCACCAATCGACGTATCAAGCCCTAAAAACAAAAACCGAAATAGCATGTCGATTCCCCCTTCCCTCTAGTTTTACCCAGAACAGCGTCCTCGTAATGCTTGATTTCCAGTTTCCCTGCATATCCTCGCTTTAATTAGGGAATAGCTAGAGAGTTACAGTCACACACAGAGAGTTGGGATTGCATGAAGGAAGAACACTCGATGAAGGTCGTCAGTTGTTTGAATGATTATTTCGAACGTCATCAGCAGCCCCTTCAGGTCGATCTCTTACGAGGTCTACCACCAATCGTGCTATTATTGCGCGATGATGCGAAACGCGCTTTTCCAAAAGAAGCGAACTTACACGATGAACTGTTACAAGATATAAAACGACTCGTTCAAGAGTGTCTCGATCCAGATACCTTACGCGAACTCGGAATCGATGTGGATCTCCCAGATTTTTTCGTGACGCGTGCACCGCTTCATTCTGCCCATCATTATCTCGTTACATTCATTGAAGATTGATCTTATGTTAAAAGCAGCTATCTTTTCGTTCACGCATTTCCGTGAAAGAAGAAATAGCTGCTTTTTTGTAGATATCAAAAAAACCGATAGAGCCGCAGCACTACCGGTTTGACTTCCCATCACACAGAAGAAGATGACTTAATTTTCAACCTCAAGAATCGCTTCGATTTCAGCTTCTACTTCTTTGTTGACCATTTGTGAACGTTTTTTTCGTAACTCCAGATCCATTTCCTGATCGATGAAATGGTTCGTATGTTTATCAAAACAATCAAAACAAATCGGATAAAAATCTTTTGCTTCTTTGTTTAATGAGTTGAATTCCCACGTATCGAGTTCCAAGTAACTGACTTGGTTGTTCGTTTCAGTTCCACAAATTTCACACTTCATGTTCATTGCCTCCTTAGACGTCAAGCTTCGCTTTTTCGAGTTGGCGTTCCTGACGTTCCTTGATACGCTTCAAACGTCCATGATACTTCATGATGTTCGCTTGTGATTGTTTTGCTTCTTCAGTTGTCGGCTCCAAATCAGCGATTCCCCAGTATTTGACGACGACGTCTAATACTTGGTCGAAGTATTGAAGTGGTCCATAGTTCGTATCAACAGCAATCGTCTTCATGCGTTCTGTAAAGTCAGGCATGACGGCACCCGGCATCGAGAAGTTAATGATGACATCTTCGAAGAAGACGATGAAGTTCGGATCGAGCTCTAAGTGTGCTTTGACCGTGTCACGATAGAACGCATAATGCAACGCTTCATCTTTCGCTAGACGACGGAGTAACGTTGCTAAGTCTTTATCGTGTGCCCCTGCGATCTTCGCGACGTTGTTGTAAAAGACGAGTGTCGCTAACTCTTGCAGCGATGTGTATGCCATCGTCGCTAACGGATTTGTGAAGTCCGGGAACCAGCCACTTTCAACGACGCGTCTTCTTAACTGATGAAGTCGTGTCGGATTGACGTTTCGCGTGACGAGTAAATACGTCTCGAGTAAGTTCGAATGCTGATCTTCTTCCGCTGTCCACGTCCGAACGAAATCATTGATGACTTCCATCGAGTTCTTAAATGTATAGTCTAAGTGCGACGTATACCAAGGTAAGTTGACCTCTGTCAGCAATGCCGTTTCGATCGCTACGATGACACCTTCTGGAAGCGTGACTTGGCTTTCGTCCCAAGGAACACGTTTAAAGGACATCGCCTTATCCCATGGAATGAACTCGTGATAGCTCCAGTCAATATTGGCTGAACGCTCCTTGTGTAGTCGATATAACTCTTGAATGCGTGGTTCTAAACGGATATCTAAATCTGAATTTAACATGATCTTATCTCCTTTAGACGTATTTTTCATCTCCATCGAGCAAGATGTAATTAATCCCTATAACTATTTGATTTGCACTTATTTATGAGTATAACATTTTAGTCATCTACTAGGATGAATCAATTTTTTGACAGTTCGATATAGTTTTAATGACAAAAATGGTTTTCATGTTTGACATTACTTGATAGACAAAAACCCTCCTATCCGTGTGTACGTATCACACGAATAGGAGGGTTTCCTTATAGTTTGTTCAAACAATCAACCTGAAATTACTTCTTGAGGTTGTAGAATGATTTGATTCCGTCGTAGACAGCAACGTCTGAAAGCATGTCTTCGATGCGGAGAAGTTGGTTGTATTTCGCGATACGGTCTGTACGTGAAAGTGAACCAGTTTTGATTTGACCAGCGTTTGTCGCAACAGCGATGTCAGCGATCGTTGAATCTTCAGTTTCACCAGAACGGTGAGAAACGACAGCTGTGTAACCAGCTTTTTTAGCCATTTCGATTGCGTCGAATGTTTCAGTCAACGTACCGATTTGGTTAACTTTGATGAGGATCGAGTTAGCGATGCCTTTTTCGATACCTTCAGCAAGTTTCTCAGTGTTTGTTACGAACAAGTCATCCCCAACGAGTTGAACTTTGTGTCCGATACGATCTGTAAGGAGTTTGTGACCATCCCAGTCGTTTTCGTCACAGCCATCTTCGATTGAGATGATTGGGTATTTGTCAACGAGTTGTGCGTAGAATTCAACAAGCTCTTCTGTTGAAAGGACTTTGCCTTCGCCAGCGAGGTTGTATTTTCCAGCTGCTTTATCGTAGAACTCAGAAGAAGCGACGTCCATTGCAAGGTAAACATCTTCGCCTGCTTTGTAGCCAGCTTTTTCGATTGCTTCAAGGATAACTGTGATTGCTTCTTCGTTTGATTTCAAGTTTGGAGCGAATCCACCCTCGTCACCAACTGCTGTGTTAAGACCCATTCCGCTAAGAACTGATTTCAACGCGTGGAAGATTTCAGCACCCATACGAAGTGCTTCTTTGAATGTTGGAGCACCGACAGGCATGATCATGAACTCTTGGAAGTCCACGTTGTTGTCTGCGTGTGATCCACCGTTGATGATGTTCATCATTGGTGTTGGTAATGTTTTCGCGTTGAATCCACCGAGGTACGTGTAAAGTGGAAGACCAAGCTCATCTGCAGCAGCACGTGCAGCAGCCATAGAAACACCAAGGATTGCGTTAGCGCCGAAGTTACCTTTGTTTTTCGTACCGTCGAGATCGATCATTTTTTTGTCGATTCCAGTTTGGTCGAAGACATCGTAACCGATGATTTCTGGTGCGATTTTTTCGTTGACGTTGTCAACAGCTTTCAAAACACCTTTTCCGAGGTAACGTGCTTTGTCGCCATCACGGAGTTCGACTGCTTCGTGCTCACCAGTTGATGCACCTGATGGTACGAGTGCGCGACCGAAACCGCCATCTTCTGTATAAACTTCTACTTCTACTGTTGGGTTACCGCGTGAATCAAGAATCTCGCGTGCGTAAATCTCTGTAATCATTGACATTTAAATTCGCTCCTTTTGTGTGTAAGAAATATGTGGTGTAGCTACTTCGATCGACGGGATTATTTCTTCAATACGATCGATTTACCAGTCATCTCTGCTGGTTGGTCCGCTCCGAGGAGATCAAGGACCGTTGGTGCGAGATCAGCGAGTGCACCTGTGAGTGGTTCAAGGAGTTCAACGTCCTCGACCGTCACGATACATGGAACAGGTTCTGTCGTATGCGCCGTCATCTTACTGCCGTCTGCATTGAGGACTTTATCCGCGTTCCCGTGGTCAGCCGTGATGACTGCCGCGCCGCCTTTACTGAGAATCAAGTCAACGACTTTCCCAAGACACTCATCGACTGCTTCGATCGCCTTTTTCGTCGGCTCGAGCATACCCGAGTGACCGACCATATCCGGGTTAGCGAAGTTGAGGATAATGGCGTCGTGTTTGTCCGAGTTGATGGCATCAACGAGCGCATCCGTGACTTCATAGACGCTCATCTCTGGTTTCAAGTCGTATGTCGCGACTTTTGGTGAAGGGATCAAGATCCGATCTTCCCCTTCGTATGGTTCTTCACGTTGTCCGTTGAAGAAGAACGTGACGTGCGGATACTTTTCCGTTTCCGCGATGCGTAGCTGTTTGAGACCTTGTTTTGACAATGTCTCACCAAGCGTATTTTTGATGTCTTCAGGCGGGAAGACGATGTCCGTATCAATCGCATCCGAGTACTTCGTCATCGAGACGAGTAGCAGGTTCTTCGGTGCGTTGTCCGGAAGTTCGAATCCGTCGAAGCCTTTTTTCTCTTTGTAAACTTTTGAAAGCTGAATCGCACGGTCAGGACGATAGTTGAAGAACATGATCGCATCGTTATCGTGGATCGGTGCGACTGGCGTACCGTCTTCCTGCACGACAACAGTTGGTTCGATGAACTCATCAGTTACGTCTTGTTTGTACGAAGCTTCAACCATGCCGATTGGATCCTTCGTCGTTGGACCTTCCCCGTATGTGATGACGTCATAGACTTTCTTGACGCGTTCCCAACGGTTATCGCGATCCATCGCATAGTAGCGACCAGAGATACTCGCGAATTGTCCAACATTCAATTCGTCCATCTTCGCTTGCGCGTCACGGAGGAAACCAGCGCCCGATTGTGGGTCGCAGTCACGACCGTCCGTGAAAGCATGAAGATAAACTTTTTCGATTTCGTGAAGTTTCGCGAATTCGAGTACCGCATACAAGTGGTTGATGTGACTGTGGATCCCACCGTCAGAGACCAGACCGAAGATATGAAGCGCCGAACCGTATTTCTTCACGTGACCTGCCGCATCGTTCATCGCTTGGCGCGAGAAGAACGAGCGATCCTTGATCGCGTTGTTGATTCGGGATAGCGATTGATAGACGACGCGACCAGCACCGATGTTGAGGTGACCCACTTCTGAGTTCCCCATTTGACCATCAGGCAAACCGACGTATTCCCCTTTCGCATTCAACAACGTATGCGGGTATTGACCCCAGTAACGATCGAAGTTCGGTTTGTTTGCCGCCGTAACGGCATTTCCGAACTCTTCGTCACGCATACCAAAACCATCAAGGATGATTAGTGCGACTGGACGTTTTGTCATTTAAATCGCCTCCAACAGTTTGAGGAACGATCCTGTCTCAAGACTTGCACCGCCGACGAGCGCGCCGTCGATGTCTGGTTGAGCCATATATTCTTTGATGTTTTCCGGTTTGACGCTACCACCGTATTGGATGCGGACAGCTTCTGCTGCTTCAGCACCAAATTCAGCTGCAACGACGTCACGGACGAATTTACAAGAATCTTGTGCATCTTGTTCTGTCGCTGATTTACCTGTTCCGATTGCCCAGACAGGCTCGTATGCGACGACGAGATTTTTCACTTGGTCGACAGTAAGGTCTTTAAGGCTGTTTGCTGTCTGTTCGCGGATGACGTCTTCGAACTTGCCGCCTTCACGCTCTTCCAGTGTTTCACCTACACAAACGATAGGAACGAGACCGTGCTCGAACGCTTTTTTCGCTTTGCTGTTGATGAACGCATCTGTTTCGCCGAAGTACTCACGACGCTCAGAGTGACCGAGGATGACGTACGTCACGTCGAGTTCTTTGAGCATGAGCGGGCTGATTTCACCAGTGAAGGCACCGCTCTCTTTGTCGTACATGTTTTGAGCACCGATCTTAAGATCCGTACCAGCTGCTGCTTCTGTCAAGTGTGCCAAGAATACGGCTGGTGCACAGACAGCTGCGTCGACTGTTGTCGAAGCAGGTACAGCTCCTTTGACTTCCTCAGCGAATGCAACTGCATCCTTGAGCGTCAGATTCATCTTCCAGTTACCTGCGATAATTGGTTTACGCATTGAGAAACACTCCCTTGTGAACTTAGATTACTTGTCGTTTAGCGCTTCGACACCAGGAAGAGCTTTCCCTTCCATGAATTCGAGACTTGCTCCACCACCTGTAGAAATGTGGCTCATTTTGTCAGCAAGACCGAATTTCTCTGCCGCAGCAGCTGAGTCGCCACCGCCGATGATTGAGTACGCATCGCTGTCCGCAAGAGCTTGCGCGACACCTTTTGTACCGTTTGCGTATTTATCGAGTTCGAATACGCCCATCGGTCCGTTCCAGACGACGAGTTTCGAGTTCTTGATTGCCTCTGCATAGAGTTCAACCGTTTTTGGACCGATATCAAGTGACATGTGATCTGCTGGGATCTCTGTGATGTCACGTGGTCCGACATATGTTTCTTCTCCGAATTCCTTCGTGATGACACAGTCGACAGGCATGAGGAACTTAACGCCTTTTTCTTCTGCTTTTTTCATGAATTCCTTCGCTTGGTCGATTTTGTCGACCTCAAGAAGTGAAGTACCGACTTCGATACCACGAGCTGTGAGGAACGTGTACGATAAGCCGCCACCGATGATCAACGTATCGACGATGTCGAGTAAGTGATCGATGACACCGATTTTATCCGCAACTTTCGAACCACCGATGATTGCCGTGAACGGGCGATCTGGGTTAGAAAGAGCTTTACCGAGAACTTGAAGTTCTTTTTCGATGAGAAGACCGGCAACTGCTGTGTCGACATGGTGTGCGATACCTTCTGTCGATGCGTGTGCACGGTGTGCTGCGCCGAACGCGTCGTTGACGAAAACGTCAGCGAGTTTCGCGAATCCTTTAGCGAGCTCTTCGTCGTTTTTCGTTTCGCCAGGATAGAAGCGGACGTTCTCTAAGACGACGACATCGCCGTTTTCGAGTTTGCTGACTGCTTCTTCTGCAACTGGACCGTATGCTTCTTCAACGAGCTTGATGTCTTTACCAAGCAATTCGCTGAGGCGTGCTACGACTGGTGCAAGTGAGAACTCAGGGTTCTTTTCGCCTTTTGGACGACCCATGTGGCTAGCGAGAATGACTTTTGCTCCGCCGTCGATCAAGTGTTTGATCGTTGGGAGTGCAGCACGGATCCGTGTGTCATCCGTGATTTTACCGTCTTCCAACGGTACGTTGAAATCTACGCGTGTAAATACGCGTTTTCCTTGTACATCGATGTCGCGAATCGATTTCTTATTCATACATTCGTCCTCCGTCTCTTACGTATAGTGAGGGGCGAATGCCCCTCCCGCTTTTTTCCGCAATAAGAGCGGAGACTAATATCGTTTCCGCTCTTATTCAATTGCTATTTAATTGCTCGAATTACTTAGCGATTTCTGCGAAGTGTTTGAGTGTACGAACGAGTTGGCTAGTGTAAGACATTTCGTTGTCATACCAAGCAACTGTTTTAACGAGTTGTTTGTCGCCGACTGTCATGACTTTAGTTTGTGTTGCATCGAAGAGTGATCCGTAAGAGATACCAACGATGTCAGAAGAAACGATTTCGTCTTCAGTGTAACCGTAAGACTCGTTAGCAGCTGCTTTCATTGCTGCGTTGATTTCTTCTACAGAAACTTTTTTGTCGAGTACAGTTACGAGCTCAGTGAGTGAACCTGTAGCGACTGGTACACGTTGTGCAGATCCGTCAAGTTTACCTTGAAGTTCTGGAAGAACGAGACCGATTGCTTTTGCAGCACCAGTTGAGTTAGGAACGATGTTTGCTGCTGCCGCACGTGCACGACGGAAGTCACCTTTAGGGTGTGGAGCGTCGAGTGTGTTTTGGTCACCAGTGTAAGCGTGGATCGTAGTCATGAGACCTTCAACGATTCCGAACTGATCTTGGAGAACTTTAGCCATTGGCGCGAGACAGTTAGTAGTACAAGAAGCACCAGAGATAACTGTTTCAGTTCCGTCAAGGATTTCGTGGTTTGTGTTGAAGACGACTGTTTTCATGTCGCCAGTTGCAGGTGCAGAGATAACGACTTTTTTAGCGCCAGCTTTCAAGTGAAGCTCAGCTTTTTCTTTGTCTGTGAAGAAACCAGTACATTCGAGAACGATGTCAACACCGAGCTCGCCCCATGGGAGTTCTTCTGGGTTGCGGTTAGCAAGTGTTTTGATTTCTTTACCGTTGACGAGGAAGTAACCGTCGTGTACTTCAACTTCGCCGTCGAAACGACCTTGAGTCGTGTCATATTTGAGAAGGTGTGCAAGCATTTTAGTGTCTGTAAGGTCGTTGATCGCGACTACTTCGATTCCATCGAATTGAAGAATTTGACGAAGTGCCAAACGTCCGATACGTCCAAATCCGTTAATACCAACTTTTACTGCCATGATAATTTTCCTCCTTTTAATGTAAAGCGAGTTATCTATTATTCAAAAGGGGGTTACCCTTTCAAAATCGAAGTTGCTGCGCCTTCATCCGTAATCAGGATGATGTCTGGCGACTGTTTGACATAGGCGTTGATCGCTTCTGCCTTCGAATGACCACCTGCGACGACGATGACGTGTTCAACTTGCTTCAAGTCATCGAGTTGGAGACCAACTGTCTTGACCCGGTGCACGATGTTCCCATCTCGGTCGAAGTAATAACCGAATGCTTCCGCTACTGCCTGTTCATGTTCCAGTCGGGTCAGGAGATCCTCAGACGCACGACGACGTTTTGCCATCGTTTTCGCCTCACCAATTCCATGTACCACGATTGAAGCACCTTTAATCATTTGAAGCACATTTTTTATGCTCGGCTCTTCGATCATCTTGACGAACGTCTCTGTACTGACCATGTCCGGGATGTGAAGCAGATGATAATCACTTTGAGCGCGTGACGCCATCCGTGAGCATACTGTGTTCGCTTGTAGTTCGAGCGTTTCTCCCAGTCCTCCGCGCGCCGGAACGAACGTCATTGGACGGTGTTCCTTGTCTGGCGACATCATCGCCGCGACCGAAGCCATCGTCGTACCGCCTGTGACAGCGATCGTATTGTGATGGTCTGAAGAAAGCTCTCGCTTGAGTCGTGCGACGGTCGCCCGCCCCATGTCTCGTTGTACCCAGAAGGTCTCATCGGAATCACCCGGTACGATGACGACGTCCCGTACCCCGAGTCTCTCTTTCAAGGCTTTCGCCATGTCTGAGATCCCTGCGAGTTCTCCCATGATGCTGTGCATGCTGCGAAGAACGTTTCGTCCTTCATCCGTTAAGGACATCCCTTGCGTTGCGACCTCTAGGAGGTCTTGTTGCTTCAAGAAGTCGACTTCCCGCCGTAAGACGCGTTCCGTCAAGCCAAGGCTTGTCGCAAGCGTGCGTCGTCCGATCGGTTGCATCAGTCGCACATAATGAAGGATGTCGTAGCGTGTCTGCATTTCTTCGATCAGATCAGGCACGATTCGTTTTTGGATCTGGACTAACTGCCGAATCATGTATTTCCCTCTCCTCTCAAGTAGCTGGACGCTTTTTGTCCCGCATGTCATAACGTGTCCCACTTGGTACACCGTTATCATAACAGTCCATTTCTCGCCTTGCAAGTCTCGTTTCTCAAGTTTTTTGAAGTAAGCGTTTTCTTACTGTTTCCGTGTCGAATTTGCCATAACTCCAGATTTCACCGTCATACATGACGACGGGAATCTCATATAAGAACCGTAGACTGAGCGCTTCATCCTGATCGATGTTGACTTCCTCGAACGTCCATTCCGGAAACTCATCGAGTACGAAGTCGAGTAAGATGGCGGCCTCTTCACATAGCGTACATCCCGGACGTGAATAGAGTGTTAAGTGTCTGTGTCGTTTTAATCCCATTCTGATTGCGCCTTTCTTTGCTGCATCGTTTTTTTCGTCAATCCAAGCGCTGCCCGGTATTTTGCGACCGTCCGTCGCGCGACCGTCAGACCGTCTGCGTGCAGGCGGTCCGTCAATTGCTGATCACTTAACGGTCGATCGCTTTGCTGAATGTATTCGGCGATTCGTCGTTTGATTAAAAAACTCGAATCCCCAGTCGTCGTCCGTGAGACGAACAAGTCTTCTAGGGCAACGAGACCATGTAACGTCTCGACGTACTTAGAAGCAATCGCTCGACCGATTGTCGATGGATGATGTCCCGTTGCTTCTGCGACTTGTTTTTTCGTCAGCGGCTCGAGATGCAGTTCGCCTTTGAACCAGCGTCCTTGCCGCTCAAGTAAAACGGAAAGAATGGCATGCAATGTAACACGTCGTCGTTCGTAAGCGCGCAAAAAAGGCGTTGCCTCTTTTAATTCGAGCCACGTCTGATCCGTGTCGAGTGTCATCCAGTCGATATGAAGTTCTCCATCCAACATACGAATTCGCGCCTCTGCTGTAACCGTTCGTTCTCCCTTTTGAAGATCTGGGGTTCGGCTTAGTCGCGTCAGTCGTTTTCGCAATCGCGTTCGATCCGGTTCACTGAACCGAGCGAACACCTGATTCGCCGATTCATGTCGCAACCGATCCGTTAGTTCAATCAGTTCCACATCGTCTAGCTCGATTGCCTGTAACCACTGGCATTCGCGTTCCGAGCGGGCAGCGATTCCGACCGGTTCACATTGTTGGAGGAGCGTTCGTGCTTCTCGAATCGATGCGACATCCGTCGAGAAGGATGCAGCGAGCTGCTCGTCCGATGTTCGCATTAAACCGTCCGCTTCTAAATACACAATGAGTTGTTCCGCCATATATCTTATTTCCTGTCTGACTGATTCTAAACGTATTTGTGCAAGAAGCTCCTCTTCATAGGACGCCATGTTTCCCGTCACTTGCTCGACTTCTAGCGAAAGCTGATTCGGGTAATGGCGGTGCATTCGTCGTTTCAATCGTCGCCATTCCTCCTCGAGTTCAGCCGCAGGTTGCTCGAGCACATGTAACTGATACTGTTGTGACGCCGATAATGTCATCTGTTGCGTCTGTTCTTGGCGTTGATCCATCGATTCCCCTCCTCTGCTTCTTATTATAGAAGAAACGTTTTAAAAAACACCCTACGAACGTTTCTCGCACCGCTCAGGAAAAAGAAAACTCACGCTTCCCTATTGCTTTTCTGAAAAAATGTCGATATACTATTAATTGTTCAGTACATCAGATGCACCCGTAGCTCAGGGGATAGAGCACTGGTTTCCGGTACCAGGTGTCGGGAGTTCGAATCTCTCCGGGTGTACCATTTATTCAACTACAAGGCAATGCCAGCAATGGCGTTGCCTTTTTTCTATATTGATATGTTTCATTTGCCCTTGTAATGGAAAAATACCTAAAAGTCGCATCGTATCTTTTGACCAATATTGACCAAAGGATTATGATAAGGATAAGTCGAATAGGAAGCTACATACCAACTATAAGGAGGCAAAGACTATGTTAATTCCAACAGTCATCGAACAAACAAACCGCGGGGAACGTGCTTACGATATCTACTCACGTTTGCTAAAAGACCGCATCATTCTTCTCGGGAGCGCGATTGACGACAACGTCGCCAACTCAGTCGTTGCCCAACTTCTGTTCTTAGCAGCAGAAGATCCAGATAAAGAAATCTCGCTTTACATCAACAGCCCAGGTGGTTCGATTACTGCCGGTATGGCGATTTACGATACAATGAACTTCATCAAACCACAAGTTTCTACGATTTGTATCGGTATGGCAGCATCGATGGGTGCATTCTTGCTCCAAGCTGGCGCAAAAGGAAAACGTTTCGCGTTACCAAACGCTGAAATCATGATCCACCAACCACTCGGTGGTACACAAGGTCAAGCATCGGATATTAAAATCCATGCGGAACGTATCATCAAAATGCGTGAGCATCTCAACAAAATCATGGCTGAAAACACAGGACAACCACTTGAAGTCATCGAACGCGATACAGAGCGTGACAACTTCATGTCAGCACAAGCTGCTGCTGACTACGGTCTCATCGACCGCGTCATGGAACGTGCATAAGTCATCCAAAGTGTCTCCTTTACGGGAGGCACTTTTTTAATACGTATTTCCACATCTATACATATACAAAAAACCTCCCGTTCCATAAAGAACGAGAGGTCGATGATCAGTCGATCAAGTCTGTGATGTCTGAAACGATGTCGTGGTTTTCACGAATCAGCGAGTAGATGGCGTTCGCATGTGGCGAAAGCTCTTCTTCTGCTTGTAATTGCTTCAGGAATAATGATGTTGCGAATGCAACGAGCGTGCTTTTCGGTACACCGATTGATTTTGCTTTTTTCGTTAATACTTCGTCAAACTTCGCGTCTACAGTCAGCGAAATACGTTTCTTTTCGTTAGCCATTTCAAAAACTCCTTAATTCGAACATTTAGTTGCATCGACTATATATTATAGTAGACTATGGTTCATCTCGCAAGCGACCCTCTTATAAGGCCCCTGTCATCGACTCGCCATTTCGGATTTTTTCTGCGATTTGATCAATCTTCCGCAACCGGTGATTGATCCCTGATTTTGAGATGGAGCCGCTTTCGACCATCTCACCGAGCTCTTGTAACGTGACGTCTTGATGCGTGACACGCAAGATTGCGATTTCCTTCAACTTATCTGGTAAGACGTCGAGACCGACCGTCCGCTCGAGGAACTTGATGTTTTCGACTTGACGTAATGCCGCGCCGACCGTCTTGTTGAGGTTCGCTGTCTCACAGTTAACGAGACGGTTGACCGAGTTGCGCATATCTTTTAAAATCCGCACGTCCTCGAACCGCAGCATCGATTGTGTCGCATCGATGAGTTTGAGGAAATCGGAAATCTTTTCGCTCTCCTTGATGTAGAGGATGTGTCCTTTTTTCCGTTCGATCGCCTTCGCATTCAAGTCAAAGACATTCGATAAACCGCGTAGCGCCGCATTGTGTTCTTCGTACAAGCTGAAGATTTCTAAATGATACGACGACGTCGCCGGATTGTTGAGCGAACCACCAGCGAGGAATGCCCCTCTCAAATAAGCGCGTGCTTTTCGTTCATCGTTTAAGATCGCATCACTGATCGAACGAATCATCGTGAATCCTTCCCCTAAAATCCCGAGGTCTTGCAAAATCTTATCCGCTTGTTGTTTAACACGGACGATGTAGACATTGTTCTTTTTCAGACGCATTTTCTTCCGCACGAGCAGATCGAGGTGAACACCGTATGCTTTTTTAAGCAACGAATAGATCCGACGAGCAATCGAAGCATTCTCAGTTGAAATATCCAGTGTCAGACCGCGTCCGAGTCCGAACGAGATCGCACCGTTCATCCGAGCGAGTGCTGCAAGTTCTGCCTTCATCTCATGATCGGTAATCGGAATCTGCGTTAATTCTTTTTTGACTTCTGAGGCAAAGCTCATGTCAGCTCCTCCTTCCCTTCGAGTTGACGCATGCGCCGAATCGATAATACTTTTCGCATGACGAGACTTGCGACGGCGTCTGAATCGTGACGAATGAAGTGATGATTATAATCAACGATATCGTCTGCAAGCACTTCAACGCCTGCTAACTCGAATTGTTTTTCATTATAGGTGACGATGTCGGCGTGATCCTTTTGATACTTTTTCAAATAACCAGCATCGATCGACTCATTATTGACGATGATCGTATCGACGACTCCTTGACCGAGAAAGCGTTCGAGCGTCGATAAGTGCTCATTTGCTGTAAATGCTGTCGTCTCACCGGGTTGTGTCATGACGTTACAAATATAGACGACTGGAGCCAGCGATTGCTGAATTGCTTCTCGAATCTCATCGATCAAGACGTTCGGAATGATACTTGTATAGAGACTCCCTGGTCCAAGGACGATGACATCGGCATCAAGAATCGCTTGAATCGCTTCCGGTACTGGACGGACGTCTTGTTCCTCGAGGAAAATTCGTTCGATTTTCTTACCAACCGTCGGAATCAGTGACTCCCCTTTAACGATCGTTCCATCCTCGAACTCAGCACATAGTGTAATCGTACGTTCTGTCGCGGGATAGACTTTTCCTTCCGCGTTCAACAGTTGTCCCATGACACCAATCGCTTCAACGAACGAACCGTTACAGAGTTGCGTCGCTGCCGTCAGCATCAAGTTGCCGAGCGAATGCCCATGTAATCCTTCGCCGGTCTCAAACCGGTACTGCATGATCCGGTCCATCAGGGTTTCCGATTTCGATAAGGAGACGATGACATTGCGAATATCGCCAGGCGGCAACATATTAAACTCTGTCCGCAGGCGACCAGAACTTCCGCCGTCATCCGCGACGGTAACGATTGCTGTAATATCGAGCGGATAATGCTTCAGTCCACGAAGAAGCGTCGAGAGTCCTGTCCCGCCACCAATGGCGACGACTTTACGTTCCCATTTCATCACTTCTCCTCCTTCGCATGTACATAATCCCGGTGGTTCGTCTCAATGTGATACTGCGTCGCGAATTCCTTGCTGATTGCTTCCGCGAACGTAATCGACCGATGCTTTCCTCCCGTACAACCGAGGGCGATGACGAGTTGCGACTTCCCTTCTCGCTCGTATTGCGGAATCAGGAACTCGAGCAAATCGACGAGTTTTTTATAGAACAGCTTCGCTTCAGGCCACTGCATGACGTAAGACGCGACTTCCTCATCGAGTCCTGTTTTTGGACGCAGTTCTGGAATGTAGAACGGGTTCGGTAAGAACCGGAGGTCAAAGACAAGATCGGCATCAAGCGGCAATCCGTGTTTAAAACCAAACGACATGACGTTGACCGTGAACGGAATCCGTTCTCCTGTCGTAAACTCTTTCAATAAGCGTTCTTTTAGGACGAGTGGTTTGATGTCACTCGTATCAATCAGCATTTGTGCTTTATCACGGAACCCTTCGAGCAACGTCCGCTCACGTTCAATCCCGATCAGTGGTGAGTCAGTGGGTGCAAGCGGATGGGAACGACGTGATTCTTTATAACGGCGTACGAGGACATCGTTACGCGCATCGAGATACAGCATCCGAGTCTGTAAATTCGTCTTTTTCAGATCCTCATAAACGACAAAAAAACTGTCGATGAAATCACGCGCACGTGTATCGATGGCAACGGCGATTTTAGGACGCACTTGTCCGATGACTTCGATGAGTTGTGGCAATAACGTTGGTGGTAGATTGTCGACACAGAAATAGCCTAAATCCTCAAAGCTGTTCATTGCGACTGTCTTTCCAGCCCCACTCATACCTGTGATGATGACAAGTTGTGGTTGATTCTGTTCCATCTTTTCGCCCTCCAGACAACAGTTCCGTGTGTATTTTTTCTCTTCATTTTCAGTATATCATAAAAAAAGAGCCAGCCTCACTGAAGATACCTTCAATGAAACTGGTTCGTTATTACGCGTGTGAGGATTCTTGTAATTCTTCAAGCAACGCTTCGATGAAGTGTTGTGCATTTTGTGCAGCAATCGAACCGTCGTTTGTCGCTGTAACGACTTGACGAAGTGTTTTTTCACGAACGTCACCAGCAGCAAAGATCCCTTTGATGTTCGTTTCCATCGCTTCATTCGTCACGACATAACCTTGGTCGTTCAAGATACCGAGATCTTGGACGTAGCCTGTGATCGGGTTCATCCCGATGTAGATGAAGACACCATCGATTGGATGTGTTGTTACGTCAGCTGTTTTTGTATTGATTAGCTCAATACCGCCGACTTTTCCGTCTTGTTCGTTAATCTGTTTGACCGTATGGTTCCAGATGAAGTCGATTTTCGGGTTGTCGAACGCACGTTTTTGAAGAATCTTTTGAGCACGGAGCTCATCACGACGGTGAACAATCGTGACTTTTTTCGCGAATCGCGTCAAGTAGACGCCTTCTTCAACCGCTGAGTCGCCTCCACCGATGACGAAGAGTTCTTTTTCTTTAAAGAACGCACCATCACAAACGGCACAGTACGAGACACCACGACCGCCGAGCTCTTCTTCGCCCGGTACGCCGATCTTTTTATATTGTGCACCTGACGCAATGATGATTGCCCGTGCGTAGTAATCTTTATTGTGTGCATGAATTGTTTTGTATGCTTTACCATCTTCGATACTCCGAACGTCTCCGTACGCATATTCTGCGCCGAATGCTTTCGAGTGGTCGAACATTTTTTGTGAGAGATCTGGTCCGAGGATGCTATCGTATCCTGGGTAGTTCTCGATATCTTCTGTGTTCGCCATCTGACCGCCCGGAATCCCACGTTCGATCATCAATGTCGAAAGGTTCGCACGTGATGCGTAAAGTGCAGCTGTCATCCCAGCAGGACCTGCCCCGATGATGATGACGTCATAAATTTTTTGTTCTGTTTCCGCCATGATTCCACCCCATTTATCGTAATCGTTGTAGTTTGAGTATAGGTGAGAATCCCCTAAACGTCTAACACTTTGCTTGCAGCGGTGCCAGCATCCGTTCATGTGTCCGGATCATCGACGCGACGTGATCAAATGAACAATCGACGAGCGATGCACATTCTTCAATCAACATCCCGTCTCGTAAATCATGGAACAGATAAAGCAGTGATGCAGCCGAAGCTTCGATCGAATCGAACGACTCACCACTTAAAACGAGTTGCGCGAAGCGTTCGTAAAAATCACCTTCAAGACTCATCCGTTCTTCGTCTGAAACAAATCGTTCCGCAAGGCGAATCGTCTGTAATGCCCGGTGAATGCGTTCATCCACGACATCAGTCCGACCTTCCATCTCGACGATGATCTGTTCCGTCAACAAGAGGACGTCTTCACGGTCTGTCACTTCTGGCATCATCGACAACGCAAGCCGTGCTTCGGCATCGTTCAGTTTGCCAAGAAGAAGTGCCGTGAAGATGCGTGAGACATCATCTTCTGTCTTCAACGCTTGAATGAGTGCTGAACGAAACTGTAGGTTGTGGCGGATGTCATACGTATCCGTTTCTTCCTTTAACGCTTGTGCTTCGTCTGACTTCAAGAAAGCTGTTGCTTCTTCGACGTGTCCTGTTTTATAAGCAGAGATCGATAACCAGTGCCCAAAGAGTGGATCTCCTCGGTAACCGCGACGTTCGAGTAACTTCAACTCTTCATAGGCGATATCGTAACGACCGATGATCGCTAAAGTTGAGGCGACCTTATACCGTGTCTCCAGGTGCACGGAACGGACGTGTTCGAGCTGACGAGAGAGGCTGTGTGCCTCTTCGTCTTGTCCCATCTCGTGTAACAAGACGAGCGTGTTACAGAGGGCATGCAAATTGCCCGGGTTTCCTTCAAGGACCCGTTCGAGAGAAGCGAATGCTTGATCGTTCTCTCCTAAATAGAACTCAACGATCGCGAGGTTGTTGTAGGCAGGCCAGAACGTCGGGTACTGAGCAATCAGTCCCGTCAACGTTTCCTGTGCAGCGAACAGCATCCCTTTATCGATCTGGCGCTGTGCCTGACCGTGCAGACGAATCAATTCATCTTCTTCGTCATCTTCCATCTCTTGTTCGAGATCAATCAATTCCACGAGTGCGGCCGATGCCTCTGCGTGTTTGCCGTTTGGTGCCTGTTCTAAATATTCCATCGCATGGTGTCGCGCCTCTTCATAAAGTGAGACGTGTGCGTAGTTATTCGCTAAATAAAAGAGTGCTTCCGTATTTGATGCGTCGAGTGCACGAATCTGTTTCAAGACATCATTCGCATGATTGATTTCTCCTGTCTCGAATAAGACACGGGCATAACGGAGCAAATAGCGGATATCCGCTGGCTGAAGTGCCGTCGCCTCATCTAAGTGATAGACGGCTTCGTCCAGTCGCCCTTCCCGGTGCGCCTTCCGTCCGCGGAAATAAAAAAGTTCCGCTTGGCGCGCTGTTATCGCAAAGGGGTCTGCTTTGTATTTGGTTAATTCCATCATGATTCAAGCCCCCATAAATAGTAAACTGGTTTCGTAGTTGCAGACACAAGAATACCCTATCTCTAGAAGGCATGCAACAGAAAAAAACGCCGGAGTTCATCCCCAGCGTTTCGCATAAATCGATTCCAGTTCTTTGTAATTCTCTAAGCATTTTCGTACAAAAGCATCCGTCTCTGGATTCAGTCCTTCAAGACGTGCCACGTCCTTGTCATATGCCTGTCGTAAACTCGCCGCATATTCCGGAATCTCTCCATCATACGCATAAACGACTGCGGGCGAAACTGTGATCTTTTCGTGCTTATGCAAGGCAGTTCGGATATGAAAGAGTGGGACATCAACTTGGTTCGGTTGATGAAGATCGCCTTGAACAGGATGCTTTTCAACAGCCAACACCTCAACGACGAGACCTTGTGGACGTTCGGCGAATAATCTTCCGAAATACTTTCCTGTCTTATACGTAAAGCGGATATGCGTCATCTTTTTTTCCTTCTTCCTTCTCACAGTTTTGTCACATTTCGTGCCGACGAAGCGGCTGACTCGAGACGCGTTCGTTCGGTGCGATATCCCGGTGAACGACAGATCCGGCACCGACAACGGCACCATCTCCAATCGTTACGCCCGGTAGAATCGTCACGTTCGCACCGATCAAGACGTTGCTTCCAATGACGACATCGCCTAAGCGATACTCCGTCGTCAAATATTCATGACAGAGAATCGTCGTATTGAAGCCGATGATCGTATTGTCACCAATCGTGATCCGCTCCGGGAACATTGTATCTGGCATCACCATCAAGGCAAGTGCCGTCTTCTCCCCGATCTTCATCCGAAGGCAAGTCCGGTAGAGTGCATTCTTGAAACGGAGCGATGGTGTAAACCGACCAATCGTAACGATCGTAAAGCACCACATCACTTTAAAGAACGAGACGGTCCGGTACATGTGCCAGAGTGGATTCGTCGTTCCGACCTGAAAGCGATCAGTTCGCCGTGCCATTTTGTTCCTCCAGCCACGCAGCGAGATGATCCATCGAGTCGATGATGACGTCTGGCTCGAGTGCCTCTAAGTACGTGCGCCCTTTGATTGCCCAGCCGACTGCGACTGTCTTCAGTCCCGCGTTCTTACCACCGAGAATGTCCGTATCGTTGTCTCCAACCATGATCGTCTCGTCTGGTGTTGTCCCAAGCAACTGCATCGCTTTTTCGAAGGGTTCGACCGCTGGTTTTTCTTCTGTTACGTCGTCCGCTGCGATGACCGCGTCAAACAGTGACGTCAAACCGAATAACTCGATGCCGCGTAAAGCGACGCGACGGCTTTTCGACGTCACGACTGCCATCTTGTAGCCTGCTTCATGCAGACGTCGTAACCCGTCAAGAACGCCTGGATACTCAAGTACGAGCGCATCATGCATGGCGATGTTATAACTGCGGTAAAAAGCGACCATCTCTTTCCATTGTTCCGCGTTCATGGCTGAGAATGATTTTTCAAGTGTCGGACCGATGAACGGAAGCAATTCCGCTTCCGTGAACGTCCGGTCTGGGTAATAGTAACTGAGCGTATGTTCGAAACTTTTTAAAATCAATGGATTCGTATCGATCAACGTACCATCTAAGTCAAACAGAAGTGTGCGAATCATCGATTACTTCGCCTCCTTTTTTGAACCATCCAAGTAACGAACGGCGTTGCGACGAACGACGAACATGATCACACCAAAGATGATCAGACAAATCGAGACGATTTGTGCTGTCCGGAGTCCATCAGCCATCATCAGACTATCCGTCCGGAGTCCTTCAATGTAGTAGCGTCCAATCGAATACCAGACAAGATAACCAAGGAAGACATATCCACGACGTGGATTGAACTTCATCCGCCAAACGATCAACAGGATGACACCGATAATGTTCCAAATGCTTTCATAAAGGAACGTTGGTAAGTAGTACGTTCCATCAATATACATCTGATTAACGATCCAGTTTGGCAAGTGCAACGTATCTTGTAAGTACGACCACGTCGTCTCACCACCGTGCGCCTCTTGGTTGAAGAAGTTGCCCCAGCGTCCAACGGCTTGTCCGAATAAGAGTGACGGTGCCAAGATATCAGCAATTTGCCAGAACGAAATCTTTTTCTTACGTGTATAAATGATGACCGTCAAGATCGCACCGATGATCGCACCGTGAATCGCGATCCCGCCTTGACGGATATTGATGATCTGATCGAGATGCTGACTGTAGTAGTCCCACTCGAACGCGACGTAGTAAATACGTGCACAGATGATACTGATCGGAATCGACCAGATGACGACATCGACCGCATACTCTTCGTTGAAGCCAATTCGCTTCGATTCGAAGATCGCGATCAACAGTCCAACGACTGCACCGAGTGCGATGACGATGCCATACCAGTAAATCGGTACTGGACCAATCTCAATCGCCACGCGGTCAAACGTTGGTTGTACAGAGGCTAAAGTTCCCATCAAAGACCACCATTCCCATCTTCAATTGCTTGCGCGAGACGTCCCGCGAATTCTTCTGCTGTGTTGATGCCCATGTTTTTCAGACGATAGTTCATCGCTGCGACTTCGATGATGACAGCAAGGTTTCGTCCGGGGCGAACCGGAATCGTCAGGAACGGAATTTCCGTATCGATGATTTGGAGTGTCTCTTGATCGAGACCAACGCGGTCATAAACTTTCGACTGATCCCAAATCTCGAGGTTACAGACGAGGCTGATTTTCTTGTGCGAGCGAACAGCACCTGCACCAAACAACGTCATCACATCGATGATCCCAATTCCACGAATCTCAAGCAGATGTTGAATCAATTTCGGTGCGGTTCCGACTAGAATCCCGTCACCGGTTTGACGAATCTCGACCGAGTCATCCGCTACTAGGCGATGACCGCGTTTGACGAGTTCGAGTGCCGTTTCCGATTTACCAACACCACTTGCACCTTTAATGAAGACACCAACACCATAGATATCAACGAGGACACCATGCATTGCCGTCGTTGGCGCGAGTTCTGCTTCGAGGAAGTTCGTGATCTGTGACTCGACCGATGTCGTATGCCCTTTTGTTGTCAACAGTGGTACGTTCGTCTCGTCTGCGGCTTGGATGATTGCTTCCGGTACGTCAAATCCTCGTGTGATCAAAATACCAGGTGTTTCATCCGTACAGAGGACGTTCGCTCGTTCGCGTTGTTCCTCATACGTTAAATTATTGAAGAACGTCAATTCCGTTTTACCGAGAATTTGAAGACGTTCTGCCGGATAATAGGCATAATAACCGGCAAGCACAAGGCCAGGTCGGCACAAATCGGCCGTCAGAATCGGGCGATGTAAGCCCTCTTCTCCCGTGACGATGTGGAGATTGAATTGTTTTACGATTTCAGCTGTTCGCACTTTTGGTTGCACGCTTCATCAGCCCCTTTCACTTGAAGTATTGTACCATATTTTTATTCGATTTATGGAATTGGATTAGAAGCTTGATTTCTTGGGAATGGAATAAAGAGTTAATATTTTGAAGGAGGTTTTGCCATGATGTCAGCTGGCGGCATTTGGTTCGTTTTAATACTTATTTTATTTGGGATTCTCGCAATTGCTGGTTTCGTCTATCTCGTGATTTCGCTGATTGATATGTGGAAAGCCTACTCCCGGAATCAGGATCAAACAGCCCTTTTATTCTTCATCATTTCGATTATCGGGGTCTTCATCAGTGGGTCATTCATCTCCTACGTCCTTGCAATCATCTTCTATTGGAATCGTTCACGGGGAAAGAGCTGGCTCGGCCTCGGTCTGATCCTCGTCTCGATCGTGCTTGCCGTCATCGGCGTCATCGCCTTACTCTCATTCGGGTATGACATGAATAACATCGAAAACATGAACTTCGATGAACCGATGATGGATCAGGATTACAATTATTGATTCACGAAAACCCCCATCTTCTTCAAGGAGGATGGGGGTTTTATGTGTGTAGACGACGTCGCTCCGCTTGCGTGCCTCCTACAGGAGAAAGCGCAGTTATCCGCGCTGTCAGAGACAAACGAGACCCAGACAGAACGATGAAGCCGCGACAGTCTCGCCTAAGAAAAAGTACGCAAAGCGGATACAACGTCATAAGAAAAGCGCAACCTCTTTTTCAAGAAGTTACGCCGGTATGCTTATAACGCTTGTGGACTGAGGTGAACGCCGTGCGTGACAGAAATCGTACCTGTCTTCGTATCGGCTTCGACCTCGATTTTTGGTGAACGACCGCGACCTGATACGAAATGAAGCTTCCGGTTGACGATCTCTTTTTGATCCCGGATCAATTCCATGTCGTCGAGGTTACAGTTGAGACCACCGAAGTTCGTCTCAAGTTCTCCGTAGACTTCAGCGCCATGCGGCAACATCAAGGCGATGCTTCCGGCAAGCGATGAAGCTTTGACTTTCGCGTTTTGCGCCGTCTTCAGTTCGCAACGAACGTTTCCGTTCGCTGTTTTCAGTTCCGAGCGTTCGAAGACACCCGTCGTGATGATCTGACCGTTGGCTGTCTTCGCCTTCAAGACCTTCAACTCTGACTCTTCGATTTCGATTGAGCCGTTTGCTGTTGATACTTTGACATCTTCACTGAAGAGGTCACGGACATTGACTCGACCGTTCGCTGTCATCAGTTGAGCGGACGTCGTATCGAGTGACGATAACGAAATCTCACCGTTCAACGTCTGTAAGACGAATGATTCGTAATGGCGGCGTGGAACTTTCAGATGGACCGTCGCACGGACACTCTTATCCTTTAGACGGATGGATAGTGTGTTTGCTGAAACCGCATGTTGGACGGCTGCCTGAAGTTGCTCAAGCGCTTGTTCTTCCGTCACCTGTTGGCGGCGGAGCGGACGCCCCGTCACCGTCAACTCGCATTCTTCAAGATCACTCGGTTCAACGACCAAGTTCGCATTGAACAGATCGACGTGGACCGTCTCTCCGCTGAATGGGAATTGTTTGACGTAGGTAACGTTCGGACCTGACGCCTGATTGAGTGAAAGATCACTGTCCTTGATCCGGCTGACGAGATTATCGAATGCTGACATGACTTTCGTCGTCAGCGAATCGACGGAATACTGGTCGACCCGATCATACTGTTCTGGTTCATCGACGTACTTATGTTCACTTGCAGAAGTAGCACGTTCGTCGATTGATTCGAGTCGCTCAAGTTTATCAAGTGCCTCATCAATCGTTAACTTTCCTTCTTTGACTTGCTCCAATATCAATTGACGCATATCTTGCTTCATGAACCGTTCCCTCCTATTCTTGAACCTCAAACGTGTGTTACATGATACTTTCGTTTAAGTTCCCTTAGTTCCTTCCTACGAATCCTCATCCACAAAAGTTTCACGATTCAATTCGTGCCGCATCCCGTTCAAGGACCGGAGCGAGATAATGTCCCGTATACGATGCTTTAACTTCAGCGATCTGTTCCGGTGTACCGGCAGCTACGATCGTTCCGCCGCCGTCGCCCCCTTCTGGTCCAAGATCAATCAAGTAGTCGGCCGTCTTAATGACGTCTAAATTGTGTTCGATAACGAGTACCGTATCTCCATTGTCGACGAGACGTTGCAAGACTTTCAGAAGACGCGCAATATCGTGGACGTGCAGCCCTGTCGTTGGCTCATCGAGAATATAAATTGTCTTCCCGGTCGAACGCTTATGCAACTCAGACGCCAGCTTGACGCGCTGTGCTTCCCCACCGGACAATTCCGTCGCGGGTTGACCGAGACGCATATACGTGAGTCCAACGTCAGCAATCGTCTGTAGTTTCCGCGTGATTTTCGGAATGTTCTCGAAGAAAGCGAGTGCATCTTCGACTGTCATTTCAAGGACATCGGCAATCGTTTTGCCTTTATATTTCACTTCAAGTGTTTCGCGGTTATAACGTTTCCCGTGACAGACTTCACACGGAACATAGACATCCGGTAAGAAGTGCATCTCGATCTTAATGATTCCATCGCCACGACACGCTTCACAGCGTCCACCCTTGATGTTGAAACTGAAGCGTCCTTTTTTGTACCCACGAAGTTTTGCTTCGTTCGTTGAAGCAAAGACGTCACGAATATCATCAAAGACACCAGTATACGTTGCTGGGTTCGAACGTGGTGTCCGACCAATTGGCGATTGATCGATATCGATGACCTTGTCGATTTGGTCGAGACCGGTGATGCCTTTATGGGCACCCGGCTTTTCCTTCGCCCGGTTCATCTCGTGGGCGATCGTCTTATAGAGAATCTCATTGATCAATGTTGATTTCCCGGATCCCGACACACCCGTAACGGCAACGAATAAACCAAGCGGAATGTCGACATCAACGTTCTTCAGGTTGTTTTCCGACGCTTTGTGGATGTGGAGCATCCGACCGTCTGACTCTTTGCGTGTCGATGGGACAGGGATGAACTTCTTCCCAGACAAGTATTGACCGGTCAGCGAGTTCGCATCCTTCATCAGTTCTTCTGGTTTCCCGGCTGCCGTGACGAAACCACCGTGATCGCCAGCACCTGGTCCGATATCAATCAAATAGTCAGCTGCCATCATCGTATCTTCATCATGCTCGACGACGATCAATGTGTTCCCGAGGTCACGCATCGCTTTTAGCGTATTGATCAAGCGATCATTATCGCGTTGATGTAAACCAATCGATGGTTCATCGAGGACGTAAAGGACACCCGTCAAACGCGAACCAATTTGTGTTGCAAGACGAATCCGTTGCGCTTCCCCACCAGACAACGTACCAGCTGCACGAGAGATCGTCAGGTAATCGAGACCGACGTTCTCGAGGAACGACGCGCGTTCGTGAATCTCACGGACGATCATTTTTGAAATCGTCTTGTCTTTCTCACTTAATTTCTCTGGTAGTTCGTCAAAGAACATGACCGCTTGTTTAACGGACATCTTTGTCACTTCACCGATGTGGTGATCGGATACTTTGACGGCAAGTGATTCCCGTTTTAAACGATGTCCTTTACATGTCGGACATGCCTTCTTCGCCATATAGCCTTCCATCTGTTCACGGATGTAATCAGATGACGTCTCCTTGAAACGACGTTGTAAATTATTGAGGACACCTTCGAAGTAGAGATCCGTATTCCGGACCATTCCGAAATCATTTTCATAACGGAAATGGATTTCTTCTTTGGTGTTTCCATTCAAGAGTGTTTCGCGATGCTCTTCTGACAACTGTTCGAACGGTGTATCCATATCAATCTTAAAGTGGTCGCAGACCGCTTTAAGCAATTGTGGATAATACTGCGAACTTGTCGGTTCCCACGCCACGATTGCCCCTTCGTTCAATGACTTATCTGGATGCGGCACAACGAGATCGACATCGACCTCAAGTTTCGTCCCCAGTCCATCACATGACGTACAAGCACCAAACGGCGAGTTGAACGAGAACATCCGTGGCTCGAGTTCACCAATCGAGAAGCCACAAATCGGACAAGCATGGTGTTCACTGAATAAGAGTTCGTTTCCATCCATCGTATCGACGATGACACGACCGTCAGCGAGACGAAGCGCTGTTTCAAGCGAATCGGCGAGGCGGGCTTCGACGTCTGGTCGAACAACGACACGGTCGACGACGACTTCAATCGAATGTTTCTTATTTTTCTCAAGCGTGATTTCTTCCGCGAGATCAAGTGTCTCTCCGTTGACGCGGACACGGACGAAACCTTCTTTCTTAAGATCGTCGAGGACTTTAACGTGCGTTCCTTTTCGTCCGGAGACGATCGGCGCGAGGATTTGCAGACGCGTCCGTTCTGGTTGTTCCATTACTTGGTCGACCATCTGACTGATTGTCTGACTCGAAATCTCGATTCCGTGATTCGGACAGATCGGTTTCCCGATCCGTGCGTACAATAGTCGAAGATAATCATAGATTTCCGTCACGGTTCCGACCGTTGATCGTGGGTTTTTACTCGTCGTTTTCTGGTCGATCGAGATCGCTGGACTTAATCCTTCAATCGTGTCGACATCTGGCTTATCCATCTGTCCGAGGAACTGACGGGCATAAGCCGATAAACTTTCGACATAACGACGCTGTCCTTCAGCGTAAATCGTATCAAAGGCAAGCGACGATTTCCCTGACCCGGACAGACCCGTCAAGACGACGAGTTGGTCACGGGGAATTTCGACATCGATGTTTTGTAGATTATTGACGCGAGCGCCTTTGATGATAATCTGATTCTTCTTTTCTCCCAACTTAGGCACCTGCTTTCAATTCTAATATGAGGTCGCGGAGCTCGGCAGCTCGTTCGAACTGCATGTCCTTCGCCGCTTGACGCATCTCTTGGTCGAGCTGTTCGAGTAACGTTTCGCGCTCCGGTTTTTTGAGTTTGTTAAACTTCTCGAGTTTTTCGACGGTATCGTCGCTCTCGATCGTCGTACTAATGACACCACGGACATCTTTTTTGATCGTCTGCGGCGTAATGCCATGCTCTTCGTTAAATGCCATCTGAATCGCGCGACGACGTTCTGTCTCATCGATTGCTCGTTGCATTGAATCAGTGACTTTATCAGCAAACAAGATGACATGACCTTCTGAGTTTCGTGCTGCCCGACCAATCGTCTGGATTAGTGAACGGTCTGACCGGAGGAAACCTTCTTTATCGGCATCAAGAATCGTTACGAGCGAAACTTCCGGAATATCAAGTCCTTCTCGAAGTAAGTTGATCCCGACGAGGACGTCGTACTTCCCGAGTCGTAAGTCACGAATGATTTCAATTCGTTCGAGTGTCTTGATCTCCGAGTGCATGTAGTTGACCTTGACCCCGTGTTCCTTCAAATAATCGGTCAAGTCTTCCGACATTTTCTTCGTCAATGTCGTAACGAGGACACGCTCGTTCTTCGCCACGCGATCGCGGATGTTGTCCATCAAATAATCGATTTGTCCGGTAATCGGATGAATCTCAATCGTCGGATCAACAAGACCCGTCGGACGGATGATTTGCTCAACCATCTCTTTTGAATGTTCGAGTTCATACGGTCCCGGTGTCGCCGAGATATAGATTGCCTGACTGACTTTTTCTTCGAACTCCTCGAACCGTAGCGGACGGTTGTCTTTTGCTGAAGGCAGACGGAAACCGTGATCGACAAGGACTTGTTTCCGCGCTTGGTCGCCATTGTACATCCCGCGAATTTGCGGCAGTGTCACGTGTGACTCGTCAGCAACGAGTAAGAAGTCTTTCGGGAAGTAATCGATCAACGTATACGGTGTTGCCCCTTCCGGCATCAAGTTCAAATGACGCGAGTAGTTCTCGATTCCTGAGCAATAGCCCATCTCACGCATCATCTCGAGGTCATAGTTCGTCCGTTGCTCGAGCCGTTGTGCTTCAAGTAATTGATTGTCTTCACGTAACTTCGCAAGCTGCACTTCAAGTTCCTTCTCGATGTTCGCGATTGCCTTCTGCAAACGGGTATCCCCCGTCACGAAGTGGGACGCCGGGAAGATTGAAATATGCTCACGGTCCGCGATGATTTCACCTGTTAACGGATCCATATCACGAATCCGCTCAATCTCGTCACCGAAGAATTCGATTCGTACACACTGCTCATCACGCGACGCCGGGAAGATCTCAACGACGTCTCCTCGGACGCGGAACCGTCCGCGCTGGAAGTCGATATCGTTTCGCTCATATTGAATGTCGATCAAGCGACGGAGCATCTCATTACGCCCCATCTCATTACCGACACGAAGTGACAAGACGTGGTTGTTGTATTCTTCCGGGTTACCGAGACCATAGATACACGAGACAGAGGCAACGATCAAGACGTCCTCCCGTTCGAACAAGGCGGACGTCGCCGAGTGACGCAACTTGTCAATTTCATCATTGATTGAGGAATCCTTCTCAATGAACGTATCGGTCGACGGGACATATGCTTCCGGTTGGTAATAATCATAAAAACTAACAAAGTACTCGACCGCGTTGTTCGGGAAAAATTCCTTGAACTCCGAGTAGAGTTGTCCCGCTAGTGTTTTGTTGTGGGCAAGGACAAGCGTCGGTTTCTTGATTTCCTTGATGACGTTCGACACTGTGAACGTCTTCCCTGTACCGGTCGCCCCAAGCAACGTCTGATGTCGTTCGCCTTGTTTTAGCCCAGTCACCAATTTTTCGATTGCCGTCGGCTGATCACCGCCTGGCTCAAATGGTGAAACGAGTTCAAAATCCATCGTTTGCTTCCCCCTCATCACGTAAAAAATCTATTTTTATTGTACCACTTTACGAACAAACATTCGATTATGAAGTGCTCCTTTTAGGAAGTTACCCTTTTTTTCGAAAATGCAAAAGTTTCTTTTTGCTTCGAGTGTTGCACATCGATTTTTCGTTTACAAAAAAATCCCTATCACGGATGTTCCGTGACAGGGATGTACTCTTTAATGTAAGGACCGAACCTTCGTCCGACCATGGGCCGGCTCGTTCACGAACAGGATACCGAGTTCATGATGGTCTTGTTCATAGAAGGCACGTTGCGCAAAACGGATGTCCCCGTTATGGTTCATGACTTCAAGACGCAGATACGGTTTGTGTTTTTGAATGGCTTCATAGAACGACGCTTCCGAGTCGACCTTCTCACCGTTGACTTTATAGATCGCTTCCCCCGGAATCAAGCCCATCTCGGCAGCCGGTTTATCGGGAAGTGTCCCGAGAATCACCGCACCACGCGTTCCATTAAGGAAGAGCGGTGTTTGTGCCCGGTTCAAACGTTTGACCCGTTGATGCAACAGAATATGCAGGACGAGCAACAAAATGATGCCGTACAGCCATTCAGCTTGTCCGGTGACGTATGCAAGAACCGTCAACAAGATTGCAACGAGACTCGTGATCAAACGTCCTTGGACGAGTGGACGCATCAACTCCTTCGGTAACTTACCGGTAAAGAGGAAGCTGAAGCCGATCGGTAACCACACAATGATTGGAACGAGTCCCGGGAAACTGTAACGTGGCCACCATGTCTCGAGTACGTCGCCCGGAACGAAGACGAGCAGTGGCAAGAGCCAAAGCTTATTTGCTGACAAGCCACCGATGAAGCGACCACGCTTCGAGACGACGAGTGACGGGGACAGGCGGCGTTGCCCACGCCACCAGACGAGGACAACTTCAGCGATGAGTGTTACCGTCGCAAGTAAT
This sequence comes from Exiguobacterium sp. BMC-KP, assembly GCF_001275385.1. Lineage (NCBI taxonomy): Bacteria > Bacillati > Bacillota > Bacilli > Caryophanales > Exiguobacterium > Exiguobacterium sp. BMC-KP. Next base: position 1,783,500 of record NZ_LGIW01000015.1, read on the forward strand.
AAAATCATCTTCGGATCGACTGCGCGAACTGAATCGAGACGCGAATCCATCACGAACCAGCCGGCAAGTCCAAGTAAGACGATTGGCCAAAGCGGTACGTTTAAGCGAACGATGCCGATTAACAATAGCACGCTTGAAAGTCCAAGTAACATCAGAGCGTATTGTGGTGTCACCGTTAATCCAAGCCATCCGCTGACGACGGATAAGATAAGACCAACGAGTAGCCCCGGTAAAAGTGTTTCGAGAACATCGCTTCGTTTTCCGTGTGTCCGGGAGCGGAACAGACCACGCTCCCGTTTGACACGCCGGATGCCGATGACCCAACTGACAAGGAGTGCTAACCACAAGGTCGGACTGGCGATGAGACTAATCGCGGTCCAACCAATTTCATCGAGTAATTCCACGCGCATTCAGACCTCTTTCCATTCCTTATTATTGAGCAGCGACCTCGAGTGCTTTTTTCCGCTGAACGTCATTCTTGTCATCCTCGAGTTTCTTCAGGAGACGTGTCTCCATCTCACCCGCCGTCTGCTGATCGATTTTTCCTGTGACATCAAGCTTCGCATCCTTTTGCAAGGCTTCAACGGCTTTCTTCATCGTGTCACCGAAATAGCCGTCCTGTCCTTTTGGCTCGTAACCGATTGCTTCAAGGACCAGGTGAGCGTTTTCGACCGATTTTCCATAATCACCGACTGCGAGTGACTTTTTGTCAGTCAAAATCTTCGTGACGTTAAAGTAAGCCGGTTGCTTGACTTCAATCGTCGGCTTGACCCCTTTTTTGTGGATCCAGTTGCCGTCCGGTGTTAGCCATTTGTTCGTCGTCAACTTCAAGTCGCTACCGTCCTTCAGGTCATAGGCACTTTGGACAATTCCTTTACCAAACGATTTTGTACCGACGACCTCAGCCCCAGCACCTTCTTTCAGACCAGCTGCTAAAATCTCAGACGCCGATGCCGATCCGCCGTCTTCGAGCACGACGATGTTATAAGGTTTCTTCTCGTCTGCCTTCCCGAATTCCTGCTGACGCTCTCCCTTATTGTTCTCTACTTGATAAATCGGAACATCCGTCGGGATGAACGATGCAATCATTTTCGAGACAGCCGTTAGTAGACCACCTGGGTTCCCTCGGACGTCGATGACGAGTCCATCAATATTCTGACTCTCGAGTTTCGCAAGACCCTTCTCAAACTCTTCTGCTGTCGGTTCCGAGAACTGTGTCACTTGCAAGACACCGATCTTCTTCCCGTTGACGTCTTCCGTCGACGTATAGACCGTCTCAATCGGAATCGTATCCCGTTTGATCGTGATATCCATCGCGTCTTGACCACTGCGCTGAATCGTCAGGACGACGTTCGTCCCTTTTTCACCACGAATTTTTTTGACCGCTTGATCCGTCTTTTGACCTTTTGTCGACTTACCATCAATTTCTAAGATGACGTCGCCCGGTTTGATGCCCGCTTTTTCAGCGGGTGAGCCTTTGATTGGTGAGACGATGACGATCGACTCACCTTTTTGTTCAAGCGTTGCCCCAATCCCTTCAAACGAAGACGACAGATTCGTATTGAACGATGCCGTCTCTGACTCATCCATGTAGACCGAGTACGGGTCGTCGAGCACTTCCGCCATCCCGGATAACGCACCATCCAGCAGTTCTTTATCCGTCACGTCCTCTAGATAGTTCTGTTCGATCATTTGACGCACCTGATCGATTTTTTTCCAATCCCCCGTTGCATTCGAAGAAGACGATGATGTCGAGACGGAATCCGTTCCGCCTGCCGCCAACATCCCGACGGCACCTGCCCCTAAACCAAGCCCGAAGGTACTGACCGCGATGACTGCTGTTGTAGATTTTTTCACGCTTGATTCCCCACTTCCGTTAAAAAACGCATTATTTTTTTCAGTATAGCAAAAAAAGATAGGTTACCCTATCTTTTCGGTATTCTATGGGATGTTAAAAGATGTACGGTGCTGGGTCGACTGCATTCGGTTGACCGGCAGCCCACTCTCCTTTATGCAATTCGAAGTGCAGGTGAGGACCTGTCGACCAACCGGTGGAGCCAAGCGTCCCGACGGTTTGACCCGGCATGACCGTTTGACCCGTTTTTACATCGATTGACTCCAGATGCGCGTAAACGGTCGTGTAGACCTTGCCGTCAATCAAGTGTGTCACCATGACGACGTTGCCATACCCTGTCGCACTACCGGCACGGAGGACGATGCCACCGGCTGCGGCATGAATCGCTGTCCCTTTCGCATTGACGAGGTCAATCCCTTTATGGATTTCAGGTTTTCCGGTCAATGGATTGTTCCGTGGACCGAACGGTGATGAAACATATCCTTGCACTGGTAAATGAAACGGACGGCTCGACTCGACGTCTGTCGGTGTATTAGTTTTATCGGGTGTTTCGACTTTCGGAACGGATGGTTCTGCTTTTGGAACTTCCGTCTCCTGTTGTTTCGCTTCAGCAGCACGTGCGGCTTCTGCTTGTCGCTTAGCTTCCGCTACTCGCTTCGCTTCTGCTTGACGTGCTGCCTCGATTGCCCGCCGCTTTGCCTTTTCTTTTGCTTTTCGTTCTGCTTCTTTTAGAGCAGCCAATTCATTTTGAATCAATTGTCGCTGATCAGCGAGGATTTCTGACTCTTCGGCTTTTGAGAACTGCTCTTGTTGCAACGCTTTTACTTTCGTATTCAACTGCACGACCAGCTTCCGCTTCAAATCTGATTCCGCAATGATTTGCGTCTGAAGGACAAGTAATTTCCGTTGCTCTCGTTTTAGACTCTCGAGCAACAGGGCTTGATCCGACCTTTGTTCATTCAGCTGAGTGACGTTCGTTTTATAAGCTTGTAGAACATCATCATCTTGTTTGATGATCTCACTGACCGTGCTAAAGCGCGAAATCAAATCACCGAAATCCTTTGCGTCGAGCAAGACTTCGATATAGGTGACGTCCCCTTTTTGCTGGACGGCACGTAAGCGACTGCCAAGTAGATCTTCTTGCTGATGCAGTTCTTTCAGCGTCTCGGAGATTGCTTCTTCCGTTAGACGCAATTGTTCCTTAGATGCAGCAACAGCCGCTTGTTGATCGGCTATCTTACGCGCTAAATCATCCAAACGGCTGTTGACTTCATCCAGTTGCGCACGGGCTTCCTTGCGCTGCTGTTTCGTCAAGATCAACTTCTCTGATGTCTGATTCTGTGATCGTTCCGTCTCTTTTAGACGGCTTTCGACCTCCTGTTGTTCCTTCAACAAATCTTCTTTCGACGTGGCATGAACGGACACGCTAGTTCCAATCAAAGCTAGGCTCAGGACGACAGAATAGAATCGGACTTTCATGAGAAGCATCTCTCCTCTATTTTATTTTTGAGTGAATCAATTAAATCTTCAAGAAACGACCAAGTGATGTTGTCGATCCCCAGACACCGATGAATGCACCGAGACCGAGTAAGATTGAGACGACCTCTAGTGATAATTGACCTGGCGGAATCAGTGAGAAGATTCCTTCGTTAATCGTTAACAGCTGAGGCTGAATCGCATTATACGAGGCTTCGTAACCAAAGTAGACAACGACAATCGGGATGATGGCACCTAATATACCCATCAACAACCCTTCAACGAAGAACGGTGCACGAATAAATCCGTTTTTCGCTCCAACGAGACGCATGATCTCGATTTCCCGGCGACGGGAGAAGATCGTGACTTTAATCGTATTCGAAATGAGGAACATCGCCATGAACGTCAAGCCGACAATCAGGATAATTCCACCGATCCGAACTCCTTCAAGGAAGTTAAACATCTTTTTAACATAGTCCTTACCATATTCGACACTATCTATATTTTCCATTTTATTGATGGAATTTGCAAGTGTTTCTGTCTCTTTTGGTGAGGTAGCTTTGACGATGTATCGGTCGTGAAGCGGGTTATCTTTTTCAACGGACCGGTACGCTTGTGAACCTTCGCCAAGTTGCTCCTTGAAGCGGTCCAGTTCTTCTTCTTTCGAACTATAACGAACAGAGGCGACTCCCGGTAATTGCTTCAGTGAATCGCCGACTGAATCAATTTTTGCCTGATCGGCTTCCCGTTCGACGAACACTTGGATTTCGACGTCTTTTTCGACGTTATCAGAAATCTTATTGACGTTGAACATAAGCATTGCGAATATTCCTACGAGAAGTAGTGTAACGGTAACGGCACTGACAGAAGCGAATGTCATCCAGCCGTTCCGGACGAGACCTTTTGCCCCTTCCCGTAAATGACGGAATCCATTAAACTTCATAGCCGTACATTCCTTTCTCTTCGTCTCGGACGATTTTTCCACCATCAATCGCTAAGACACGATGACGCATCTTGTTAACGATATCCCGGTTGTGTGTCGCCATTACGACCGTTGTCCCACGGCGATAAATTTCTTCGAACACTTCCATGATCTCCCATGCTGTATCCGGATCTAAGTTCCCAGTCGGCTCATCCGCGATGACGAGTGACGGGCGGTTGACGATGGCTCTCGCGATCGAGATCCGTTGTTGTTCGCCCCCAGATAGTTCATCCGGATAGTTCCGTTCCTTATGCTTAAGCTTCACGAGATCGAGTACCTCAAGCACTTTTTGGCGGATTTGTGATTTGTCTTCTCCTACGACTTCTAGTGCGAAGGCGACATTTTCATAAACCGTCAATGACGGCAATAATTTAAAATCTTGGAAGATGACGCCGATTTGGCGACGGAGTTCTGGAATCTGACGGTTCTTCAGTTTCCCCACTTCAATTCCTTTAAATAAAAATGAACCGCTCGTTGGTTTCTCTTCGCGGTACATCATTTTCATGAATGTTGACTTACCCGCACCCGACGGACCGACGATATAGACGAATTCGCCTTGATCAATCGTCAAATCGACCTCACGCAGTGCCGTGACGCCGTTCGGATAAATCTTACTGATTCGTTGCATCTTGATCACGTACTTCACATCCTTACTGGTTTACTGATGCTGAATCGATAGGTCTAAAAACCTACCGAACACCATTATAACAGGGACAAAATTGAACGCACATTACAATCAAATGTCATTTCAGGCGATTATACCATAAAAAAGAGGCACGGATGACGAACACATGTCGTGTCTGTCATCTCGTACCCCATCATATCCCATAATCATTTTTTAGCGGCGAGCCAGTCGGCAACAGCCACGATTTCTTTATCATCTTTCAGGATTCCAGCAGGCATTTGCCCTTTCCCGTTTTTGATGATTTTCTGAATTTCTTCTGAAGAATATTTCGAGCCGACCTTCGTTAGGTTCGGACCGACGTTCCCTTCAAGGTTGTTCCCGTGACACGAAGCACAGTTGTTCGCAAAGATTTTTTCCGCGTCGACTGCTGATTCTGTCTTCGACGAATCATCTTTCATCGTAGATTCTTCTTTTGTCCCTGACGACGAGTCGTCTGAACTTGAATCATCACTACCGCCACATGCTGCGAGCGCGAGCGTCGTCCCTAGACCTAATGCTAGTAATAAGTTTTTCAGCTTCATCCGGATTTCCCCCTCTTATAAGTATCTACATAAACACTTCTGACCTAGTTAAAGTATAACCGTTATCTAGAGGAGTTAAGCCTAATTTCACAAAAACTTCACGTTTTAAGAACAATTACGGCACATTGCGATAGCGTTTATCGTCTGTAAAGCCGAGTCCAAGGACCTCATGGGCTTCACTGACGACGAGGAACGCCGACGGATCGATGTGTTTGACGATCTCTTTGAGCGTCGTGATTTCCCCTTGACGAACGACAACCATTAGCATTGGTTTGCGCGTCCGCGTGAATGCGCCTGCTGCTTCGATCTCGGTCGCGCCACGATCGAGCGTCTCAAAGATCTCCTTCACTAACGCTTCCCGTTGATCGGAGATGATATAGGCAAGCTTGTCGTTTGTGATCCCGAGCTGGACGACGTCAATCATCTTGATCGTGATAAATAAAGCAACAAGAGCATACAAGCCGATCTCAAGCGAGAAGATCGTCGCCGCACTGATGACGATCGTTCCGTCAAGCAAAGCAATACACAGATGGAGCGGCAACTTCGTGAAACGATGCAGGATTTGCGCGATCAAATCCATCCCACCGGTCGAAGCGCGACCACGGAAGATCAGACCCAGTCCGATTCCGACACCGGCACCGCCGAAAATCGCAGCAAGCATCGGATTCGTCGTCGCAGCCGGAACGTCGAACCGTTCATACACGAGGATGACGACCGGTAAGAAGATCGAACCGACGAGTGATTTGACACCAAAGCCCATCCCGAGGATCATCCAGCCGATTGCCAGCAAAACAACGTTTGCGACGAGCTGGAATAACCCGGGTGAGATGCCAAACAGATCGTTTAAGACGATCGATAACCCACTGACGCCTCCTGAGGCGAGTTGATTTGGTGCTAAAAATAAACTAAAGGCACTTGCGACGAACAAGGACCCGATTAACAAATACGCATAATCGCGCACGACTTCCTGACGTGTCGATGTCATGACATTCCATTTCCCCTTATCGATTGATTCTCGTGTTTCATTTTAGCGGAAAAGTCAGACAACGACTAGATAGGCGGAACAACTCACAGTGTTCCCTTTATACCGCACTAAAGGGTGGACTGTAGCGGACGATTCCGCTGACACCACGCAAAGCGTTCCGTTCGAGCGCAAGAACGAGGAATACTTCCGGCGGGACAGGGAACGGTGGCTCAATGCCGTAGTCGACCGCCCGTTCAAAACCGAACTGCGGATAATAGCTGTCATGCCCGAGGACGACGATGTGTGCTTCACCGGCGTCCCGCGCATCTTCAATCACTTGCCGGATTAACTCGGAACCAATCCCTTTTCGTTGCCAGACCGGCAACACGCCAACTGGTGCTAAGGCAAGCGACGGGATGTCATCGATATGGATTCGGCTCAATAGAACATGACCGACGATTTCTCCTTTATCGGTCACCGCGACCCGACCAAAGACCGGTTGAGCGGCTTCGTCCTCACGTAAGGCATCGACGAGATTCGCTTCGTTCGGTTGCTCGAACGCCGCTTCATGGACGAGCCGGATTCCCGCTGCATCCTTGAAGCCTTCTTTCCGGATGATCATCAGACATTTCTCCCTTCGAATGGTTTGGTTGCAAGTATCGTGAACTCTTTCGGAATGTTCTCACCGTTCCAGCCGCGATGCTCGTCGAACTGTTGCAATGTGAATCGCGTCTTGATGACGCCGTTTAGAATTTCACTTAGTGTAAAATAGCGGACAGACACATCTGGAAAATCACCTTGTTCATGATCCGTAAAGTGCCGTTTGTACGCCAAGTCATCAGCTTGCACAGCTTGATCGAAGTAACGCGGTCGATACGTCAGATCCGCATTAATCCAGCGTCCGACCGGATGAAAATCACTGAGGATCAGCTGACCACCGGACTTTAACATCGTAAAGAGAATCTGTAAGAAACGCTCTAGATCAGCAAAGTAATGTAAGATGCCGCCTTCTAAGTAGAGGATATCAAACGTATCGCTGTATCGCTCAAGGTCGATTTCATAAACATCCCCGACAATGTACTCGATTTTCGTCTCAGCGTGGTCCGCTAGTTCAAGTGCGTACGTAGCATTCTCCTCTGAGATATCGAACACCGTGACGTCTGCCCCGAGTAACGCCAACGGAACGGCTTTTCGTCCATTTGAACCGCAGATGTTCGCAATCGTCTTCCCCGCGACGTCTTCGAAATAATGCCGGTGTTTCTTCAGCATTGCTGCGGGATTTACTTTGATGATGGCAGCATATTCTGCCGGTGTTCCGTCACGTTTCTCCCAAAACTCATATGCTCGGTACTCCCAAGCTTGTTTGTTGATTCGACTTTGCTCCTTCATCGCTTCTCCCCCTGACGGTCAAAAAACCAGTCGAACATCGTCCGACTGGTTAGTTATCTTACATATTCATGAGACGGAGGTACGCATCGATGAAGCCCATGATGTCGCCATCCATTGCCCCTTGTGTGTTCCCGACTTCATAGTTCGTCCGGTGATCCTTGACCATGCTGTATGGGTGGAAGACGTACGAACGGATTTGGCTACCCCACGCGATATCCGACTTTTCACCACGGATTTCGTCGAGTTTCTTTTGTTGCTCTTCGATTTCACGTTGATAGAGTTTCGCTTTCAACATCTTCATCGCCGCTTCACGGTTTTTGATCTGCGAACGTTCTTGTTGACATGAGACGACGACACCTGTTGGAACGTGTGTGATCCGGACAGCCGAGTCCGTCGTATTGATGTGCTGACCACCCGCACCAGAGGCACGGTACGTATCGATCCGTAAGTCTTCCGTACGGACTTCGATATCGATGTCATCGTTGAATTCTGGCATGACGTCACACGAGACGAACGATGTATGACGACGACCTGATGAGTCAAACGGTGAGATCCGGACTAAACGATGGATCCCTTTTTCGGCTTTTAAGTATCCATAGGCATTGTGCCCTTGAATACGAAGCGTGACCGATTTGACACCGGCTTCATCACCTGGTTGATAATCCATCGTTTCGACTTTCCAGCCCTGCTTGTCGCAGAAACGTTGGTACATCCGGAGCAACATCGATGCCCAGTCTTGCGACTCGGTCCCACCCGCACCTGGGTGTAACTCGAGGATCGCGTTGTTCGCGTCATATTCTCCGTTTAAGAGGATTTGAAGTTCGAAGTCTTCGAACTTCTTCTTGAGGTCGCCGAGTTCTGACTCGAGCTCTTCTTGAAGATCCGCATCCGGCTCTTCCTTGATCAATTCGTACGTCAAAGCGACGTTCTCGTGACCTGCTTCAAGTTCCTTGTATTTGTCGACCATCGCTTTTAAGCCGTTCGACTCATCGATGACTTTTTGTGCTGATTCCTGGTTGTTCCAGAAGTCTGGGTACGTCATCTCGTTTTCAAGTTCTTCGATCCGAGCAATCTTCGATTCGAGGTCAAGTGATGCCTTATATTCGTCGAGTTTCTTTTCCATCCACTCGGCGGTGTTGCGAATTTCTGCTAATTCCATGTGTTCCACCTTCTCTTTCCGTGAAAAGAGGCAGGAATCTCCTGCCTCTCTTTCAGTCGATTCATCACTTATGCCTGACGGCCGTGACAGTTCTTATATTTCTTACCGGATCCACACCAGCACGGATCGTTTCGTCCGATTTGGTCGTTTGGATTTTTCCGGACTGGTTTTTTCTTGACTGCTTTGTCTTCCTTACCGGAAACCGCGACTTCGTCTTGGACGACTTTTTCGCGTTTGAGGTTCGGATCGAGATCCGCACGAAGGACAAATTGCGTCACTTCTTCTGCGATCGCAGCGTTCATCGCATCAAACATCATCGAACCTTCCGATTGGTATTCACGGAGCGGATCGTTTTGACCGTACGCCCGGAGGTGAATCCCTTCACGGAGTTGATCCATCTGATCGATGTGGTTCATCCAGTGTTGGTCAACAGCACGAAGGACGATGACTTTTTCGAACTCATCGAATGCTTCGGCCGGCACTTCTGACCGTTTGTGCTCGTAGTGTGCGAATGTACGCTCTTTGAGCAACTCGATGATTTCTTCGCGTTCTTTTCCGAAGAGGTCGCTTTCCGTGATCTTCTCTTCGATCGCAAGCGTTTGGTTTGCCCACTCTGCAAGCGCACCGATGCTCCACTCTTCCGGTACGAACTCGACCGGCGTATATTGATGGACGCCCGCTTCGATCGTTGATTCGATCATCGGACGGACGATATCTGACACTGAACCGGCATCAAGAATCGCTGCCCGGTCAGCATACATGACTTTCCGTTGGTCTGCCATGACGTTATCGTATCCGAGAACTTGTTTCCGTGCATCAAAGTTATTTCCTTCGACCCGTTTTTGAGCAGATTCAACAGCACGAGACACCATCCGGCTCTCGATCGGTTGCGAATCATCCATCCCGAGACGGTCCATCATTGACTGCAAGGAGTCTGAACCAAAACGACGCATCAATTCATCTTCCAGTGATAGATAGAATTGTGATGCCCCTGGGTCTCCTTGACGACCAGCACGACCACGGAGCTGGTTATCGATCCGGCGTGATTCGTGACGCTCTGTCCCGAGAATGAAGAGACCACCTTTATCTAAGACACCTTCACCAAGCTTGATGTCGGTACCACGACCGGCCATGTTCGTTGCGATCGTAACCGAGTTCGCTTGACCGGCGTTCTCGATGATTTCTGCTTCACGCGCATGGTTCTTCGCGTTCAAGACTTCGTGACGGATGCCACGTTTCTTAAGGATGTTACTGAGTAACTCAGACGTCTCAACGGCAACCGTACCAACGAGAACGGGTTGTCCTTCGCGGTGGGCACGTTCGATTTCGTCCGCAACGGCAGCGAACTTCCCGTTCATCGTCTTGAAGATCAAGTCTGGCATATCATTTCGGACGACCGGTTTGTTCGTCGGAACCGGTACGACGTGCATGTTGTAGATATTACGGAACTCTTCTTCCTCCGTCTTCGCTGTACCGGTCATCCCAGCAAGCTTCGTGTACATCCGGAAGAAGTTTTGATACGTGATCGTCGCAAGGGTCATCGATTCGCGTTGAATCTCGACGCCTTCCTTCGCTTCGATCGCTTGGTGTAAGCCTTCTGAGTAACGACGACCTTCCATGACACGACCTGTGAACTGGTCGATGATCATGACTTCGTCTTCGCGGACCATATAGTCGACGTCGCGGTGCATGACGGCGTTCGCCCGAAGTGCAAGACTCAAGTGATGGTTAAGTGAGACGTGATCGAGACCAAACAAGTTATCGATACCGAAGTATTTCTCAGCACGGTCGATCCCTTGCTCTGTCAACAAGACACTCTTCGTTTTGATGTCGACCGTGTAGTCTTCATCTGCCTTCATGATTTTCGCGAACGTATCCGCTTGCGAATAGAGTGCTGTCGATTTTTCAGCCGACCCTGAGATGATGAGCGGAGTCCGTGCTTCATCGACGAGGATCGAGTCGACTTCATCGACGACGGCGTAACTAAGCGGCCGTTGAACACGGTCTTCTTTATAAAGGACCATGTTGTCACGCAAGTAGTCAAAACCGAACTCGTTGTTTGTTCCGTACGTGATGTCACAGCTGTAGGCTGCTTGTTTTTCTTGACGCGACATGCTTGAGAGGTTCAAGCCGACCGATAGACCAAGTGCCGCGTAAAGAGGCTCCATAATGTCACGGTCACGTTTTGCGAGATATTCGTTGACGGTAACGACGTGAACGCCGTTGCCAGCGAGGGCATTCAAATATACAGGGAGAGTCGCGACGAGTGTCTTACCTTCCCCGGTCTTCATTTCGGCGATGTCACCGTTGTGCAGGACATATCCACCGATCAACTGAACGCGGTAGTGGCGCATGCCGAGAACACGTGTCGACACTTCGCGACAGACAGCGAAAGCTTCCGGTAAAATATCATCTAAGTCTTCTCCGTTAGCGAGACGCTCACGGAATTCAACGACTTTTCCTTCGAGTTCTTGATCCGATAACGCACCGATTTGTGTCTCGAATGCTTCCACAGCATCTGCTGCTTTTTCGGCTTTCTTCAGGACACGTTTCGTTGGTGCAAATAATTCTTTAAGAAAATTAGCCATGCCTTACAGTCCCCTTACTTCGAACGATTCTTTGAACGAACAGAATTCCGAGATTTTTCCTTTATTCAGTGTACCGAATACGACGTCAAATTTCAACAAGCGGACCAAACGCTTCCTCCTGGTCACTCCTTATAGAGTAAACGTATCTTGTTTCGAAATAGTTTTTTATCATATCAAAAAGGGACCCGCCCGTAAGAGCGAGTCCCTGTTGCATTCATTATTCTGGTTCAATCAAACCGTAACGACCATCCTTACGACGGTAGACGACGTTCGTGTTGCCCGTTTCTGCGTCTGAGAAGACGAAGAATGCGTGCCCGAGCATGTCCATCTGAAGAATTGCTTCTTCCGTGTCCATTGGTTTGAGTGTGAAACGCTTCGTCCGAACGAGTTCGAGTTCAGCCTCGTCCTCTTCATAGACAGGCGCTTCCGCTTCCGGTCCTTCGAGCGTTTTAAAGTACTCTCCGATGCCGCCTTCTTTAGCGCGCCCTCTCCGGTTCAACTTTGTTTTGTGTTTCCGGATCTGACGTTCGAGCTTATCGACGACGAGGTCGATTGCTGCATACATATCGCCATTGACATCCTCTGCACGGAGCAAGAGGTTTGGCATTGGAATCGTCACTTCGACTTTTTGTTTCTCGTTGTTGACTTTGAGATTAACATAAGCCGTTTGCGCTTCCGTAGGAGTTGTAAAATAACGAGTTAACTTTTCAAGCTTTTTCTCGACGTAATCCTTGAGAGCATCTGTGACGTCCAAGTTTTCACCGCGAATGTTGTAGATCATGTAAACTCCTCCTTAAGTAACCGGTTGAACCTATGAATTCGAGATGATTCAGTCGTTCCCTTCTGAATATTCGAAATTCTTTGGTTCGTTTTTATTATAGCACGATAAGTGAAGGAAGACCATGAAAACGATGACATTCTCATGAACGTTCACTTCGGTTCTTAGCGTACGATAATATTGAAGCATGTTGATGTTAACGTATATACCCGTTTTGATTAGACTCAAAACAAAAAAACCGCTTTTAGGCAAGACGCCTAAAAACGGTGGTGGCTGCTTCGTTTAGAGTTTAGATACGTTCGCAGCTTGTGGACCACGATCGCCTTCTACGATTTCAAACTCCACTTCTTCGCCTTCTTCAAGTGATTTGTAACCATCAGCTTGAATTGCTGAGAAGTGTACGAATACGTCTTTCGCATCAGACGTTTCAATGAAACCATAACCCTTTTCAGCGTTAAACCATTTGACTTTACCTTGTTCCATTCGAATTCACGTTCCCTTCGCAAACCAGAGTACGAGAGCAAGCTCTCACGAATTAGTCTATCAAAAGAAGGAATTATTGACAATTAAAAATTCTGATTATTTAGAAACCATTACCACTAAAATATCAATTTCCTCCAAGACATTGTTCTATATTTCAAAAAATTACATTGTCATTACATTTGTAATATTGTATTATATCGTTAGTAATTACCTGTTTTATCCATTGTCCCATTTGAGGAGGATGTAGTCGACATGCGACCATTCCATAATGATGAAAAGTATCGAATCACGAAGCGGACCGTAGCAATCTTACCTTGTTACGACATGATGAAGCAGTCCATCATCGTGCTAGAAGATGGTTCTACCATCATGACGCCACTTCGACCGTATCAACTGTTGCAATTATCGTGCAGGCAGTACAATAGTTCTATTGAGGAACGGATCGTCACCGCAAAACGTGTCGCATCCGTGAAAGGAAAAGTCCCGATTGTCATCGAACCGTCACTCGGCCTCGTCTTTTTCCCTACCAAATCACCGAAACGTGATGATTGCGAATGGTACGCTTGGAGTCATATGATTGATGTCCTCGAAGAGGATGGACAGACTAAGCTGAAGACCCGCAATGGCATGATCCTTCCCGTGAACGCCTCTCCTTACATCGTCCGCAACCAAATGAAAGCAACAGGTGAGCTTATGGCTCGCTATCAACAATTGAACGCGATGACATTAGAGGAACGCTTTAATGCAATCAAATCTTGAAAAAACGAAGGTTGGGCGATATTTTCGCTCAACCCTTTTTCGTTTCTGCCGATATATAATAAGATGATGTATTTTGAAAAAAGGAGGACGTTTGATGAATATCCAGTTGAATCCAGCTCGTTCGACGGTACCTGCCGGACAAACCGTGCTTTCGGAGACGAAGACATATAAAGGAACCGTCTTGGAACAAACCGGACCGCATACGGCGCTCGTTCAAGTCGGACGGGATAAAATCGAGATGACATTCACTGGAGATGTTCCGACAGGTGATTTCCAGTTTAAAGTAAAAGGTCAAACGGCAGAAGGTTATCTGATCGAGCAGCTACCAGCTGTCTCAGAGCCTGACGCTGAAACACCGTCCGCCGTCTCGATTCCGTCAAACGTCGATCCTGCTTTACTCGAAGGCGTGCCAGCAGAACTGAAACCGGCTGTCGCAAAACTCCTTGCGAGCGGTCAGTTGCCTCAAACACCAGAAGTCGTCGCCCAACTGGTCACGGCTTTACAAGGCAGCTACAAGGATCTTGTCCTTGAACTCGTCTCTCGTCCTGACCACGCGCTCCCACCGGAAGCGGAACTCTTGATCGATAGTCTGTTAGCGACAACAGAAGACTTCGTCGACGTCCTTCCGGAACACGACGCCTTACGCGACCAACCAACGTTCGAAAAAGCTGTTGCACTTGACGTCGCACGCGTCACCTTACCGACGCAACGCGATATCGAGACCGCAACCCCACTGCATATGCGCCAGTACATTGAACACTTGCCACTAAAAGAACGTCCGGCACTGATCACAGCGCTTGATCAAGGGGACGTCGAAACGATCCGTAAACACCTGACACCTTACTTCCCGCAAGCTCCACTTGAGCCGAAGACGAGTGTCCGTGAACAATTGATCGGTCTGACGGCGCGTGCCGCAAGTCCGGTCGAGCCAGCCACTCCGATACGGTCGGCTCTGACGCTCGTCCGGGAAGTGACTCCTCGATTAGCGGAAGTAACGAACGATTTCAAGAGCCAACAGCGAACGATCGTATCGCAACTGCGGCAAATCGAACCACTCGTCGAGTCCCGCCCGGTGCAAATGGTCGCTGTCATCGAAAGTACGGCACACCGCTTGAAGCAAATGTTCCAGCAAACGGACGCGATGTTGCATACGACGATGCGGGATGAAAAACAATTGATTCATTTCTTGTCAAAACTCGAACTCGGCGCTGAACTCGCGTCACTCGGTCGGGGAACAGAAGCGAAGGCACTGCTACAAGAAGTCCGGACGGGCTTTGAAGCCTTCCGCTACGCGCCAGCGAACGTACGCCCGACCTATTTACCGGAATGGAACGCGCCAAGCACACGAACGCCAAGCGACGCACCGGCAAAGCTCGTACCGTATGAGCCAAAGCAAAACAGTCCGCGAGTCTTACAAGAAACGGTTCAAAAAGCGTTGCAGCTACAAAGTGCCGAGTTAAAGCTCGCTACTCCAACTCTCAACCCGGAAGCTTCGAAGCTTCAATCATTCTTGACAACGCAACAACAGGTCAATAAACCTGACAATCAACAACAGTTGAATCAGATCCTGTTATCACTTCCAGTCCAAATCGTCGAAGCGACGGCCGGTCTTCATGTTCATCTTCAAAATAAACGCCCGGATGAAGTGATCGACTGGGAAAACAATACGTTGTACGTCCAGTTGAATACGAAACGTCTCGGTGACATTGGTGTGCGCGTCGAAACCGTTAACCGAAAGATGCAAATCACGATCGAAAATGATCTTCCGATTCTCGAGCGACTTGCCGCTCCTTTCCTCGAACGGACGACAGATGCCTTAGAAGCGACCGGTTATCAGGATGTCCGGATTCAGTTCCGACCATTCACGAAAGAAGAACGCCAAGACGTCGCCGCGCAGAAGGATGAGACACCAAACGGGTATGACTACCGGATTTAAAGGAGGACGCCATGTACCAGAAAATTGATTTGAAGCACCGGAAGTCAGCTGCCGTTCTGCGTTACGATGAAGCATCTGGACAAGCACCCGTCGTCGTCGCCCGAGCGACAGGACAAGCGGCAGACCGGATTTTACAGGAAGCTCGAGCCAACGGGATCGCTGTCGAACACGATACATCGTTACTCGGTCACCTACTCGATCTTGATCTTGGGACCGCAATTCCACCGCAACTCTATGACGTCATGGCAGAACTCCTCTTATTGATCGAAGAACTGGACCACGCGAAAGGACGACAGACATGACAGAACAAGAACTGTATCAGATGACTCCACAACAATTGACGGAAAAAATGTTGCAAGGACTTGTCTTTCAGTACGAACAGGCAATCACGGCGATTGAAGCAAAAGCGTTTGATCACATGAATGAACGTCTACAAAAAGCCTACGCGCTACTGACGAAGCTCTCGGAAGGACTCCATGACGACGGCGGGATCATCACGTCTCAACTTGAAGCGTTGTACTTCTATCTCGGTCAACAGACTCTGCGTGCCTACACAGAACATCACGTGCTCACGGAAGCACTTTTCCTTGCTGAAGAACTGCTAATTACGTGGCAAGCAGCAAGTACAGATAAGCGCCCGCTCGCCCGGGCAGCCCACCATGCAGGATATGAAAGGATGGCATACGAATGAGAATCTCAAACAACGTCCAGGCTCTAAAGGCGTATCGCAACCTGACGGCGAATCAATTAAACGTTAAGACAACGATGGATAAACTATCAAGTGGTCAAAAAATCAACCGCGCTGCGGACGATGCTGCCGGTCTCGCCATCTCTGAGAAGATGCGGAATCGCTTGCAGGCACTCGATAAAGCGGAACAAAACGTTCTGGACGGCATCTCGATGGTGCAGACGTTAGAAGGCGGCATGAATGAAACGCATAGTCTCTTACAACGGATGCGCGAACTCGCCGTCCAAGCAGGTAACGGAACACTTGCTCCTGAAGACCGTTCTTCGATCCAATCCGAAATCGACCAATTGACGAATGAAGTGACACGGATCGCAAAGACGACCCAGTTCAACGGTAAAGACATCCTGACGGGTGACTTCGGTGAAGGGAAAAGTACTCTATTCATTCAAACAAATACTGGTGCTAACGAGGGCATTTCAATTAATGTAGAGGATATGCGTTCATTAGCACTTGGTATTAGTACTACGACAGCACCAGCGACAGGTAGTGTCGCCATGACGGACACGAGTGGCACGAACGAATATGCTTTGAGCATCATGACAAGTAACAACGCAGACACTGCTGTTTCTCTTTATACAAAGGCCATTGATAGTGTGTCAAATCAACGCGCGAAGCTTGGTGCGATCCAGAACCGTTTTGAAGCAACGAATTCCGTTCTCAGTATCAGCCGCGAGAACTTGACGGCGTCCGAGTCACGGATTCGCGATACCGATATGGCACGGGAAATGATGGAGTATGCGAAATATAACATCCTCAACCAATCCGGTATGGCCATGATTGCGCAAGCGAACGCATTACCGCAAGGCGTCTTGCAACTACTCAACTAAGAAGGAAGTGTCATTTATGGACATTCGCCGCATTCAAGAAACCCAACGACTTCAGGCAGCTCGGTCCGGTCCTCGGGAAGTCGAGGCATCGACGACCTTCTCTGCCTTAATGCAGGATAAACGAGAACACAAAGGCTATGAACGTCTCCAGCAAAAGTTACTGCTCGTCGAAGAACACGGTCAACTCCTCGCTGAGAGTCATACGATCGAAAACCTAGAGAGCTACAAGGAGAAGATCAAGGACTTCCTGAAGGATGCACTGGATCAGTCACAACAACTAGAAGAGAAACGTGGCTTCAATCGCCGCGGACGAACGAAAATCTATAAGGTCGTCGAACAGGTCGATACGAAGCTATTGCAATTGACGGACACCGTCTTATCCGGAGAATCAAGACGACTTGATATTTTAGATCAAGTCGGTGAAATCAAAGGCATGCTCGTTAACGTCTTTGTCTAATCCGACATCACGAGGAGATTATCCATGCCTGAGTTGTATTTTAAAAAATGTAAGTGTACCTATTGTTTAAAAGAAACAGAGACGAAGCGTGTCCTGTCCCGTCATATCCGGGTTGAGCGCACGGATTTCGATGGCTTCGTCCATTACCAAGGATCGAACCCCTACCTGTATGAACCGATTCAGTGTTCGCACTGCCGCTTCGTCTTTCATGAGTCGTTTGAAAAGTTGCGGACGGACGTGCGTCAGACGCTCGAAGAGCAAATCTTGCCGACGCTCCCGGTATTACCGTTCGCAGCGACGGAGCGAACGATTGAACAATCCTTACAGCTATATAAATTAGCGCTCTATACGGCGCAAGTGACCGGACAAAAAGAAGCAATCCTCGCCATGCTCGGCGTCCGGATTGCCTGGATGTACCGGATGCTCGGAGACGAAGCACAAGAATTGCAGTGGATGGAACGGTCGGTTACGAAGTACGAAGCCTTATATCTCAATTATACCGACGCTGTTCGTACCGGTATCCCCCACGATGTCCTCTTACTGCGGATCAGTGACTTGTATGCTGTCTTAAAACGGACGGATGATGCGAAACAATGGTATGGTCTCATCTTCCAAAGTAAGACCGTGTCGGACCGGACGAAAAAAGAAGCACGGGAACATTGGGAATTGTATCGCGAAACACATAACGTCTAACCAAACTACATAAAAAAGGAGGATCATGCATGCGACAGATGTCTCGCGTCCAGTGGTATGTCATCGTTACGTACATTGCCATTCTCGGATCAAGCTGGTTTCATGCTGGTCCGATTTTTGCTGTCTTCAGTACGATTGCCGGACTTCTCTATTGCTCATGGGTCGCTCGTACTTCCGGCACGTTACCGATCATCCGGCGAGCAATCGAGTGGTTCACGATCGGTATCATCTTGAACTTTGCCTTTAGCTTCTTACCAGTTGCCTGGCATCCACCGGAGCTCGATACCGTCGTCAACCTGACGATTACCGGCTTTTTTATCCTGACAGCGCGGACATTCGCGAAACAGATCAATTGGACGACGGTCCGTCGCTTACCGCTTCTTTACGTCGACGGGATTTTACTCTTTGGTATGACGTTCGTCTTCGGCTATACGATCGTCTTACGCTATATCCCAGATTTCGCCCGTTCTCCAATCGAACTCGTCGGGATGAGCGGTTTTGCACTTAGCTTCATGGCACAACTGTTCTTTTTCTTCTTACTTTATACGACTGGCTTACACAATAAATCACATCGCTTACTGATTCGATCGATGCTATTGTTCATCTTTGCGATTTTCGGGTACTATACGTTTTTCATCCGGAATCAGCTCGACATCGCCAGTTGGTTCTTTCCGCTGTACCCGGTCAGCTTATACGGTCTCTTACGGTATTATCGCAAATCGCACTCACCAGAAGCCTCTGAACGATGGACGATCTCGTACCTTCCCTACCTCAGTCTATTAATTGTCGTCGGTGGCATCTCGTACGTACCGATCCCATCTACCATCTACTGGAGCAGTCTCATCGGTCTCTTCTCGCTCTTTTTCGTACGCCAATTTTTCTCCGAGCGTCAAAACACACGACTCTTGCGTGAGTTGGGCCTCTCGGAAAATGAGTTATTGCAACGCGTCAGCGAAAAAACGGAGCGCCTCGAACTGCGAAAGGAAGAGTACCGTCGGCTATTTTTGAATCATCCGTATCCAATCGTTCGGATGGACGCCAACGGTCATGAAAAAACGATGAATCCAATTGCGGAACAGTATTTCCCTGCCGGACAGCTTCCGGATCATCTAATGGAACAGATCGTCCCGATCAGTTGGCAAGGAACACCGATTGAACATCAATTGATGCAACTCGACGATGGACGTGCTTTTGAAGTGACGGTCATCTCGATTCCGCGCGAGCATGACTTCTACATCATCTTAGCGGACCGGACGCATGCTTTGACAGAAGAACGGATGTTGCGCTCGCTCGGATACCAGGACGCGCTCACTGGATTACCGAATCGTCGTTACTTCGAGGAAGTTCTATCAAATGAACTACCACATTGGCAAGAAGGATCATTACTGTTCATCGACTTAGATGGCTTTAAAGACATCAATGATCAGTTCGGTCATGACGCGGGGGACTTCGTTCTACAAGAGACGGCACGACGTCTAGAAGCCGACCTGCAGGAAGCAGAGATGGCTGCACGCCTTGGAGGTGACGAATTCATCGTCTTCTTACACCGAAATCGAGCGGGCACGATCCATTACGCAGAAAGTATTCTCAAGCGGCTGAATGAGGTATTCCTTTATCAAGCGCAGACGATGCACGTCACACCTTCGATCGGGATTGCACGTTACCCGGAAGACGGAACGACGACGAGTCTCCTGTTGATTCGTGCGGACGAAGCGATGTATACCGTCAAGCAGGAAGACAAAAATGCTTATCGCTTCAAATAAAAAGAACGGAATCCACGGATTCCGTTCTTTTTATCGTGTCATGATTCACGGCGATACTTTTCTTCCTCATACGCATCCGGTTGTTCCGAGATCGGACGCTCGAGCGCTTCCCAAGACTCCGTCTCGACATCCGGTTCAATGAACTGATCGTACGAACCGTCCGATTGAAAATAGGTTTGTGGGACACGGCGTTTACTCTGCTCTTGTTTCTTCACGAAAGATTCCTCCCTCACGCAAAAACATTACTGACGCGAATCAAAATACGGGGAAAAGCTATTGTCGACATCCTCGTACGGATCGACATATGACTTCCGGCTCGACTGCGTTTGACGCAACTGACTAATTTGTACCCCTAATTTAGCCGTTTCCGCTGATAATTTCAAGTCAATTTGTCGGCTGTCTGCCACCAACTCCTGAATGATCGCTTGATTTGCACCGGCTAGTAAATTGGAATGTGCGGCAATGAACGCTTCCCGTTCATTCAGCAGATGCTGAATTTTTTCAATCCAATCATCATACGTCTCGTCGCTCGGCGTCTGATCAAGTAATTCCATCAACCGTTTCGTCTTGAGGCGAAGCGGATCAAGCGGACTCATCGTTGCTTCGCGAGCTTCATCGCTTCTTTCCACGTCTCACGGAACTCTTCCGCAAAGCCTATCACTTCCTCGATCGCGACGACATCATTCTTGATGTTCGCATCCATCAACCGCATTTGCATATAATCATACAATGCATTCAAGTCTTTTGATAATGCAATCGACTGATTGAGTGTCAGTTGCAGTTCACTGATGATCGCTTGTGCTTTTTGGATGTTTGTATTCTTTTGTTCGATCAATCCTTGTTCAATCGATCGTTTCGCGAGCATCGCAAATTTGATCAATCCTTCATACAGCATGAGCGTCAAATCTTGTGGTAATGCTGTTGTGACTGAATTTGTCTGATACGTAGCATAAGGATTCATTACGTTGCCTCCTTCATTATTATCCTTGACCGAGATAGCCTGCAAGTGTAGCCGACTGACTGTTCGCTTGGTTCATGGCTTGTTCCATCGCTGCGAATCGACGATAGTAGCTATCTTCTTTACGTTTGAGCTTGTCTTCCCAAGACAGCATGCTTTTATCGATATCTGCAAGCGACTTACCAAGTCGGTACGTTGTCGCGACAGATCCATCACGCCCAGCGACGTTCGAAATTTTATCACGCAAATTCGTCGTAAAAGTTTGAATTTGGCGAACGAAACCACTTAATCCATTCGGGTTATCGATTTCCGTTCCATCAGCTTGCTTGATTTTAGCGGGTGCATCTGCCGTAAAAAGACGATAGACACCATCCGGATGTTTTTCGAGCATCTCTTTTAATTTTGTTTCGTCAAGTTTGATTTTCCCACCATCACGGAAATCACTCGTCGACGTAATCCCGATTTGCGACAGTGAACTTAGCACGACAGGACCTGAAGCAGAAGGAATCGTGTAGCCGGTATCAATCTTCGCTGACAACGTACTGCGGAAGTCATTCATGCCATCACGCAAGTAAGGATCATTTTTCAAGACACCACTCATCGCTTTTTCTTCCCACTTCTTGACTTCGTCTTCGCTTAGTTCTTTTCGCTGGGCATCAGTCAACGGTTGAAAATCTCGATACTTCTCTTCTCGAACTTTCTTGTTCATCTTATCGATCATGTCATTATACTTATCGACGAACTTCTTAATCGAATCAAAGTTCGCCTGTGTGTCAAGTTTAGTATTGATTGTCGTTGAAGTGTCTGTCGCACTGTTCAAAGTAATTGTTAATCCGTTTTGCGTAAAGGTATTTGACTTTTGTTCGAGTTCTTGTCCACCAATAACGTAAATTGCATTTTTACCTTCTACTCCGGCAGTCGAAGTTTTCGCAACATCAGTACTAATTGTGGCGTCACGAATGACGATGTCGTCTCCTGAACCCAAGTCACCACTACTTGTTTTGGTTAGGACTAGTTTACCTGTCAGTTCATTATAAACAGCATTCATTCCTAAACTAGTCTTTGCATTGATTGCAGCTGTCAAATCAGAAATTTTTTGCGTAGCATCCAGTTCTAGCGTTTCCGAGACAGATGTTCCTGCCGCGTCAAATGTATTAATCTGTACTTTAACTTTTCCACTTGATGAATCAAACCAGGCTGTATCTTTTAATGCAGTGTCACTTGATTTTCCGTTATCAGTCTTTAATGTGACTGCCGATGCTGTTGCTAATTGTTTTACCTTATCAATCGTCAAACTACCTTCTGTCGCACTTGTACTTGCTGTCACTAGGATAGCAGACGAAGAACTAGACACTGTCTTAGCTGAGTAGTTTTTAGAAAACAACATATCACTCGCAGCAGAACGTAAATCAAGCAACGCTCGATTCATTTCACGATACGCATCGCGTTGCCACGTCATCGTCTGTTTCTTTTGCGATAAGCGATCGACGGGAGCACGCTCCGCCTGCATTAATTGTTTAATCATTGTTTCGGTGTCGATGCCGCTCGCTAGTCCGCTGAGTCGGATTCCTGCCATCGAATCAGTCCCTTCTCTTATTAAATCCGTTTATCAATCAATTGGTTGAATTCAAGAAATGCTGCAAAGAAATCAAGTTCCTTTTTACTTGGAATCTCTTGTACGACATTATCGTTCGTATCCACGACCTGAATATAATACTCGTTTAATTTTTCATGTTTGACGAACTTCAATCCTGTCCGTTGCAATTCCAGCTTCACATTCGCTTGCTCAATCGCTACTTCAAGTTTTTGGACGTGTTGAGGAGTCGGCAAGACAATGACGCCATCTTCCTCCAACTCTGCTTGGTTTGCTTCGACGAAGACATTTTTCGTCGCTTCATATGGTAAAACGTTCGAAGGCAGGTGAAGCCGGATTTCCGTATTGATGGAATTCATTGTCTGTCACTCCTTATTTATTCTCTATGTAATGTATCGGTCTATTAGCTTAATTCTTAATACTATTTAATTTATAAAACCTATCATTCAATTAAACCAATAAAAAAAAGCCATGGAACGAGCCCATGACTTTAAGTAATCTATAAATCCGATTAACGGAGTAATTGAAGAACACCTTGTGGCTGTTGGTTAGCTTGAGCTAACATTGCTTGAGCAGCCTGTGCAAGAATCGAGTTCTTTGTTTGGTTCATCATTTCTTTCGCCATATCAACGTCACGAATACGTGATTCAGCCGCTGTAATGTTTTCAGAAGATGTTTTCAAGTTATTGATTGTGTGCTCAAGACGGTTTTGAACAGCACCAAGTTTTCCGCGTTCAGAAGAAACCGTTTTGATTGCTTTATCAAGAGCAGTAAGTGATTGTGAAGCTCCTGATTGTGAAGAAACGTCTACGTTAGCAATACCAAGAGCTGATGAACGCATGTCGTTTACTCCGAATGTAATTGTTTGACCTTTGTTAGCACCGATTTGGAATGTCATTCCACCATTTCCTGATGCTTCTGTTTGAGCTTGAGTCAATCCAAGATCTTTAACAAGTGAAGATCCTTCAGACTCATTAAATGATACAGGTCCGTTTGAAGAAGAAACCGTGAAGTGACCACCTTTTGCTTCTACAAATACTGCATCTTTGTCAATGAATCCTTCTTGTCCTTTTGATAATCCAGCACCTGTATTGTATGTGTCGATTGCTGCACGCATTTTTGTTTGAATATCTGTTGCTACAGTTGTTGCATCACTGTTAGCAGCTGCCGCTGTTAATGCTGCAGTTTGTAATTTAACACCACCAACTTCAAATGAAAGCTTTTCAGCTGTTACTGCTTTTGCTAATTGGTCTTGTCCAGCTGCAGTTGTAGTTGCTGCGTCAGCAAATGTATCAAGTACAGTTGCATTTGTAGTATCCAATTTAGAAGTTTGTCCGTTTGAACCACTTTCTAAAACTAATTTTCCACCTGCTTCGTATACTTTAACAGGAGCTACACTTGTTCCATTTGCAGCATTGTGTGCTGAAATAGCATCATTTAAAACGCGACCAATCGCATCTTTAATATCCGATTTTTGAGAATCTGTCATTGCTGTTGTTGAGTAATCACCTTTGAATAATGTTTTTTCAGCATCAGTAAGGCCTTTATCCCAGTCAACTTCAATTTCAACATTATCAACTTTGATTTTATCTTTTGCTGCTAAAGATACACCTGATGCATCTACAGCAGAGAAGTTAGTAGCACCAGTTAACTTAGCGGCTGTTTGATTTAACACATTTGATCCGATTGTGCTATCACTGCCAACAGTAGCACCAGCTGATTTCAAAGCACCATTCAATAATTTTTGTGTATTGAATTCAGTCGTGTTACCAATGCGATCTACTTCTTCTTTTAATTGCTTGACTTCATCTTGAATCGCTTTACGATCATCGTTCGTAATTGTACCGTTTGCTGATTGATCCGCGAGTTCACGAACACGTTGAAGAATATCGTGTGTTTCATTCAATGCACCCTCAGCCGTTTGAATCAATGAAATTCCGTCTTGTGCGTTACGTGATGCTTGATCAAGTCCACGAACCTGAGCACGCATTTTTTCAGAGATTGCAAGACCAGCTGCATCGTCACCTGCACGGTTGATACGAAGACCTGAAGCTAATTTTTCCATTGATTTGCTTTGCGCAGCAGAAGCTGAAGATAGCTTACTGTGCGTATTGAGAGCTGTAATGTTGTGATTGATAATCATTGTAATTTCCCTCCATAGGATAAGTTTTTTGTCTCTTCGAAGATCCGTCTTCTCCGAGATGTGCCCCCTGGCCGGCCCAAGGGTGACACGGTAGAATTAGTCGATGACTGCTTCCACCCTATATATCGTCGTCCCTCCGAAATGTTTAATGCTTTTTTCAAAAAAATCCAAAAAAAAAAAATCGTGCATCCCGTTTCAGGATACACGATTCCTCATCATTCAAAGACGCGTCGCGCCTGTCTCTTCCTGTAATTGCTCCGCTACTGCAACCAATTCTTCCATCGCGCCGTTGACTTCACCGAGTGAAGCCGCTTGATGACTTGATGCCTGCAAGACTTGCTCTGCGTGTTTCGATGCTTCCTCGACCATCGCAAGGATATTCGCTGTCGTCAGACCGACTTGATCAATCTCTTGGTCCGATTTGACAACGAGTTGGTCGACCGATTTCACGCGTGAATAGACATGCTCCGTCGAATGATGAATCTCTTCAAATGACGAACCAGCTTGTTCGACGAGCCCGACGCCTGTCGCGACTTCGTTTTGGACATCCGTCATCGCGTTCGCCGTATCATTAACGAGACGTTTGACGCCTGAAATCAGATCCGTGATTTCTTTTGCTGACGTCGCAGTTTGCTCCGCAAGTTTTTTAACTTCCGCTGCAACGACAGCAAAGCCACGCCCTGCTTCACCCGCACGTGCCGCTTCAATCGAAGCATTCAAGCTGAGTAGATTCGTCTGAGCAGAAATGTCACTGATGACATCCGTGATGCGTGAGATTTCACCTGTCATGTCCGTCAATCGACCGTTGAGTGTCGCTGACTGCTCCATCTTCTTCGAAATCATATGCATCGCTTCAACCGAATCCGTCGCGAGTGTCTTCCCGTTCTGCGCTTCCGTCTGCATGACTGTCGCTGATTTCAACGCTTCGTTCATTTCTGCTGCGACTTCATCCATCGTCCGCTTGACCGCACCGAGTGCGTCCATTGATAGATAGGCTTGATCAACGTTTTCGTTCATTTTTGCAGATAACTCCGCCATTGCTGAACGAATGCTTTCACCAGACGCGTTTCCTTCTTGGACAGCTGCTGCGATTTCTTGCGCTGACGCCGTCAATTTATCGCTTGAGCTCCCCATTTGTGTTGCTTGTTTGCGGATATGTAAGACCATTACTTCGAGCTCATGCATGAGCTGATCGACTTCATCTCCACGTTTTGCTTCTTCAAAATCAACATCGAAGTTGCCGTTTGCGACTTCGCGTGCTGTCTCGGTCGCCTTTTCAATCGCTTTGATTGGTTGACGGAGAATGAGTTGTGTCAACGTCGTTCCAATCAATGAGAGGAGAAGACCGATACCCGCTCCAACCCAGATCGCATTCGTATCCGCGACGTCGAGCCCACGGTGTAGATATAAGACGAGTTGTGCTGAGATACCACTTGTGACGGCCGAGATCACCAATACCCAAAAGAACAATCGTAACTTCAAGTTTCTTCGAAATCTTTTCATAACTGCGACTTCCCTTCTTGGTTCTTCTTTTCACCGTTCTATCTATCGGTTGATAATGAAAGCGATTTTAGTCGATTGACCTGATTTCAGAATAAAATTACCAAATCTCTCCCATACAAAAAATCCTCTTTCCCTTGTGTTATCAGGAAAAGAGGATACGAGTATCAGTTACGATTGATTTCGACGTATTTATAGGAAATATCCGTTCCGACATTGTGTCGCGCGAGATTCTTCACTTCTGTATTTTGTAAGAAAGCATTCTTTCGCTGGTAGACCGGTGAGATCGCTTGATCGTCGAGCAATACGCTTTCCGCCTTACTGAGTAATGCAAGACGCTTATCCTGATCAAGTTCACTTTCAGCCTGCTTCAAGAGACGGTCATACTGCTTGTTCGAGTAGTCCATCATGTTGAACGGGTTACCGGTCGTAAACAAGTTCAAGTAAGTCGTCGCGTCCTGATAGTCCGGTGCCCAACTCGCGAGTGACAGATCGTAATCCCCTCGTCCTTCACGGGCGAGACGTTCTTTCTTCGGCAGTGACAACAGTTTAACGTCGACGTTCTGTTTCTTCAACGCCCCTTGAATATACTCACCGATTTTTTTTGAGACATCATCGTCTTCAATCAACATCGTCAATTCAAGATTTTGTTTGGCAAGCACCTTGTTCGCAGCTGCTACATCATACGACGATTTGATTTGACGCGCGTTGTCATACTTCGGATCGAGTTCTTGCGGCACGATGTAGTCCGCAGGCAGTGATCCGTTTCCGAGTAATGTTTCCGTTAATGCCTTTTTATCGTACGCTGCATCGATTGCTTGACGTGTCTGCTTGTCTTTCAACGCATCCGTCTTTTCATTCATCCGAATGAAGAACATCCGCGAATCGCTGAACGTGTTGTACTCTTTTTTGTCTTTGTACGTGACGACATTTTCTGAGTTGAGTGGTGCGACATCGAGCTCGCCTGACTCGAACAAGTTGATCGCAAGCATCGGATCCTTGATGATCTTGACGTCAACTTCGTCGATCTTGACGTTCTTCCGGTCTGCGTACTCAGCATTCTTCGCAAGCGTATAACCTTGCTCCGCTTGATACTTCTTGAACGTGAACGGTCCGTTGTAGACGTTCGTTTTCGGGTCCGTCCCGAACTGGTCGCCTTCTGCTTTGACGATATCTTCACGAACCGGCATATAGGTGCCGAACGTCGTCATGCTGAGAAAGTACGGTGTCGGACGTTTCAGTTCAATCCGGAGTGTCTCGTCATCGACGGCTGTCGTTTTTTCAACTGGCTCAAGCAAGTACGCGAACGGTGAATTCGTTTCGACGACACGTTCGAACGCATAACGGAAGTTCTCCGCTGTGACGGGCTTCCCATCCGACCATTTGGCATTTGGGTCCAGCTTAAACGTATAGACTTTTCCGTCCTCTGACACGCTATGTGATTTCGCCGCTGCCGGAACAAGTTCGTTGTTCACGTCGAAGCGATAGAGCCCTTCATAAATTTGGTTGAAGATGTTTGACGTGATGGCATCTGCCGGGTCAACCGACAGAAGATCGTAACTTTCCATCGTATGCAAAATCTTCTTATCTGCTTTTTTATCCTCTGCTGGTTCTGTCGTTGCACATCCTGCGAGTAAAACTGCCGTGCTCGCCGCTGCGATCAATGTTTTTTTCATGTGTAGTGCCTCCTGAGAAATATGATGAGCGTTGGATGATTCGGCATGTGACGTACAAAAAAGACGCCCTCTACGCATAGCTAATAGCTAATGCATAGAGGACGCCTGTATCCGCGCGGTGCCACCTCTGATTGAGACGAAAAATCGTCTCCACTTGTCGCTGGTCCAACAACCAGCTAGCCCGGTAACGGGGGCAACCGTCCTGTCTACTCGAAGGTTCAACAGGCTCTCAGCGGTCCATTCTCGTTCAGCTTACCGTGTCAGGCTCTCACCATTCCTGACTCGCTTGGTCGGCAGTGTTGACGATACTTACTCCGCGTCGTCGATGTAATTGATATGGCTTAACTTGTTGTTTACTTTACACGGCTTGTTTTTCGCTGTCAA
The DNA here is from genome assembly GCF_001275385.1 of Exiguobacterium sp. BMC-KP. Taxonomy (NCBI): domain Bacteria; kingdom Bacillati; phylum Bacillota; class Bacilli; order Caryophanales; genus Exiguobacterium; species Exiguobacterium sp. BMC-KP. The sequence continues at coordinate 1,811,818 of NZ_LGIW01000015.1, forward strand.
CGAAAAAAACTTAGAACGGATGGTCTTCTTGTTTTTCTTGTTCCCGACGAACCGGACGCGGTCGAATCGGTTCGACGTGTTTGACATGAGTCCGCGCGACGATTCGGTTACCGAGTGCCGCATCGATCAAAATCGTGATCGCTGCTGCCATGTGTAAGAACATCCCAACGACCGGAATGACCCCGACCGTTGATGCGACGATCCCGACGATGTTCCCTTTTGAGACGTTCCCGGCACGTGCCGTCAATACGACGACGACGATATGAAACGCGAGCATTAACCACAGGGCATTGTAACCTGAGAAAATGACGATTGAACCACCTAAAAGCGGAATCCCAAGCACCGCTTCCATTCCACCTGATACCCACTTCAACGTCCGCAATGAATCCTGTCGACTCTCCATGACGTCGCCTCCTCTTTTTTTCCATATGTCTAGTATACGACGGATTGCAGAAAAGGTTCCAACGTTTTTGTTTAGTTTCTGTAATAATACCTATAAAAAAGAACGATCCGGAGACCGTTCTTCGATAGGCATTACACGTCCACTCGACTCCTATAGTAAAAAGCGCGTCTGCGCTGTCAGAGACGAACAAGACCCGGCTCTGCGTCAAAGACGACAGAGTCGCGGCTTGTGTCTCGCCTGAGGAAAGCGAGTGGAAAAGTCGTGATGCTTATTTCAATTAGACCGCCAACACGTGGAACTGATAACCACGATGCACGACGAATCCCGCTTCTTTGTAAAGATCAAGTGCACGGTCGTTATCCGTTTCGACGTCGAGTTCAAGCTGTGTTCGACCAGTTCGGAACAACGCTTGAACCATCAACTTCAACATCTTTTTCCCGTAGCCGTTGCCTTGGGCTTCCGGACGAACGGCGAACGCATGGATGCTCGCTTGTGTATCGGAAGCAAGGTAAGCACGGATGACGCCGACCGATTTACCGCTCGCGACACCGATGAACGTGATCCGGTCGTCGGATTCGATTGCTTGATAGATTGACTCTGCTTCTTCGTCCGTATTCCCGAACGATTTACCAAGTGTCTCGACGATGAACGGACGGTCGTCCGCTGTCGCTTCCCGTAGTTCGAAATCAGGGTCCGCTTTTAGGAACAATTGCGCCTTCTTCAAAATCATGTTGTACTCCGTCATCCGGTACTCAGCCCCTAACCGTCCAAGAACAGCTTGACCTGATTCACTGGCGTCATCAATGACGAACGTGAATGCTTCGACGCCTGCTTCCGTCGCCCGCGTGCGTGCTGCTTCGACGAGTGCCGTGAAGATACCTTGTTTCCGGTAATCCGGATCAACGAAGACGTTCAATTCCCATTCCGTCGGTAAATACGCGAATGCTTGCAAATATCCAATCAATTTCTCACCATCATAGATGGCGAAATCGTTCTCGCCAACCCAATCGGCTGCGACTTTTAATTCAATGCCATCATGATCGTTGACACATTTTTCGAGTTGTAATACATCTGTTGTCTGTTTGACGTCTGTGACGTTCCATTCCATAATTCACTCACCTCATTTTTAACTATACCGAACGAATAAAAGAAGCACTAGCAAAAGCTAGTGCTCATTGCAGTTTGAATGTCTTCATCATCTGCGGGACGTCCTTAACGATCAAGTTCTCGATCGCTTTCTTGCCAGCAGCGCCTTTAACGGCTTCCGTTGGTAAGACGTAATAGTACGTTTTACTACCTTTCGTCCCGAGATATGTACCATATCCGATTTCACGGTCGAATTGTTTTTTTGAGAGCTTCTTCGGCTCGTAGTTCAAGTTGACGAGTAGTTGATCGGCTCCCTTGACTTTATAGTACAACGCGAACGTCCCACTGCGTGTCACGACACCGTATTTTGACTTGACGGTCTTGTTCTTGACAAGTTCGACCTTGTCTTGCTGAATTGCCTTTTTCAACGCGTCTGTCGTCTTGACTGTGTAGCCGAACGTCTTATTTTCGACGACTCCTTTACTATACGTCACGTTACTTGCGGCAAAGCCCGTCACCGGAGTCAGACATGCTCCGAGTAAGACTCCTGTCATTGCGATTCGTTTCATGCTGACTCCCCCTAAAATGATTGATAGTAATGGATTCCCTTTTGTGAAATAGGTAAACTCTATTCTCGAAAAAGATTTGACGGAATTGTCTAAATTTCTTACGATAAGGATAACGAAACGAAATGGGGTTAAAGCGATGACTGAACAAGAACAATTAACGCAAGAACAGCTCGATAACTTGCTCAAAAATGCGTTTGCAATGCAGGTTCCGATACTCGAGAAGTTCATGAAGGATACACACGATCGCTATGCGCTAGCAACGACGTCATTCAAACGTGACATGGAAGCGATGAAAGAGACGGAATGGCATCAGTTCTTCGCGAGTAAACTGTTACCTCACTTCTTCCTCGAGCACCTCGGATTCGGTGCCTCGTTCCGCTTCAACGGACACGATAAGGAAGTCGATCTTCCAGAAAACGTCGTCCCAGTACGTAATGATGCCGATGAGCAAATCGACAAAGTCGTCCTCGGGGTCAAAAAGGCGATGCAAGACGAGCACATCAAGAATCACGATCTCGTCGCGAACTTCTATAAGGAAACACTCGAACTCGCTTGCCAGATGGGGAGTCGCGTCGGAATGAGCGATGAATTCTATACTCTCGTCAAACCAAGTCTCGTTCATGCGAACGAAGGCGAATAATCGTTGAAGTCAACAGAGGTCAGTTCCGGATTAACTCCGAGAACTGACCTCTCTTTTTACGTGTCTAATATAGTCCAATCAAAACTGAACGTAGAAAACTGCCCCGCCACCACTCCGGTCACGGACACCGTACTCGAATTGATGACTATCAAGAATCATTCGACTAATCGCAAGACCAAGTCCGTGTCCGGCACTGCCTTCTTGTTTGACGTAGACGTCCCAAATCGTTGCCCGGTCCTCAATGCGAACTCCTACTCCCTCATCTTCGACCGTCAATTCGTCATCCGTTAAACGAACGGTGACCGTTCCACCGACTGGTGAAGCAAACCGCGCGTTCATCAGGAAGTTAATCAAAACACGTTCGAACATTCGTGGATCAAGGGACTGCCTCATCGAATGAAGATCCGTCGCAAGCGTCAGTCCTGCTTGCGTGAATGTTCCGCGCAGGCGTTCGACCGTCATCGATACGAGTTCATCAAGTGCTACCTCCTTCTTTTCAAGCGGCATCCGTCCACCGGCAAGCTTTGAATAAAGTAACGTCTCATCAATCAGATGACCAAGTCGATCCGTCTCCTCGATGATGCTCGTCGTCACGTCGGGCAGTTCGGCGACAGGAATAACACCTGCTGCAAGCGCCTCGGTCTCGTTTCGGATGATTGCGAGTGGTGTCCGCAAGTCGTGTGTGATCCCGGCAATGAACGTCTTTTGTAGATGATCCTTCTGTTTCAGTTGTGTCTGCATCTCATCAACCGCGTCAATTAATTCGCCGACTTCATCTTTCGGTCGCGCTGGCAGGACGACATCCATTTCGCCGGCACCAATCTTTTGAGCGACGGACCGAAGTGTGACGATCGGTCGCGTCAAGTGCCGTCCCATATAGTAAGCAAGCAAGGATGCCAGCAGTAACGTCACGAGTAAGGCAAGTCCGATTGCGATATAGACACCGTCGAGGGCACTACTCGCAAGCGGTGCTTGGCGAACCGTCGTGATGCGGGTTCCGTCAACGGTCAGCTGATACGTCAGTAACCGTTCGTCTTGAACTTCGATGACATCTTCTTTCTTTAAATCATCGAGAAGTGGTAACCGTCCAGCGGGTCCGCGCGCGCCAATGCGTTGCGTCAATCCGTCCGTCGTCAAAAATCCTTGGATATCACGTGGAATCGGAGTGTCTGCCTCAAGGGACTGTTTGATGATGTTCGCTTCCCGCGCCAGTTGGTCATACCGTTCGCCTTCCGCAAACCGATTGACGAGAAACGCCGTCAAGACGAAACTGAGAACACCCATGACCAGCAACGGACCGACGACAGCGTATAAGAACTTTCGCATCAAAGAACGTCGTTTCATTCAATCGCCTCCAATCGATAGCCGACCCGGTGCACTGTCTTCAATTGTTGTTTAATGACGGGTAACTTGTCGCGCAGTTGCTTGACGTGCGTATCGACGGTCCGTGTATCGCCACCGAATGCATAGCCCCAGACATCGTCAAGAATTTGATCCCGACTGAGTGCCTCACCGAGATGTTCAATAAAGTAAAGCAACAGTTCGAATTCCATCTTCGCGAGACTGACCACGCGTTCACCGGTTTTCACTTGGCGTCCCTTTTCATCAATCGTCAAGTCACCGAACGCATAGCGAGCGACCGGACGAACTTTTAATGCCCGCTCGAGCCGGATCGTCAACTCCTTCAGGACGACCGGTTTGACGAGGTAATCATCAGCACCAAGTTCGAGTCCGAAGACACGATCATCTGCCTCCCCGCGCGACGTCATCATGAAGACGACCGGTGGCTGAACTTGTGATTTGATGCCTGGCACGAGCGACCAACCGTCTCCGTCCGGTAAACGGACGTCGATCAAGACGGCGTCAAATGCTGTCGTCAGGCACTGTTTCGCCTCTGCTAACGAACCGGCAATCGTTACCTCATACGCATGGTGACGCAGGAAGCGTGCTGTCACCTGTGCTAACTTTTGTTCATCTTCAATTAATAGTACGTTCATTGTCATCCCTCCACTAGTAGTGTAACGTCTTTTTATCCGCATTTGCCTTTCTTCGCAGTTTCTTTGCAACTTCCTCACAACTTCTCTTTCGTGACCCTCTACCATAAAAGGTGAAAGGAGTGATCATCCCATGACATTCAAAAAACAATGGATCACTGCATTGACAATTAGCGCATTAACAGTTGGAGGAGCATCCGCATACGCTGCGACGAACGATGACTCGAGCACGACAAAACAAGCGAAACACGGGCACCACTTCGAAGGTATGAAAAAACAAGACATGACGTTACTCTTGAAAAAATTAAACCTGACACAAGCCGAGGCTGACGCTGCCCGGGAGAAAGGACAATCGATCGCTGATCTCGCGAAAGCAAAGGGGATCTCGTTCGCCGATTACAAGAAGGCTGAACTCGCGGCAGCGAAGGAACAGCTCGCAAGTCTCGTCAAATCCGGTGACTTAACGAAAACACAAGCTGCTGACATGCTGAAGCGTCAGACGGAACGATTCAGTGGCGTCAAGAGCTACGCTGAACTAAAAGAGAAGATGCCGATGGGTCGCCACGGCGGACCCGGTTTCTTTAATGAATCGTTGATCGCAGACGTTTTGAAGGCACTCGGACTGAGCCAGTCAAAATTCGACGCCGCTAATCAATCACTTGCTGCCTACGCGAAAGCACAATCAATCAAGTTCGCCGATTACAAAAAAGCGTTACTCGCGGCACAGACAAGCGAACTCAATCAACTCGTCAAAGATGGGAAGATGACGAAAAAACAAGCAACGGAAATCAAGTCCCGTCTGACAGAGGAATACAAGGATGCGAAGAGCTACGACGATCTTCCGGATCGCGGCGAACACGGCAAGCGCGGTGACCATGGACCAGGCGGTGTCTTCGGTGACTCGACGTCAGCGATTTTAAAAGCACTTGGACTCGATGAGGCGAAATTCGAAGCTGCAGAGCAATCCTTACCTGAATTTGCGGAAGCGAACAAGATTGCTTACGCGGATTTCGAGAAAGCCGTTCTCAACGCTCAAAATGCTGCCGTCGATCAACAAGTCAAAGATGGTAAGCTGACTGAAAAACAAGCGAAACAAATCAAGGAACACATTCAGTCTCGAGCGGATGCTGTCTCAAGCTATGCTGACCTCAAGAAAGGTCCAGCACGTGATGGTCACGGTCCAGGACACGGACATGGTCCGGACAGTGGCATGGGACCAGGCGCACCGGATCAAGGAGCCGATACGGACCCGAACGTCAGTGACACTTCGGTCGATTTAGCGATTTAACATATAAAACGAAGCTCTCGCAGCAGAGCTTCGTTTTTTGTTGTGATTGATCTCTTAATTTTGAAATAAAATTGCACCATTTTCTAACTTTTCATTCGTTTTTTTGAAATAATAGTCTATTGTTTGAAGAATCGTTGCAACGAAGCCGTCCTTCATCCGATAGTAACACTGAAGCGTTACTATGTATGGAGGTGAAGAGATGGCGTTTTTTGAGGCCATGAAAACGATCCGACGTTCTGCTAAGACACCCATTCACATCGGTGGACTAGAAGTGACACGTCTTGAACAATCAGAAGCCTTTTTCCATCATCAAACCGATGCGATTTTTGTATTTGATGCAGCTGGTACGATCATCTATTTCAATGAACATCTACCAGAAATCCTAGGATACTCAGAACACACCTTATACGAGCACTTTTCCGTTTTTAATCCTCCGGATCAGATGGAGGCGGTCTCGCAGTTTTTCCAGCGCGCGTTACAAGGGGAAACCGTCCATTATACGGCGAGGGGACTGCATGCCGACCAACACCTCGTTACGTTAAAAATTACGAATATGCCGATTGAACAAGATGGACATATCATCGGTGTCTACGGCGTCGCACGCGACTTGACACGTGAAAAACAACTCGAAGAAGACGTCTCAACGATTCGCTCTCAATTGGAATTGACAGAACAGGTGCCCGAATTAGTTCTATTTTATTATGACTTACGATCTCATCAAATCGAGTCTTCGCCCTCACTTTTCAAGTTTCTCGGTTTAAGGGAAGACCAGTCATCAATCGAGCAAAAACGATTACTCGAGCGGATCCATCCATGGGATTTTGATCCACTCCGTTTCGAATTCGAACGGATGGCAGCAGGGAAGCAAGATCAGTTTGAACAAGAACTATCTTTATTGACGTCAGATGGTTCTTACCAATTACTTCGTCTGAAAGCTTCACGTCGCGCAGGTCATGCGCATCAGGCGTCCATCGTGTTGTATGACTTGTCAGAAATCGATGCGGCTCGTCAACAATTGAAGATGGAGCGCGCTCAAGCCCGTGAAATTTATGAGGCTGTGAATGCAGCAATCTCACAAATTGACTTGACGACCGGAAGAATCTTATTTCATTCGCAAGGTTTTTTACACATCTACGAAGAATTACCCAAAAATTTGATTTTAAATGATACGTGGTTATTGTCTCGAATTGATCCTCGTGATCACGATGCGATGCGAAAGTTCACGCAACGCTTGTTACAAGGGCATGCGGGCACACTACAGTACCGTCTCCGTTTTCCCGATGGACGGATTAAATGGGTCGAAGATCAACAAATCCCAGTCTTCCAGTCGGACGGATCGATTGCCTATTCCAATAGTGTTTTGCATGACATCACGTTACAAAAAGCATACGAAGAACAGTTACGGCAACTTGCTCTTCGAGACGTCGTGACTGGTCTTCCAAATCGCCAAGCACTGATCGAGACGATTGAATCATGGCAAGCGCTCGATATTCCTTTTTTCGTTCTATCAGTTTCGTTCAACCGTATTACGGAAATCAATAATGCGTTCGGTCACGGCTCCGGCGATCAATGGCTTCAAGCAACAGCAGCCCGCTTAAATGATGTCAAGCCGGACGAGGTCTTTCTTGGTCACCTCGGTGGGGATGAATATGCACTGCTCGTCTCGACCGACTATGAACAAGACGTCACGCCGTGTGCGGAAAGACTACTTACGATCTCGACACAACCGATTTCAATTGAGCCCTATGCCTTGTTCGCCCGGGTGTCAATCGGTATCAGTCGCTATCCTCAAGACAGCACGGACGCCGTTGAGTTATTAAAGCATTCTTATACAGCACTAAGACGCTCGAGACGCGACGATCACAGTGCATTTCATCACTACGCTTCGAATCTCGACATTGACTATTACCGACGCTATCGTTTGGAGCAGGACTTGCATTATGCGATCGAACGCGATCAGTTATTCCTCGAGTACCAACCAAAGGTCGATAGCTGGACGGGTAAGATTGTTGGGATGGAAGCATTGATCCGCTGGCAGCATCCGGAATGGGGACGGATCCCGCCGAACGATTTCATCCCGCTTTCTGAAGAAAGTGCGCTGCATATCGACATTGGGGATTGGGTCCTCGAGACAGCCTGCCGGACAATGAAAGAGTGGTCTAAGACAGGTGCCTCACTTGTACCGATTTCGATCAATGTCTCACCAAAACGGCTGTTGATACCAGGCTTCGACCATCAAATCGAACAGACCTTATCACGGTATGCGCTCGACCCAATCCTACTTGAACTAGAAATCACAGAAGCCGCCCTCATCATGGATGATCCGATGACGAGTCGGACGCTTGAATCAGTCAGTGCCCTCGGTGTTCGAATCGCCTTAGATGATTTCGGAAAAGGCTACTCCTCGATGGTCTATTTGCAACGCTATCCAATTGACGTCATCAAGATTGATCGACAATTCGCGACGCACATTTACGATGACCTAAAAGCACAAGCCATCGTCAAAAGTATCTTATACATGGCAAACGAATTTAATCTGCATGTCGTTGCAGAAGGAATCGAAACGATTCAGCAGCTCGATACGTTCCGGATGCTCGAATGCCCACGCATCCAAGGCTATCTTTTCAGTCGACCTGTTCCGAGTGATGTGATGGAAGGATTTTTAATTCGAGAAATTCTCTATCCCATCGAAGCCTGTGCGCTAGCGAGTGACACCGTTCCACGCTTTTCTGTTCCTGGAAAGATTCGGATGTTGACGCATCATACGGAATCCTTCACCCTCGCTTTTTCTGACTTAGAGGCGCATCAGACAAGTACAAGGGCGTTGTATTTCTCGACTGAGACACCCCTTCCTTCACATGCAGCAACGTGTGAGATTCGCTTGAACGAAGGGCTTCAACTCGTCACCTGTACCGTTACGATCATCGACCAACTTGATGGACAATATGTCGGAGAATATGCAAATGCAACAGAAGCAGAACAGATCATGCGCTTTTTCCAATCGTTACGTTATACCTCTTGACTCGTTCACGAAGACGTTCACAGACGTCTTCGTGCTTTTTTTGTTATAGTAATCTTAAAGTAATTTACTCTAGATGGGAGGAATGGCATGCAGTCTCCACTACGGATGAAACATCATCGTCGTTCGACGAAAGGTCAACTCTTTCGGCGTCTCCTCATGCTAACGATCGGTGCCATCATCTTTGCAATTGGACTGAAAGGATTCTTAGTCCCCAATAATATCATCGATGGTGGAATCGTCGGGATTTCGATCATTGGTTCGAAAGTCACAGATACGACTCTTGCGCTGTGGCTGTTCTTCTTGAACATCCCGTTCATCTTCTTCGGCTATAAACAGATCGGGAAGACATTTGCCTTGTCGACTTTATACGCAATCTTCATCATGGCGATTGCTACAAAACTACTTGAGCATATCGGACCGTTAACGAGCGTCGACTTGCTCGCGACCGTCTTCGGCGGACTGATTCTCGGGATCGGCGTCGGGATCGTCATCCGGTCGAGTGGTTCACTCGACGGAACAGAGATTCTTGCGGTCTCCTTTAGCCGTTCGACACCATTTTCGGTCGGTGAGATCGTGATGTTCTTCAACGTCTTCATCCTAGGTGCCGCTGGTTTCGTCTTTGGATGGGACCGGGCGATGTATTCCTTGATTACATATTTCGTCGCTTTCAAGACGATTGACGTCGTTATCGATGGTCTCGATCAATCGAAAAGCGTCTGGATCATCTCTGAGAACTATGAAGAGATTGGTCTTGCAATCATGGACCGACTCGGTCGGAGTATGACGTATTTAAACGGAGAAGGTGCCTTTACGGGTGACGGGAAGAAAGTCATTTTCTGTGTCATTAGTCGTTTGGAAGAATCGAAGTTGAAGGACATCGTTCGTGATTTTGATGAACAAGCCTTTATTGCAATTGGCAACATCCATGATGTCCATGGCGGTCGCTTCAAGAAAAAAGATATCCATTAACCGAACGAAAGGAAGGAACGCGGGTGTGGAAAAAACATCGTAAAAAAATCATCGCGACTATCGTCATCATCATCACCTTTGTCGTCGTCATCATCGTTGGTATTTCAGGTTACGTCGGCTCATCATTGACGCAACCTGAACGAGAGGCACTGACGACGAATCCAAAGAAGGCAGAAAATCTAGAATATGAGGACGTGACATTCCGGTCCTATAAAGACCGGACCCGCCTATCCGGCTGGTGGATGCCGAGCGAGGATGCGAAGCTGACGATTGTCTTTGCCCATGGATACGGTAAAAATCGGGAGCAAGAAGATGTTCCAGTCCTACCGCTCTTTAAAAAATTTCATGATGCTGGCTACAATGTGCTGACGTTTGATTTCCGGGGTTCTGGTAAATCTGACGGCAAACGCGTCACAGTCGGAGCAAAGGAACAAGATGATTTACTAACAGCTGTTCGTTATGCGAAATCACGCTCGTCGAAGCCAGTTGTACTTTACGGCATCTCAATGGGAGCTGCGACTTCGCTCGTCACCGCTCCAAATGCTGATGTCGTCGGTGTCATTGCCGATAGTCCATTTAGCGATCTCGAAAACTATCTTGCTACCAATCTACCAGTTTGGAGCGGTTTACCAAACTTCCCATTTACACCGATCATTCTAGAAATCACGCCCCCACTAACAGGATTAAATCCAGAACGCGTCAAACCGGTGGAATCCGTCCGGCGGATTGAGTATCCAATCCTTTTGATCCACGGGAAGGATGACGATGCGATTCCGGTGACAGAAAGTATGAAGATTCAAAAGGCAGCCCCACGATCGGAACTTTATGTGACAGAGAACGGTGGTCATGTTCAATCGTATGCCCATGATCGAAAAGCCTATGAAGAGAAGGTACTCGCATACTTATCTGATCTACACTGACAGGAGGAAATCGGATGCAACAACTCTCCTTGTTCTTGACGTTCTTCATCGCACTGGCGGTCATGGGGATCGGTTTATTCGTTTCGCGACGTGCCGGTTATCGGTTCCCTTATGGACGAGCGATCCTCCTCATTTGGATCGGTTCTGCACTGATTGGATTAACATTGTACGTCTTACGCTGAGACACAAAGCAGCCGTCCGCTTCCCTTAGGGAAACGGACGGCTACTTTTTTAATGTAAGCTTATCGTTTTAATACGGCAGCACCGACGATTTTCAAGACTTCCGGACGACTCAGTTTTTCCTTACCTCTTGCAAGTGCATCGAGCGTACCGTGAGCAAGCGCAAGTGGAATATGACAAAACTCGTAGATTGTCGTCTCTTTCGGGATCGAAGCGAGATAGGCATCGGCTTCCGCAAGATTCTCTCGTGCGTAAGCGAACATCGTATCGGTCGTCCAGCCAGGTGGGAAGTAACCGACACCCCGCTCTGCATCTTCTTGTTGGTTACGGAGAATGTTCACGGCCTGCAGTCCTCGACCGAATCCAATCGCTTGTTGCTTATCCGTGACAATACCTGCTTTCCAGTACCAAATGTCCGACAGCATCACACCGACAAGTCCGGCGACATAATACGTATATTCGTCGAGATCGGCTTCTGTTTTGACTGTCCAGTCCCGCTCTGCCCAAACGGCCATGCCTTCTGCCATCTCAGCCGTCGAATCGAGGACTTTCGCACGAATCGGTGCTGGACAATAGGCAATCCATTCTGGTAAACGAAGCGTGACTTCTGGTAAATGTGACGTGTACGGAGCAATCAACTCAAGATAGGCCGTACCGGAAAACGTCCCACGCATCATCAATGCCGTCTCGCGTAGTAACATCGTCTTGATGTCCGTCGCCAGTTCCTCATGATCTTCGATTTCATCGATAGCACGCATGCATAGATAAGCAGCACCGACCGCTTCCTGTAAGTCTTGCGATAGTCGACTAATCGGGATATAGAAGGTGCGACTCGTCGCTTTTAATACACGGTTCGCGTCTTTTTTCAGCTGCTTCGTCTCATTCATTCCTGACAACTCCCTCTTCGATTCAAAAGGTTTCTTTTCTCTCCATTTACTATACACGATTCAACGCGTTTCAGCATTTATTTCATGATAAGAAAGACTCCCTGCACTTGTATGATACACGCAGGGAGTCTTTCTGTATTCTTTTTCCCAGAGAATGCATGAATCACAAGAGTATACACTGGCATTCACTTGACCTTACTTTTCCTGTTGTTTCAAGAGTTGTCCAATCAATCCCGTACTACGTGAGGCTTCCGTGTTCTCTTCTTGAATCGCTAAGTAGACTTCTTTGCGATGGATATCGACTTGTCGTGGAGCTCGAATCCCGAGTTTAACCTGATCGCCTTCGATTGCAAGAATCGTCAGTTCGATATCGTCCCCGATTTGAATCGCTTCGCCGTTCTTTCGTTTTAGTACGAGCATCAGCGTCCACCTACTTCTGTCAGACTTCCAATCTTTTGACGATTCGGATATGTATCTTCTAAAATGATTTGTTTCGCGAGCCGCTGCTTCGTCTCCATGACGAATGGTGCACGTAAATTCGTCGTCGATTCCTCAAATGGCTCACGTAAGGTTACCGTCGTGTATACGGCGACTTGTACTGTTTCTTCGATACTCAACTGTTCTTTTGCAGAATCCGTTAATTCAAAGACATAATCCGGATCGATCCAAAACGGATTCGTGACGATGAACGCACACTCCGGCTGATCGATCGATTGGAAGGACCAGAACGGTACCCCTTCTCCAAACGGTAACAACACGAATTGTTTGGCATCCGGAAACCCCGGTAATTCAGAAGCGAAAGTAATGATCTCACTTGGCTCGATCGTAATCGTGCCAAAAAAATCTGTTTCGATTTGCATAATATTATCCTTTCTCGTCGTATATGCCGCCCACTGGCCACATATCTAGCTGATTTCGTTCCCGAAGAAAAATGTCTGTTTTCCCTTCCGTGACATCTAGTTCCGGACGATGCGTTGTGACATCGATGACCGGCTTACGAGCAGTGTAGCGAACATTCACTTCAGCCGGCGTAAAATTAATTTTGACCCGGTCCAAGCTCCGAGGAATGAAGCCCAGCGTCGTCACTTCTGCTGGAGGCGTATCGTTCATCTTCGCAATCCGCGCGATGACCTCACCTTTTTGCTCGATCCGCATCAATTGATCTCCTTCACTCGCGACGCGTCCCGTCCCTTCACGTACCATTTGTTGACCGAGATCCGCATACCGTCTGACTGATTCAAATGCCGGGATTCGTCCCATTTCAATCCAAGCCTGCGAAGAATCAATTTCGAGACGAGCCGCTACGGTTTCAATCGCTAGTTCGCCTTGCGGTTGTTCAATCGAGAGATCAGCCGAACGTTGCGTTTGTCGCATTTCAAGTGGTGTCGTCTGCATACCGATTTTAGCAGAGGTCTGTCGCATCTCTAGGTGAGGAAGATTCATCCCTGTTCACCCCTTATCGAAGAAAATCAAGTAACGATGGTTGGATGATTCGTGCCCCTGCACTGAGTGCGGCACGATGTAACGTTTCATGTGATTTTAATTCCATGATGACCTGTTCTGTTTCGATATCTTCATTATCAGACATAACCGTTTTTGCGATGATTTCTTGATCTTCTAAGCGAGACGCGTTCAGTTCCAGTCGATTCACGCGTGCCCCTAAATCCGAGCGCACTTCGACCGTTTTGTTCAACATCGCCGTTAAGTCTTTCAACATGCCGGATAATTCGGTTCCGTTATTCGTGCTACTGCCAGCAGTTCCATCTTCTTTTGTACCACCGAGTGCATTAAATAACTTCTTTAGTGTCGTGAACGTATCTTTCCCAAACACACCACCGTCGCCACCATCTGTAGGTGTGACGTTAACTTGTACTTTGATTCCTGAAGATACTTCATATTCGATTTTACCGTTTCCTGGTCCAACGGATGTCGTGAAGATTGAGTCAACCGTCGCGGTATCTACATTATCCTTTAAAAATGCTTTCAGTTTTTCCATGTCGATGAACGGTTGATCGGTCTTTGTACCATTGAATATTTGCTTTTCGTTATACTTTGTATTCGCCAGTGTTCCGATATGTTCGATCAACTGTCCGACTTCGCTTTGGATGGCTTTCCGCTGTGTGCCATCATACGTATCATTCGCTGCTTGTGTCGTTAATTCGTTGATCCGGCGCATGGCAGACGTCACTTCATCTAAAGCAGAATCGGTTAGATCCATCCAGCCTGTCGCTTCATCGACATTTTTTTTGAACTGATCGACTTCACGGACTTCTGTCCGGTACCGGATCCCCTGCATTGCAACGACAGGATCTTGAGACGGCTTTTGAATTTTTTTACCGCTGATCAGTTGTTCTTGTAACGTACTCAATTTTTGATAACTCGAAGACAAATGACCAATATTCGTCTTTGTCAGCATCGTTTGTGTGACCCGCATGTCCTCATTCCTTCCTTATCAGCGACCGACTAATCCCATACCGTTAATGATTTTATCGAGCATTTCATCGACCGTTGTGATGTTTCGTGCTGCTGCATTGTATGCATGCTGGTATTGAATCATCATCGTCATCTCTTCATCGAGTGAGACCGCTGAGACTGACATTCGGCGTTGATCGGCGTTATCCATTAAAACGCTGGCATTTTTTCCGAGGTCAATCGTTTGGCTTGTCGCTACCCCCATGTCACCGATGATCGATTGATAAAACGAACCGATTGTTGCCCCAAGACCAGAAAGTGTTTTTGTTTTAATGTCGGCAAGCGCCTGTGCACCAGACCCATCCCCGATATTGCCATCTTTTGAGACGATGATATTCGAGAGACTAGACCAAATCTCACTTCCAACAGCTATATTTTTCGCTGTAATCTCAGTACCGCTCGAGGCAATAAAAAACTTATCTGTTCCTTTTGTCGTGACCGTCGCTTTTGTTACTGGATCTTCTGTGACGATAGCGTGTGAACTATGTTGTGTATTAAAGCTTTCAGCAAATTGCTTAGCCATCTTATCCAGATTATCGAGCATCTTAGGATATTCACCTGTCAATGTTGTTTCACCACTGTTTTGGTAACCATGCATTTGTAATAAGGCCCAGAGTTTCCCGTTTGAAAAACCTTTCGTAGGTGTAAATAAAACAGGAGTAGTATCTGTTTGATACCCAGTAATCGCTTTTGTCGTAGGATCCGTTGTGAATTCGATCGAACGTGCTTTTGTATCCGTCTTCATATTGACGACCTCAGAAGTGACTCCGCCAGGCATGATCAACTTTACGTTCACACGACCTTCCGCAATCTTCGCCGCATTCCCCATGTTACCTGAGACGATGTCCGATGCATCGATTGATTCCTTTTCAAAATCCACATATGTCGATAATTCATCGAAGTAACGATCGCGTTCATCGTACAAGTCGTTTGGTAAGACACCAATCGGTTCGATTTCATGAATTTGTGTATTGACGTTATAGATTTTCTGCAGAAGATCATTTACTTTTTTCGTTGAGACATCCAGTTCATTTTTTAAGTCTCCTTGCACCTTCGTTAGCGAAGTCGCTAGATAGTTGAACGTCTTCGATACGGTATCCGCTTGCTGACGAACGACGCTTCGCGCACCTGAGTCTTGCGGATTTTTCGACAATCCCTGTAAAGATGCCCAAAAACTATCGAGTGTTTTCGCAAGACCCGTTTCAGACGGTTCATTGATGATATCTTCCATTCGACCGAATGCTGCTGCTTTCGTTGAATAGTATGCATACTTCGTTGATTCGTCACGATATTGTTTATCGACCATCACATCACGTAATCGCTCGACCAATTCTCCGCGGACACCAGTTCCGAATTGAACGTTTTTTCCGCCGCCTAGGGAGACCGAAAGTTGTTCCGTCGTCGCTTGGACGAGACGCTGTCTTGAAAATCCTGCCGTTCCGGCATTTGATACGTTATTTCCTGTCGCTTGTAACGCCCATTGACTCGTCGTCAGCGCACGGCGTCCCGTTTCAAGCCCCATGAATGTTGAACCCATTCGACTTCCTCCTTATGCATTTCGATTGAAGTGTGTCCGGTCAAACGTCGATTGACCATATGTAAAGTCATCCGCTTCCGGTACGAGCAATTGCAAATGCCATTCGATATAATGTAACGATTGTTCTAATAACTCTGCGTTCAGCGCATTCGCTTTTCGCAGTTGCCCCATCGTCGATAAGAGCGCACGAAGCGTTTCAACATCTTCAGGGTGTGACGCGATCCACTCCGTCATCGTCACTGTTCCCATGTATTCGATGCGCTCTTGCTCTAATGTCGCGATGCGTTTCAGCAAAACGGGTTCTTCCTTGACGATTTTCGAAAGGCGACTCATGTCGTTTTGAATCAATGCCTCTTTTTTTGAAAAGGCGAGCGCTAATAATGCTTCATGCGCCTCCGTCAACTGTCGGATGATTTCCATATCGTGTTTGCTCCTTTTATCATGAGTCCCACTACTTTACTACCTTGCTATCGTTTCATATAAAAAGCGACCCGCGCATCCGTGCCCCGAGTCGCTTCTAATGTCAGTTTCATTCACCTTATTACAAGTTCAAGAAACGTTCCGCGATTTTGTTCGCATCCGGTTTATAGGTTCCATCCTGAATGGCTTGTTTAAGGGAGGCAATTTTATCTGCCCGCGATGAAGTCGTTCCTTCGAAGCGCACGCGTGCTTCTTTTGAAATCGTCACTTCGTCTGTTCGATTCATTCGTTTTGTTTCGGTTCCTTCTACGGGTTGATTTCTTTCATACGTCTTGGGCATGTTCACCCATTTAGTCGAATCAATTCGCATGTGAACACCTGCTTTCTAGATTACGAGATTCTTGATTTAAGTTCGATACGTTCTCGGTTTCGAAGGGTCCACAGAATCTTGCATCGCTTGGGCGAGGTCACGTCGCAATTTTTCACGACAGTCAGCACAAATCGTCCCTTCATGAGAGGTTTTTCCGCAACTCTCACACGTGATTTCCATTTGAGAAATCTCAGAAATCAACAAGCGCCCTTCCTTGATATAACGAAAGACGGTCTCGCGTTTGACTCCTGTTTGTACCTCGACATCATTCGGTGAAGTTCGGACTTTTCGCCGCTCTCGCAAGAATTCGCGTACCTTTTCGAAATTCAGATGATCCTGACGCATACACGTCGGACAGAGATCAGAAGATTGTTTCATGAAAATTTTCCCACAAGATTTGCAGTTTACTACATCCATTTCCTTCACCTCATTCAGAGTATCGGCAGGAATGACGAAATATTAAATACTCCGAAATAAAGTTACTGCAGAAATTTCACTTGCGCCTGCTTCCTTGAGACGCACCATAGCTTGCCGGAGTGTCACTCCTGTTGTATAGACATCGTCGACCAGCAAGATATTTTTTCCTGCAACTTCTTTCGTGACATGAAATGGATTCGATCGTTTAAGACGTTCTTCTCTTGATTTCTTACTCTGTGGTGTTCCTTCGTCGCGCTTTAAAGCTAAGGTGACCTTCCCATTCATTTGTTTAGCGATCTCTTCTGCTTGGTTAAACTTTCGTTCAGACAGGCGGTCACGGCTAAGCGGAATTGGAACGATCCATCCTCTCCTCATTTTTACCTTCTTCAACTCATTGGTAAACATCTGAATTAGGACAGTATCTCCTAAAAATTTATAATGATGCATGAATGTTTTAGCTTCTTCATTGTAGAGATACATCGTACGCGTATGAAGTGCTAAGCCAAGATTTTTCCACCGTTGACAGTCTTGACAGAGGTCTACATCTGGTTTGCCACAATCTGCGCATCCACCACTTTTTACAAATTTCATTTTACAGGGAGTACAAACGCTTTGGCTAGTCCACATATTGCTCAGTTCCCAGCTAGGTATAAAGTCATGCTGACAGAACAAACACTTCATGTGCTAGTCCATCGATTCGCTTTTTGGATCTGATGGACGGCATAAAATAGGGCATCCGACCGATCATTGGCGAAAAATGAGATGTCTCCATTTGGATTAGCCGCATCACGCCCTACACGCCCACTAATTTGAATCAAGGCTTTCGTACTAAATCCTTGATCGGCATCAAGAACCGCCACTTGTACATTAGAGATCGTCACGCCTCGCTCTAAAATCGTCGTCGTTAGCAAAATACCGTTAGTCGTACGAAACGATTGGATTTTCTCAATTCGTTCCGGGTCTTCCGCGTGGACGGTCGTCACATAAATGCCAGCTTTCTTTAATCGTTCTTGCCATGCTTCGAGTGCTGAGATGCGTGGAACGAATACGAGACGCGGTTGCTGTTCATGCTGACGTAGCCAATCCAGAATCGTCTGTGTCGTAAACGGTGACTTCAGGCGGGGAACCGGTAAGGGATGTCCATGATAACGCCGCATCAGTCGTACTGTCGGATAGCGATGATGCCATATCGATGGCGTCGCACTTAATAAAATCAGTGCTGCTTTTGGCGTCATCGCTCGTTTGACGTAGCGATGTAGCGTCCAGTTCAGATGGAAAGGAAAGGCATCGACTTCATCCAAAATGACGACATCAAAACAGGATCGGTAATGAATCAGTTGATGCGTTGTACTGACTGTGATTTCACCTAAGAGAAGACGATCCGCTGATCCACCATATAAAGATACGACGTGAGCAGTTGGAAATGCCTGATTGATATGATGTGTTAATTCACGGACGACATCCGCACGTGGTGCCGTGACGAGGACACGTTTTCCGCTCGCTAATGCTTTTTCGATGCTAGGAAAAAACATCGGTGTTTTTCCTGCTCCGCAAACTGCATGAACGAGTAGTCTCCCACCCCGGATGATTGTCTGCTCGATTGCTTCCGCAACAGTCGTTTGAGCAGGTGTCAATCGAATCGGTTGATGCTGTGCTGGACGTACAGGATCAAGTGGTCGTGTATCGGTGATGAGCTGATCACACGTACGCAACTTCCCATATGCGATACACCGTCGACAATAATAGCAACGCTTTCCGCACGTGCAAGGTCCTTTAACAGGAAAAGCTCCACATCGCTGACACGTTAACGTCACAGCTGGAATGAGTTGATGCGTCGACAATCGGATTTCAATCTGTTTTGCTGAAATCCATCTCCCGCGTATATCCATTGCTTCACTTCCTTCGTTTCCCATTTGCTTCATCTTGACTGACAGATGGGAAAATCAGCAATGTATGCTGTATAAAAGATGTATGTATGGAATACGCGATTTCTCAAAAAAAAGTTTTGCTATCCTATGTATCTAGACAAGAAAAAACACATTGACGATAGACTCCGTCAATGTGTTTTCATCTTATTTTTTGTACCATGTGATACCAATCGCGCCCGGTCCAAGGTGTGTACCAATGACAGGACCAAATACACTCATCTCGATTTTAGCATTTGGAAATTTCGTCTGTAAGGACGCAATTTCTTGTTCTGCTTTCGTAGAGTCTTCTGCATGAATGACGCCGATCGTATACCCAGTTCCGTCTCCGTCGATATCTTCTTGCATCATCTCTTCGATTCGGTTGACGGCTCGCTTGAACGTCCGAATTTTTTCGAACGGAACGATTTTTCCATCAACGAAATGGAGAACGGGTTTAATCTTTAAGAACGAACCCACGAATGCTTGAGCGACACTGAGACGTCCTCCGCGTTGGAGGTGTTCGAGATCATCCACGACAAAATACGCACGAATGCGCTCCTTTAACTCTTCTAAATGATGGACGATCGTTTCCGCCGTGGCTCCTGCATCTCGCAAACGAACCGCTTCTTGGACGAGAAACGCTTGCGGCATACAGGAAATACGTGAGTCGATAGGATGGACGTTCACATGATCAATCATCATATTGATCGTGTGCAACGCTTGATATGTCCCACTGATCCCGCTTGAGAGGGTGATGCCAATGATATCTGTTCCTTCTGGCAGTTGTTCGAACGTCGCAACGAGATCTCCAATATTCGGCTGTGAAGTTGTCGGAAGGCTACCCGTCCGAATCCGTTCATAAAAATCAGCAACCGAAATATCAAACCCTTCCCGATAAGCATCTCCTTCAAAGATGACACTAAGCGGTGCGACATGTACTTGATGTTCTTCACAATACGTTGTTGGCAGATAGGCAGTGCTATCCGTTACGATCACAATCTGACTCATCCGTGATTTCCTCGCTTTTATAGTTCCGTCGTGACATAAGTCTCCATATATCACAATCGTTTATAAGTGTAGCACTTCTGAGTGGATAAAAAAAGGAAGACGGGAGCCCTGCTCCTGTCTTCCTTTTCCGTTCATACGACGACGACCCACCCGCGGCGAATCGCTTCGACGACTGCACCGGTTCGGTCCGGTACATTCATCTTTCGAAGAATCGAAGATACGTGGTTTTTGACTGTTTTTTCACTGATATATAACGTATCGCTAATCGCCCGATTTGAGAATCCATCTGCTAGTAGCTGCAAAACTTCACATTCTCGCCGTGTCAATACATGCAGTGGTGCTTCAGCTACCCGGCGTTCAACGGGCTGAGATGACATCGTTTGTTTCATCTTCATGAGACGTCTGTATTCTTGAAGTAGATTAGGTGTTACTTTCGGATGTACATATCCACCTTCACGATAGACGGAACGAATCGCGTTGACGAGTTCATCCGTCGCCATCTCTTTCAATAAATACCCGACAGCTCCAGCTCCTAAAGCGTGCATGACATACGTCTCATCATCGTGGATCGATAAGATGATGACCCGAACTTCCGGGTGTACTTCCATTAAACGTTTCGTTGCGTCGACACCGTTGACTTGTGGCATGTTAATATCCATCAATACGATGTCTGGTTGGTGTGCTTCGACGAGAGGAATGACATCTACGCCACTCTCTCCTTCCGCTACGACTACGAACTCCTCCTCGAAATCAAGGATTCGCTTTACTCCCTCACGGAATAACTGATGATCGTCAATGATGACTACTTTCACTTGCTCGTTGTTCACAGTGTTTCCCCTCTCGCTTCGGATTCCTCGATCGGAATCTTTACCTTGATGACCGTCCCGCCCCCAGGGTACGTTTCGACCTCGAATTCTCCATCGATCAATTCAATACGTTCACGCATTCCGATCAATCCAAATGACTCGTCATGTGAATCGACGATTGAGTCAAAATCAAAACCGACTCCATTATCCTTTACGTGAATGCGAATGGAATGTTGATATTGTTCTATGATAATACGAATGTCCTTTGCATTGGAATGCTTCACTGCATTTTGAACAGCTTCTTGAACGATTCGGAAGACCGCGACCTCATAGGTGGAATCGATTCGTTCGCCACCGCCTAGATATTTAAATTGAATCTCAATATTCGAAATTTCTTGCATATGTCGTAAATACCGCTCAAGCGTCGGTACGAAACCAAGATCGTCCAACGTCATCGGACGAAGATCATAAATGATCCGACGAATATCCGCTAAGCCATCTCGAATTAAGACACGAAGACGATGAATTTCCTCAAAGGCCGCTTCTGCTCCATTGTGTTGATGAATCTTCTCGATCAAATCTGCCCGAATTAATACGTGCGCTAATGTCTGTGCAGGACCATCATGCATCTCGCGAGATAACCGTCGCCTCTCGTTTTCAGCAGATTGAAAGACTTTTAAGCCCATTTCCTGTTTTTGCATCGCTTTTTCGTACTTTTCGTTCATGACTTGCATATCGTCCGTCAAAAAATTCAAGACGACGGAGACACGTCCAATCAACATATCTGCTCGTTCAATCGTTTCGTCTAACTGAACGAGACGACGTTCCAATTCATCACGTCGCTTCCGACAATTCATCTCATCCCGTTGATTGATGAACGACTCAAGTTGTAGTGAATTCGCCGTTTCATAGGCTTTTCGAACATCTTGTTCCGAATAGCTTTCGAAATTTTTGCTGACGATGACTAGTCGTGTCTTGGCATCCTTAATATGACGTTCTAGTCGCTCGGCTTCTTTTATATAATCATGGACACGAACTTTCAAGTCGCGCAATTCTTGCTGGATTTCAGCATATTGCTCTCTCGAATCCTCCGTGATCCGAACGATTTCTTCGCGACTTTCCTCTACGACACCAATGATGTTTTGTACGATATCATTCAACGACAGTCGCTCCTTCATTTCATGCGTCATCGTGACTCCCTCCGGTCCTTACCACTCAAATGGTTGTCTCTCTCTCTGAACGTCGTTATGCTAGAAAGAACTAGTCAACGAGGAGGACATTAATAGTATGACATTATCTCATTATTATACAGTAAAAGAAAACGGTTTCCACGAAATCATTATTCAAAAGTCTCGATTCATTACATATATTTCTCGCATCTCTTCAGAAACAGAGGCGCAGGACTTCATTGCGCAGATTAAAAAGAAGCATCACGATGCCAATCATAACTGTTCTGCGTATGTCATCGGGGAACAAAATCAAATCCAAAAAGCAAGTGATGATGGTGAACCTAGCGGAACGGCAGGAGTCCCGATGCTTGAAGTACTAAAAAAAAGAAATTTACGTGATACCGTTGTTGTCGTCACGCGTTACTTTGGCGGTATTAAGCTCGGTGGCGGTGGATTAATTCGTGCCTATGGCTCAAGCGTCTCGGAAGCATTGAATGCAATCGGTATCGTTGAACGCATTCAACATCAATTGGTAGAAGTGCACATTGACTATACATGGCTTGGGAAAATCGAGAATGAACTTCGCTCAAGCATTCATCCCATTGATCAGATTCATTATCTGGATCAAGTCCAAGTCGATGTCTTGGTTAAAACGGCAGACGTCCCTGCCTTTATTGAATGGATGACAGACCTGACGAATGCGCAAGCCCAGTTCCAAGAAGGTGCTTTTCGCTACCTCGAACGTGACATTCTTTCCTGACCTGCTATACTGATTGTAAAGATTCCGAAAGTTTTTTAATAATTCTGTTAAGTAAGGAGTACTTGAAATGGATGAACCGATACGATCACGGTCAAAGAAAAAAAAGAAGCGTTCTTGGTTCAAGCGTCTTGTTTTTTTATTTTTGATCATTTTAGTAACCGGCGGTGCAGCATTCGCTTACGTCGCCAATAAGACCCTTCAAACGGCTAATGAGACAAAGGTCGACTTAGCACGCGGAGACAAGTCAGAAAAACGGGAAGCTGCAATCGACTTGACGAAGGACCATTTCTCCGTCTTGCTTGTCGGAACGGATGAACGTCCAGGAGACACGTCTTCCCGCGCTGATACGATGATTATCGCAACGTTCAATAAAACAGATCAGACCGTAGACATGGTTAGCATTCCCCGAGATTCTCTCGTCCAAATCCCTTCTGTCGGATATGAAGATAAAATTAACCATTCGTACGCTTATGGAGGAATCGATTCGACGATCGAGACAGTCGAAACGTTATTTGATATTCCTGTAGACTACTACGCCTCCATCAACTTTAATGGTGTCGTTGCTATCGTCGATGCGCTCGGCGGTATTGATGTCGACGTCAAACTACCGATCGACACGCTCGACTCTTCAGACAAACGAAACAGCATTAAACTCGAGCCTGGTCAACAGACACTTAACGGAGAAGAAGCCTTAGCTTACGCTAGAATGCGTTATGAGGATCCTGAAGGCGACATCGGTCGAACGAAGCGACAACAACAAATCGTTCAAGCGATCATCGAACAGTCGACTTCTTTTGGTTCGATTACGAAGCTCAATGATTTAATGGATGCTACAGGAGACAACTTCAAAACGAATATGTCATTAACGGAAGCCTTCCAACTGCAACCGTTCGTTAAATCACTCGGATCCATTAATCGCATTGATTTAACGGGTTCTGATACGAAAATCAATGGCGTTTATTACTATCAAATCGATCCCCTTTCACTTGCCGAAGCTAAAACGACATTAAAAGAACAACTCAATCTACCTGCTGATGACGCCACCGATATGACGACATCTGAAGAGGCAACAGATGATACGACGACTACGATCAACTGATCATCCGGCTTTGTTAAAACTTCAACGTCTCGCTTATCAAGTCGAGGCGCGTCTACTTGAGACGACAAACTTTCCACCTTTATCGGAAACAATTGATGACATCGAAGCGGAGCAGCCGAAAGGGTTCGTTTATCTCTTGCATGATAACGTAGTCGGTGCAATCACATATGATGATAGGACGATTACTCGCCTCGTTGTTGATCCGGCATACTTTCGTCAAGGCATCGCACAATCCTTACTGCAATATCTGCTCCAGCATGATCATGTGAAGCACGTCCTGACTGGTGCGCGTAATCTTCCCGCCATTACGCTCTACGCTCGTTTTGGCTTTACGGAAGTCCAACGCGAGTGGCGCCAAGATGTCGAACTTGTCTTTTTGACTCGAATCTAAAGCTTCATTAAGCGAAAACAAAGGAGCAGCAGACCCATGTCTGCTGCTCCTTTGTGCAGTTTAAAAGAACAGGAATCCGAGAACGGCTCCAATCAACACGATCCGTAACGGCGACTGTTTATAAAAACGCAGTAAACAGAATAATCCGAAGGCAATCAAGAAATCAAGACCACTCTTAATACTTGAAGTAAAAATCGGGTCATACAGAGCAGCAAGTAAGATACCGACGACGGCAGCGTTGACGCCAATCAAGATCCGACCGACTGCCTGATTTTTTCGAATACGATCCCAGTACGGTAAAACACCGATGACGAGTAAGAAACCGGGCAAGAAAATGGCGAGTGTCGCAAGAATTCCCCCGGAAATACCGGAGATGATCGTACCGAGATACGTCGCGAATGTAAACAGTGGTCCCGGTACCGCTTGTGCTGCGGCATATCCAGCAAGGAACGTATCCGTGTTCATGAGTCCAGGTACGAGCATTTGTTCAAGAAACGGTAAAACGACATGTCCGCCACCAAAGACGAGGGCCCCGGCACTGTACATGATACTTGTCAGCTGGATCGTTCCAGTCGTCACTTGAGCGAGAAACGGGGTGACAGCGAGTAAAACAAAGAATAAGACGAGTGCTGTGACGCTAAGTAAGCGTGGGACGCGAATCGACAAGGACCCACCCTTCTCTGACTCCTCTTTAAACCAGAAGAACGCAAGCAGACCTGCTAGTAATAAGACACCGACTTGCGCTAGTGGATGCGCAATCAAAAGGACGCCTGCTAGCGCCAGTAGCATCAACGTCATCCGTTTGACTCCCGTTGCAAGCTTCATTCCCATACCAAGAACGGCGTCAGCAACGATCGCAACCGCAACGAGCTTCAAGCCATGAATGAATCCAGCTTCTGCGACATCGAACTGCGTTGCAAGAATGGCGAATAGAATCAAGGCGATACTCGACGGTAACGTGAAACCAATGAAAGAAATAATCGCACCTGATACCCCACCACGGATCAGACCAATCCCCATTCCGACCTGACTCGAAGCAGGACCAGGAAGGAATTGACAGAGCGCCACTAAATCAGCATATGCTTTTTCATCAATCCATTTTTTTCGTTTGACATATTCTTCATAAAAGTACCCAAGGTGGGCGACCGGACCGCCAAACGACGTTATTCCGAGCTTAAACGATACAAGAAAGATTTCAATTAAACGATGCATGTTTCACCTCCATCTTTCATTTTACAAAAAAGATGTTAAGTTCCTGTGAACTTCAACGTTTTTTATTACCATATGTTCCTTTTCGCCACAATTTCTCCATGGGACCTTGTGGATGATGCTGGAGATATCTGTTCGAAGTAACCCCTTGTGTAATCAAAAGCAGGAATACAAGTAACAGTCCTTGCCATAACGGCGTCGTTCCATGTTGTCCACTGAAGAAGATGAACACAGTAAAGACGAGCGTATGCATCAAATAATTCGTCAATGCCATCCGTCCGAGTCCAGCAAACCATTGCATACGCCCAGCACGAACGAGTAACGCGACGGCACACGCATAGGTGATCGCAAGTGTGCGTCCGGAAAGCCAGACGTAAAATAGATTGATCGATCCGTCTGGTACGTCAGCATGCGCTTGAATGATTCCTGCGAACGATGGAAGTGTCAGCACTAAACTGATTCCAAGCGTCCACCATAGGAAACGATTCGTTGGGGGTGCTGCACTAAAGCGTTCCATTAAATAAGCTCCAATCAAAAACAACGATAGAATCTCTGGCCAAATGACACCTGAATTCATAAGGGCTTCCGGTAATTGAACCGTCACGTGATGAGACAAAAATCCGAGAATATCGCGCGACGTTACGAAAGACTGGAGTGTCTTATCTAGCTCGACGACGGGCGCATCACCGAATTGACGAGCCCCAAAAAAAATAAGTAAGTAGAGCAGAACAGCATAGATTTGAAATGCTACCGCAAACAACAATTTCGTAATCGGTTTTGCTTTTACGAATAATAACAAGATAAAACCAGTGAACGCGTACGTATGTAAAATGTCACCCTGCCAAATGCATAAGTGTACTAGTCCAATGACAAGGAGAATCCCAAGCCGTCGCGCAAAAATCGTCTTTGGTAATCCTTTTTGCTGCAAACGCTGGATGAACAGATAAAAACCCGCTCCAAACAAGACACTAAACAGCGTATAGAATTTCGTCTGGATGAACAGATCAAACACTAAACGAATCGCTTGATCGACATCCCCCATCATTGCATTCGGTCGATCGCCAAGAAAACTCGGCATGTTGACAAATAAAATGCCACACAAAGCAAATCCCCTCAACACATCCAAGTACTGAATGCGTTCATTCTTATTGATTTCTTGCATTTTCTCATCTCCCTTAAAAAAAGACCGCACATTGAGATGAGCGATCTTTTTAAATCATTTAGTTGTAAGACGTTCTAATAGTTTGAGAATCGGTCGATATTTATCCCCTAGCAATCCTAACGATTCGACTAAAATATCAAGTACGATCAATAGAATGACGAGTGAAATGAACGCACCGAGAGAGTTCGTTTGTGAAAAGAGGATTGCCGTCATTCCGAACACACCACAAAGTCCGTAGATGACTAAAACGGCTTGTCTCATCGTAAATCCTAAATCAAGTAGACGATGATGCAAATGCTCTTTATCGGGTGCGAACGGTGGTCTCCCTTGTAACATACGACGCAAAATAGCGAACAGCGTATCTGAAATTGGGATCCCGAGCAAAATGACCGGTACAGCAAGTGAGAATAAAGTTACATTTTTGAATCCAAGCAGGGAAAGTACGGCCAACATATATCCAAGATACAGCGAACCCGTGTCTCCCATGAAAATCTTTGCCGGATAAAAATTATGAAACAAGAAACCGAGCGTACTCATCAGCAAGAGAATCGCAACGATCGTCACGTAGACGTTCCCTTGAATCACAGCCAAACTAATTAGCGTCAACAAGACGATACTCGATACGCCAGCAGCTAGTCCGTCTAAACCATCAATCAAATTGACGGCATTCGTGATACCGATGACCCACAAGAAGGTCAATGGAACACTCCACCAGCCGAGATACAGCTGTTGATCAAACGGCAAATTGATGAATTCGATTCGAATCCCACCATTTAAAACGATGACTGCCGCTACGATTTGTCCCATTAACTTCAGCCTAGCATTCAGTTGAAAACGATCATCCAACATACCGGTCATGATGATCACGAAACTACCGACTAATATATGAGTCGCATATGGACTCGATGGTTGTAAGATAAAGTATCCGATCATGAATGAGATGTATATCGCAAGTCCACCTAAACGTGGCATGATTCGAACATGTACTTTTCGTGCATCCGGACTATCCACCGCGCCCACTGCAATGGCAAAACGTTTGACAACGGGGGTAATCAGCAATGCAGCGATGAAACAGACAATGGACGCCGTCCATAACATAATAACATCACGCTCCTGCGCGAATTATACCACATTCTTCTTCCAAAAATCGTTCGTTCCCATTCTGTAAACAAAAAGCATTGACTTACGCTTGTGCGACTCGGAATTGTAGAACTTCTTGGTCTTGCCACTCCGTCGCGTCTAGGACGACTTTGATTGCACGTGTCGTTTTAGCTTCAATAGGAGACGTTAACGCTACCTGTAACGTCTGCAAGACTTGCTCTCCGTTTGTAAGTTGTAACGGTAGCGTTCCGAGTTGAATCGTCTGGTCGTATCCATTGCGAATCAAAAACAATCCTGTCATCTTATTTTCTGTTTTATCGTTCCAGACATTCATGACATTGACTTCCTCATTCTTCAACGTCGGGGTGGAATAGAACATCTGACGTACACGTCGCGCTTCCGTATCAAGGAAGTCTGTTGAAACCTCGAGGTCATGCGTCTCTTCTAAACTAAATAAGAGGCGAATGTTTTCCGGAAAGCTTTCTTCTTCTGTTAAGAACAATTCTTCCTCGGAAAAATCTAGCCAACATGGCATACTACTCATCGGTACGAACTCCGGAATATCTTCCGTCGTCAGGACTTTTCTGCCAATCAGACGATTGGCTTCGTCCAACACGAGTATAGGAAGACCGTCTATATGAAAACTGTTTTCTAATGTGTTCCGAAATAAGGCGACGATAGAAATCGGCGAAGATGATAGGTCGACTTGAAGTGCTTCGACGGATAATTGATTTAACTCCAAGTCCGGCAATTGATTGGCATGATAACGGAAAAGGTATTCATCTTCCTTCTCGATCAACATATCTTCCGTAAAGATCAATCGCGGCTTGTACAACCCTGTGTTTTCTGGTGCCTCTGCTTCTAAAATGATTTGTTTTCTGCGATTAAACATCTAACTCCATCTCCTCGATTTCTTCATCTAGCATGATATATTCAGACAGTCGTTGTAATACATAGGCGACAGGATACTCGATTTCAGCAATCGTGTAGTTGAAGATTTCAAAGCCTTCTTTTTCATACATCCGAACCGGCTGTTCCTGACCGTAACTCCGAAGATGAATGCCTTCTTTTAACGTATTCATCGTCGTCAAATGTTCCGTCCAGTGTTCTTCAATGGACGCTAGTAGCTGATCTCGGATCAACTCGTCTACCGCAGGATTCTTTAGTTCTTCCATCAATTGTTCACGACGAGCGGAGACAATGTTGACATAATATGCTTTGACCTCTTCCGGTTGTTCTAACTCCTCCGGAAGCGGCACTTCGTCGTGTAATAATTCATTCATCGCAAATTGGAACTCTTCCTTTGGCCATTCTTCAGGTACAAGTTCTGCAGAAAGGTAACGATCTACGATACGTTCGACCGTCCGCTCGACCATCGGTAACACCATATCTTGAATGTCCTCTGCATCTAGCACTTGGTTACGGATTGCATAAATGACGAGGCGGTGCTGATGAAGGACGTCATCTAGCTTAACAAGTTCCTCTCGAATCGAGTAACCCGTCCCCTCGCATGTTTCTTGAGCGTAACTCAATAACGCTTGCGCTTCTTTTAACGTAACGGGTTCATGCTGACTAGTCTTTACTTTTTTCAAGACTTTCTCGAGTCGATCCTTTGCAAAGCGTCGAACAAGGTCATCTTCGAGTGATACGATGAACTGACTTTTACCCGGATCTCCTTGACGTCCTGAACGTCCTCTTAGCTGGTTATCGATCCGAACCGACTCATGACGTTCTGTACCGATGACGAATAATCCACCTGCTTCTTTCGCAATCTCATCCAATGTAATATCTGTTCCACGACCTGCCATGTTCGTCGCAATCGTGATGCGTCCATGTCGACCTGCATCCCGGATGATATCTGTCTCTTGATCGACCGTCTTTGCATTCAGGATTTGATACGATAACTGATGCGTATCTAAAGCTTCAGCTACAGCAAATGACTGTTCAATGGACGTCGTTCCGATCAATACGGGTTGCTGTCTTGCATGAGCTTCTTTTGTCGCACGTGCCACAGCCTCATATTTTTCCTCTTTTGTCGCATAAATGATGTCAGAAGAATCTTCTCGGAGTTTTGGACGATTGGTCGGGACTTGTACGACATCCATTCCGTAAGTTTTTAGAAGCTCTTGTCTTGAAGTTTGAGCAGTACCTGTCATACCCGAAACGAGTTCGTACATCCGGAAATAATGTTGGATCGTGACTTGAGCCGTCGTTTTATTTTCTTCCGTGATGGCGATGCCTTCTTTTGCTTCGATGGCTTGATGGAGCCCATCCGACAAACTTCGTCCTTCCATGATACGTCCTGTAAATAAATCAACTAGCTCGATTTTTCCATCTTTTACGATGTAATCAACGTCTCGTTTCATGACGATATGGGCACGCAATGCTTGAACCATGTAATGATAAAGCACCTGATGCTCAGCTGCGAAGAGATTATCGATCGCAAAGTTCTCTTCGATGATTGCAATCCCTTTATCCGTCAGCGAGACCGCTTTGATTTCTTCATCGAATTCGTATGCGTCTGTAGGGAATTTTGATACGATCAGCTTCGCGACGGTTTGTAGCCCTTCATGCACCGAACCCTTTCCTGCCATGATGAGTGGTGTTTTCGCTTCGTCGATTAAAATACTATCGACTTCATCGATGATGGCAAAATGATGTTTTCGTTGCACACGGTCTTCTTTCCGATTGACGAGATGATCGCGCAAGTAGTCGAACCCAA